>NZ_CP035088.1:463750-777500 GCF_004786035.1 Pseudomonas viciae
GACACCGACCACTACATCTGCAGCTTTTCCCACAAGACCATCATCTACAAAGGCCTGATGATGCCGGCGGACCTCACCGCCTTCTATCCGGACCTGAGCGACGAGCGCCTGAAAACCGCGATCTGCGTGTTCCACCAGCGCTTCTCCACCAATACCCTGCCGAAATGGCCGCTGGCCCAGCCATTCCGCTTCCTCGCCCACAACGGCGAGATCAACACCATCACCGGCAACCGCAACTGGGCCGTGGCCCGTCGCACCAAGTTCGCCAACGACCTGATGCCGGACCTCGAAGAGCTCGGCCCGCTGGTCAACCGCGTGGGCTCGGACTCCTCGAGCATGGACAACATGCTGGAGCTGATGGTGACCGGTGGCATCGACCTGTTCCGTGGCGTGCGCATGCTGGTGCCGCCAGCGTGGCAGAACGTCGAGACCATGGACCCGGACCTGCGGGCCTTCTACGAATACAACTCCATGCACATGGAGCCGTGGGACGGCCCGGCCGGTATCGTCATGACCGACGGTCGCTACGCTGTGTGCCTGCTCGACCGTAATGGTCTGCGTCCGGCGCGCTGGGTCACCACAACCAACGGTTTCATCACCCTGGCGTCGGAGATCGGTGTCTGGAACTACCAGCCCGAAGACGTCATCGCCAAGGGCCGCGTAGGTCCGGGTCAGATTTTTGCCGTGGACACCGAAACCGGCCAGATCCTCGACACCGATGCGATCGACAACCGCCTCAAGTCCCGTCATCCGTACAAGCAATGGCTGCGCAAGAATGCCCTGCGCATCCAGGCGACCATGGAAGACAACGACCACGGTTCGGCTTTCTACGACGTCGATCAGCTCAAGCAGTACATGAAGATGTACCAGGTGACGTTCGAAGAGCGTGATCAGGTGCTGCGTCCGCTCGGCGAACAGGGCTACGAAGCGGTCGGCTCCATGGGCGACGACACGCCGATGGCCGTGCTGTCCCAGCGCGTGCGCACGCCGTACGACTATTTCCGCCAGCAATTCGCCCAGGTGACCAACCCGCCGATCGACCCGCTGCGCGAAGCGATCGTCATGTCCCTGGAAATCTGCCTCGGTGCCGAGCGCAACATTTTCCAGGAGTCGCCGGAGCACGCCTCGCGCGTGATCCTCAGCTCGCCGGTCATTTCCCCGGCCAAGTGGCGCTCGCTGACCAACCTCGACCGTCCGGGCTTCGCCCGCCAGGTCATCGACCTGAACTACGACGAAAGCGTCGGCCTGGAAGCGGCGATCCGCAACGTCGCCGATCAGGCTGAAGAAGCCGCGCGCGCCGGGCGTACCCAGATCGTGCTGACTGACCGGCATATCGCGCCGGGCAAGTTGCCGATCCACGCCTCGCTGGCCACCGGTGCGGTGCACCATCGCCTGACCGAAAAGGGCCTGCGCTGCGACTCCAACATCCTGGTGGAAACCGCCACCGCCCGCGACCCGCATCACTTTGCGGTGCTGATCGGTTTCGGCGCCTCGGCGGTGTATCCGTTCCTGGCCTACGAAGTGCTGGGCGACCTGATCCGCACCGGTGAAGTGCTGGGCGACCTCTATGAGGTGTTCAAGAACTACCGCAAGGGCATCACCAAGGGCCTGCTCAAGATCCTCTCGAAGATGGGTATCTCGACCATCGCCTCGTACCGCGGCGCGCAATTGTTCGAGGCCATCGGCCTGTCCGAAGAAGTCTGCGAGCTGAGTTTCCGTGGCGTGCCGAGCCGTATCAAGGGTGCGCGTTTCGTCGACATCGAAGCCGAACAGAAAGCCCTGGCGGCCGAAGCCTGGAGCCCGCGCAAGCCGATCCAGCAAGGCGGCCTGCTGAAGTTCGTCCACGGTGGCGAATACCACGCCTACAACCCGGACGTGGTCAACACTTTGCAAGCGGCCGTGCAACAAGGCGACTACAGCAAGTTCAAGGAATACACCTCGCTGGTGGACAACCGTCCGGTGTCGATGATCCGTGACCTGCTCAAGGTCAAGACCCTGGAGACGCCGCTGGACATCAGCGAAGTGGAGCCGCTGGAGTCGGTGCTCAAGCGCTTCGATTCCGCCGGTATCTCCCTGGGTGCCCTGTCCCCGGAAGCCCACGAAGCCCTGGCCGAAGCCATGAACCGCCTTGGTGCGCGTTCCAACTCCGGTGAAGGCGGCGAAGACCCGGCGCGCTACGGCACCATCAAGAGTTCGAAAATCAAGCAGGTGGCGACCGGCCGCTTCGGTGTGACGCCGGAATACCTGGTCAACGCTGAAGTGCTGCAAATCAAGGTGGCCCAAGGCGCCAAGCCCGGCGAAGGCGGCCAGCTGCCCGGTGGCAAGGTCAACGGTCTGATCGCCAAGCTGCGTTATGCCGTGCCTGGCGTGACCTTGATCTCGCCGCCGCCGCATCACGACATCTATTCGATCGAAGATTTGTCGCAACTGATCTTCGACCTCAAGCAGGTGAACCCGAAGGCGCTGGTCTCGGTGAAACTGGTGGCGGAAGCGGGCGTCGGCACCATCGCCGCCGGTGTGGCCAAGGCCTATGCCGACCTGATCACCATCTCCGGTTACGACGGCGGCACTGGTGCATCGCCACTGACCTCGATCAAGTACGCTGGTGCGCCGTGGGAACTGGGCCTGGCTGAAACCCACCAGACCCTGCGTGGCAACGATTTGCGCGGCAAGGTCCGGGTGCAGACCGACGGCGGCCTGAAAACCGGCCTGGACGTGATCAAGGCGGCCATTCTCGGCGCCGAGAGCTTCGGCTTCGGCACCGCGCCGATGATCGCCCTGGGCTGCAAATACCTGCGCATCTGTCACCTGAACAACTGCGCCACCGGCGTGGCGACCCAGAACGACAAGCTGCGCAAGGACCACTACATCGGCACCGTCGACATGGTGGTGAATTTCTTCACCTACGTGGCTGAAGAAACCCGTGAGTGGCTGGCGAAGTTGGGTGTGCGCTCGCTCGAAGAGCTGATCGGTCGTACCGATCTGCTGGAAGTGCTCGAGGGCCAGACCGCCAAGCAGCATCACCTGGACCTGACCCCGTTGCTGGGCAGCGATCACATTCCGGCAGACAAACCACAGTTCTGCCAGGTAGAGCGCAACCCGCCGTTCGACAAGGGTGAGCTGGCCGAGAAGATGGTCGACATGGCCGCTTCGGCGATCAACGACCTGAGCGGTGCCGAGTTCGAGCTGGATATCTGCAACTGCGACCGCTCCATCGGTGCGCGGATCTCCGGCGAAATCGCGCGTAAGCACGGCAACCAGGGCATGGCCAAGGCGCCGATCACCTTCCGTTTCAAGGGCACGGCAGGCCAGAGCTTCGGTGTCTGGAACGCCGGCGGCCTGAACATGTACCTCGAAGGCGACGCGAACGACTATGTGGGCAAGGGCATGACCGGCGGCAAGCTGGTCATCGTTCCGCCCAAGGGCAGTGTCTACAAGACTCAGGACAGTGCCATCATCGGCAACACCTGCCTTTACGGCGCTACCGGCGGCAAGCTGTTCGCCGCCGGCACCGCAGGCGAGCGTTTTGCCGTGCGTAACTCCGGGGCCCACACTGTGGTGGAAGGCACCGGCGATCACTGCTGTGAGTACATGACCGGTGGTTTTGTCTGCGTGTTGGGCAAGACCGGTTACAACTTCGGCTCTGGCATGACCGGCGGTTTCGCCTACGTGCTCGACCAGGACAACACCTTCGTTGACCGGGTCAACCACGAACTGGTGGAAATCCAGCGGATCAGCGGCGAGGCGATGGAAGCCTACCGCAGCCACCTGCAACGCGTACTGGATGAATACGTCGAGGAAACCAACAGTGAATGGGGGCGTAACCTCGCCGAAAACCTCGATGACTATCTGCGTCGTTTCTGGCTGGTCAAGCCCAAGGCTGCCAACCTGAAGTCGTTGCTTTCCAGCACTCGTGCCAACCCGCAGTGATATGCGCCTGAAGAGTTTGATGAGGTTTTAACAATGGCTGAACGTCTGAATAACGACTTCCAGTTCATCGATGTCGGGCGCAAGGATCCGAAGAAGAAACTGTTGCGTCAACGCAAGAAGGAGTTCGTGGAAATCTACGAGCCCTTCAAACCCCAGCAGTCGGCCGACCAGGCCCACCGCTGCCTGGGTTGTGGTAACCCGTATTGCGAATGGAAGTGCCCGGTGCACAACTTCATTCCCAACTGGCTGAAGCTGGTGGCCGAGGGCAACATCCTCCAGGCCGCCGAGTTGTCCCACCAGACCAACACCCTGCCGGAAGTCTGCGGCCGGGTGTGCCCGCAGGATCGCCTGTGCGAAGGTGCGTGCACCCTCAACGACGGTTTTGGCGCGGTGACCATCGGTTCGGTGGAGAAGTACATCACCGACACCGCGTTCGCCATGGGTTGGCGCCCGGACATGTCCAAGGTCAAGCCGACCGGCAAGCGTGTCGCTATCATCGGTGCCGGCCCGGCGGGCCTGGGCTGTGCCGACGTGTTGGTGCGTGGCGGCGTGACCCCGGTGGTGTTCGACAAGAACCCGGAAATCGGCGGCTTGCTGACCTTCGGCATCCCCGAGTTCAAGCTGGAAAAGACCGTGCTGAGCAATCGCCGCGAAGTCTTCACCGGTATGGGTATTGAGTTCCGCCTGAACACTGAAGTGGGCAAGGACGTGACCATGGAGCAACTGCTCGAAGAGTACGATGCGGTATTCATGGGCATGGGCACCTACACCTACATGAAGGGCGGCTTTGCCGGTGAGGACCTGCCAGGCGTCTACGACGCACTGGATTTCCTGATCGCCAACGTCAACCGCAACCTGGGCTTTGAAAAGTCGCCGGAAGATTTCGTCGATATGAAAGGCAAGAAGGTCGTGGTACTGGGCGGCGGCGACACGGCGATGGACTGCAACCGCACCTCGATTCGCCAGGGCGCCAAGTCGGTGACCTGCGCCTACCGTCGTGACGAAGCCAACATGCCTGGCTCGCGCAAAGAGGTGAAGAACGCCAAGGAAGAAGGCGTGAAGTTCCTCTACAACCGCCAGCCGATCGCCATTGTCGGTGAAGACAAGGTCGAAGGCGTGAAGGTGGTCGAGACTCGTCTCGGCGAGCCGGACGCCCGTGGCCGCCGCAGCCCTGAGCCGATCCCCGGTTCCGAAGAGATCATCCCGGCCGATGCCGTGGTCATCGCTTTCGGCTTCCGCCCAAGCCCGGCGCCGTGGTTCGAGCAGTTCAGCATCCAGACCGACAGCCAGGGCCGCGTCGTGGCCCCGGAGCAAGGCCAGTACAAGCACCAGACCAGCAACCCGAAGATCTTCGCCGGTGGCGACATGGTCCGCGGTTCCGACCTGGTGGTGACAGCGATCTTCGAAGGCCGTAATGCGGCGGAAGGGATTCTGGATTATCTGGGGGTCTGATCGCTTTCCGTCCTTGGAATGCGATCAAATAGTGGGAGCGGGCTTGCCCGCGAAGAGGGAGTGTCAGTCGACGGATTTGTTGCCTGACACACCGCATTCGCGAGCAAGCCCGCTCCCACATTGGTTTCAAGGTGTTGTTGAAACCAGCGTACCTACCGCGACAAATTGCCCCGATAGATAAAAGGCACGGCTCTTGCCGTGCCTTTTGCCTCGCGCTCTGAGAAAATGCCCGCACTTTTTTTCCGGATGCCGACATGACTGCCCTGAAGAACGACCGTTTCCTTCGCGCCCTGCTCAAGCAACCCGTAGACGTCACCCCGGTGTGGATGATGCGCCAGGCCGGTCGCTACCTGCCGGAGTACCGCGCCAGTCGCGCCAAGGCCGGTGACTTCATGAGCCTGTGCATGAACCCCCAATTCGCTTGCGAAGTGACCATGCAGCCGCTGGATCGTTATCCGCAGCTGGATGCGGCGATCCTGTTCTCCGACATCCTCACCATCCCCGACGCCATGGGCCAGGGCCTGTACTTCGAGACCGGCGAAGGCCCGCGCTTCAAGAAAGTCGTCAGCACCCTGGCCGACATCGAAGCCCTGCCGATTCCCGATCCGCAGAAGGACCTGGGCTACGTCATGGACGCGGTCAGCACCATCCGCCGCGAGCTCAACGGTCGCGTGCCGCTGATTGGGTTCTCCGGCAGCCCGTGGACCCTGGCGACCTACATGGTCGAAGGCGGCTCGTCGAAGGATTTTCGCAAGACCAAGGCGATGCTCTACGACAACCCGCAAGCCATGCACCTGTTGCTGGACAAGTTGGCGCAGTCGGTCACCTCTTACCTCAACGGCCAGATCCTGGCCGGTGCGCAAGCGGTGCAGATCTTCGATACCTGGGGCGGCAACCTGTCGGCGGCGGCGTACCAGGAGTTTTCCCTGGCCTACATGCGCAAGATCGTCAGCGGCCTGATCCGCGAGCATGAAGGTCGTAAAGTGCCGGTGATCCTGTTCACCAAGAACGGCGGCCTATGGCTGGAAAGTATCGCCGATGCCGGCGCCGACGCCCTGGGCCTGGACTGGACCTGCGACATCGGCAACGCCCGCGAGCGCGTTGGTCATAAAGTTGCCTTGCAGGGCAACATGGACCCGACCGTGCTTTACGCCAAGCCTGAAGCCATCCGCGCTGAAGTAGGACGTATCCTCGCCAGCTACGGCAGTGGCAGCGGCCACGTGTTCAACCTCGGCCACGGCATCACCCCGGAAGTCGATCCGGAACACGCCGGTGCTTTCCTGCGGGCGGTGCATGAGTTGTCGGCGCAATACCACCAGTAATCGCTTTCCAGCGTCACCCAGCCTGTTCGGACCCGTGCCGGACAGGCTTTTTTTTGCCTGTTTTTTTATTTATTAAATGTAAAGCGTCAGTTGTTTTATCTGATGTGTCTGTTTGGTTTTGTTTGATAGTTATTTCCGCTCGTAAGAAGTTTCTCAAGCTATGTAAGAGAAATAGCTTCAGAGATCATTCCTTCTATTTTGAGAGATTTTTCCTACATAGGAACTGTTCAACTTTCTATAAGGTTTCGGCGCTTGTGAGGTCTGGCGCTGAACGATCCGGCGGGCCTTTCAAGATGACGGTGATTCGTCTTTTAATCTCGATGAGTAGTCTGGAACTTATATGAAAAATAACTTCAATAAGGGCAATGTATTAACGGGGTGTGCTTCGTCGTTAGTTCTGTTGTCGGCCATCGTGGCGTCCCAAGGTGTGCATGCACATGGTTTCGTCGACGTGCCACCTTCTCGCGCACTGTTGTGCCAGAAAGGTGTCAACCTGAACTGCGGTGGCGCGCAATACGAGCCGCATAGTACCGGCGAGACCTTCAAGGGCTTCCCGAATGGAGCAGGTGGCGGGCCGCTGCAAGGCCCTATCGACGGCAAAATCGCCAGCGGCGGCAACGCCAACTTTTCTGCCCTTGATGCGCAATCGGCTTCGCGCTGGCACCTGACCGAAATCAGGGACCGCAACATTACCTTTCAATGGCAATATATCGCGCCGCACCGGACGAGCAAACACGAATACTTCATTACCCGCGACGGTTGGAAGCCGAACCAAGCGCTCAAGCGTTCCTCGTTCGACAGCACGCCGTTCTGTACGGTGGATGGCGGTCATCAAGTTCCGGTAGGCGGTGCCCCGCACAACTGCGTCATTCCTGACGGTAAATCGGGTCATCACGTCATCCTGGCCGTCTGGACAGTGGGCGACACGGATAACGCATTCTACAACCCGGTGGATGTGAACATTCTCGCCGAAGCCGCATTACCGGGCGGTTGGTTGCCGGTGGGCAGCATTACGCCATCGACCCCGTTGCTGGCGGGTGACAAGGTCAAGGCCCGGGCCTTCTCCGCCACCGGCGAAAATGCTGAGTACAGCGTAGAAATCAGTATCGACAACGCTGAAGAAGGCAAGCCTGAGAATTGGTCGTTCAAACTGGCCGAAGCCATCAACAACGCCCATGCCCTGATTCGTGCCGGTATTCGTGACGAAGACGGCAATATCGCGCCGGTCAAAGGTACCAACAGGCTGTACGCCCAGAAAGAAAGCGGTGTGGCCGGCTATCAAGTGCAACTGGATATGCAGGAAGACGCCAACGCCAGCATGGAACTGTCCCCCCTGCAGCCAGAGTACGTACTCGACAAAGGTCGGGTCAGCATGGCGCTCACCGCCCAGACAAACCGCAGGATGAACCTTGAAGCCACGTTGTTCGATGAGAAGAACAAGCAGGTGGGTATCGTGCAGACCGTAGGTGAAGGCAATACAGGCCTGAGCCTGGACTTGCGCGGCGCCGCCCCTGGCACGCACACCCTGACGTTGGTGGGCACCACCGAAGACGGCCGCACCACGCGCCAGGAGACCCAGACGGTCATCCTGACCGGTGAGGGCGCCGGCATCGAATACGATTTCGTGTTCCCTGACGGCCTCGGCGACTACACCGCCGGCACGAAAGTGCTGCAGTCCAAGACTGACGAAGTCTTCGAGTGCAAGCCGTTCCCTGCGTCCGGCTTCTGCAACCAGTACAGCCAGTCGGCGAACGGTTTCGAACCGGGTGTCGGTGCGTCCTGGCAAAGCGCCTGGGACAAGCTGTAAGTCCTGACAGGCATGGCTTCAGGCGGCCCCCACGGGTTGCCTGAAGCCTTCAGACGAGAACGCGCTGATGCATTCCCATTCCAATTATTCCCGGCGGCGGGTCCTGCTGCACTGGCTGTCGGCCGGCATTATTTTATGGGCGTTGGTGTCCGGGTTTTATATCGCTTACAACCCGGTATCAGCCGCCACCGAACACTGGGTCGGGTCACTCAATGTGTCGCTGACGACCGTGTTCATTCCGCTGTTTGTGTGGCGATCCTGGCTGTTTATCTGCGCGTCGAAAACCTGTGGAACGGTGTTGTCACTGACCAAAAGGCTGGCCTTGGCGGTACACACGCTGATCTACCTGAGCATCGGCGTCGTGCTGGTGACGGGCGTGCTGATGATGAAAAGCGCCATCAGTGTTTTCGGGCTCGTCCGAATCCCCCGGCCGCTGGACGATCCATCGCTGATCCAACTGGCCAACACCGTCCATACCCAGTCTTGCGTGGTGCTTTCGACACTCATCGCGCTGCATTTGTGCGCCGTGCTCTGGCATGAGTTATCCGGACGCCGGGTGGTGCGGCGAATGTCGTTCGCCAAGCGTGCAGGCGCGACTCTTGAGCGAGCGCAAAGGTGAGTGTTTCCGTTTGGATTGGCAGCCGTCTGCCGAAGGCGTTGCTGGTGCTCGTGCCGCTGCTGTACGGCTTATTGCTGGCCGGACAGGAGTGGCGTTTTCGCCAGGCATTGGCGCGTGATGTGCCAGTGGTGGATGAGTCACAGGTCGTTCCGGTTCGTGCACTCCCCAACGTGCAAGCCGTGGCGACGGTGCTCGGCCTGACACCTGAAGGTGCCCACTCACCCAGCGCCGAACCGATGACGTTGCAGGCCAGTTTTGTCGCTGGCCAGGGTTTGTCGCGGGCATTGCTGGCCGACGCCACAGGCCCGCGCATCTATCAGGTGGGGGAGCGTTTGCCTGGCGGCAGTGTGTTGCGCCGGGTCGAGGCCAGCCATGTGATGTTGTGGCGCAACGGACGTGAAGAGCGACTGGCCCTGCAACAAGAAACAAAACCCTTGCTGCGCCGATTGGACCGCGAAGGCCGGGGGCCTGCACCGCTTCAGGCCGCGCAATACCTACGCCCGGTGGCCGGGCAATCAGAGTGATCGAATTCATGAACAGTTTCATCCGGGGCCACGCATCGCGTGTCCTGTTCTGTCTTGCCGTGCTTGGCCCACTGACGCTCCCCGGTTCGCTGCGGGCCGAAGAGGCCCAATGGCAACTGGCGATGAACAATGCGGAACTGCGCGACGTGGTCGAGGAAATCTCAGGGATTCTGGGCAAGACCGTGGTGCTCGATCCCAAAGTGTCGGGACGCATTAGCGTCATGTCCCGCCAGGCGCTGGACCGCGAAGGTGTGCGTCGGTTGTTCTATTCGGTACTCGATGCGCACAACTTCACCGTGATCGACGAAGGCGAGCGGATCCTGATCACCCCGGTCAGCGAGGCCAAGACACGCGCCGCTACCAGCGACGCGAAAAGCGCCACGCCGTCGCAGTTCGTCACCCAGGTCATCGACTTGCAATCGAGCATCGCTGCCGATATCGCCGGGCTGGTCCGGCCCCTGGTGTCGACCCATGGTTACGTCGGCCCCTCGGTGTCATCCAACGCGGTGGTGGTCACCGATACGGCCGCCAATGTGCAGCGCCTCACTAAAGTGGTGCGGCAGTTGGACTCGGGACGCAACCGCAATCATGTGGTGGTGCGCCTGCGCCATGCCCAGGCCGGGGATATCGCGCCGCTCATGGAAGCCTCTGGCGGTAAGCGCGAGGGTGACACCGCGGGCCTGGTGATCGCCGACGCCCGCAGCAATCGCCTGGTGATCATCGGCGCGCCGACGGTGCGCCAACGCCTGGTCGACCTGGCCCGGACCCTCGACGTCCCGGCCACCGCCTCCCAGGACAACGCGCGGGTCATCCGCCTGCGCCACAGCGATGCCAAGCAACTGGCCGAGGTCCTGGAAGCCGTCGGCCAGGATAAAAAAACCACACCGGCACTGACCGGCCTGCGGGAAAGTACCCCGGCCAGTTCGTTCATGATCAAGGCCGATGAAAGCCAGAATGCCCTGGTGCTGATCGCTGAACCGGCCCAGGTACGCACCATCGAAAACATCGTTCGCGAATTGGACCAGCCCCGCGCCCAAGTGCTTATCCACGCGGCCATCGTCGAGATTTCCGGGGACACTGCCGAAGCGCTGGGGGTGCAGTGGGGTCTCAACCGTGGCAGCGCGACAGGTTTTATCAATTTCCCGGGAACCGACATCCCGATCATCGGCGGGATGGACGCCGCCAAACTGGATAAATCGACGGAAGGCGCGCTCCTGCGCCTGGGTGGCGACCGCTTCAGTGCGCTGGTGTCGGCGCTGGCGAGCAATACCCGCAGCAACCTGCTTTCCACGCCCAGCTTGCTGACCCTGGATAACCAGGAAGCGGAAATCATCGTTGGCCAGAACGTCCCGTTCAAGACCGGTTCCTACGCCACCAACAGCAGCGGTGCGGACAATCCATTCACCACCGTGGAGCGCAAGGACGTCGGCATCAGCCTCAAGATCAAGCCCTACATCAACGAGGGCTCCACCTTGCGCCTTGAAGTCCAGCAGGAAGTCTCGGACATCGCGCCGTCGGTCTCCGGCGTGGACTCCTCGGACCTGATCACCAACAAGCGGGCCTTGAAGAGCACGATCCTGGCGGACGATGGCGAAATCATTGTGATCGGCGGCCTGATCCGCGACAGCGTCCGGACCCAGGAAAGCGGCGTGCCGCTGCTGCGCAGTATTCCGTACCTCGGCGCGCTGTTTCGCTGGAACCGAGACACCCAGACCAAAAGCAATTTGATGGTGTTCCTGCGCCCGACCATCGTACGCAGCAGGGAAGACCTGGCCGATGTGAGTCGCCAGCGCTACGACGCACTACGGGAGCTGAGCAAGCCGGGCTCGCGAAAGAACAATTCGCTGTTGTTGCCTCGGGAGGCGCGCCAGTTGTTCGAGCCGTCTGCGGATGCGCCGATGACCGATTTGGACCAACAGCATTCGGGTGACTTGTGAGTGACCCGCAGGCGCCGCTGCCCTTTGGTTTCGCCAGACGCTTTGGCGTGCTGCTGGAAGGCGAAGGGGCGGCCTTGAGTCTGGTGATGCGTCGTGATGCGCCGCTGACAGCACTGGCTGAGGTTCGGCGCCTGTGTGGTCGCGAACTGCCGATCCAGGTCTTGGAACCGGCCCCGTTCGCCGCGCGTCTGGCCAGCGTATACCGCCAGGGCCAGAGCGCCGCCGAGCAGGTTGCCCAAGGGCTGGACGAGGAACTGGACCTGCTCAGCCTGGCCGATCAGGTGCCGCAAACCACTGACCTGCTGGAGCAGCAGGGCGATGCGCCGATCATCCGGCTGATCAATGCCTTGCTCAGCGAAGCGGTTCGTGAACACGCTTCGGATGTGCACCTGGAAACGTTCGAGCACTACCTGTCGGTGCGCATGCGCATCGACGGTCAGTTGCAGGAAATGCTCCGTCCACGCCGGGAACTGGCGAGCCTGCTGGTGTCGCGGATCAAGGTCATGGCCCGTTTGGACATCGCCGAAAAGCGCGTGCCCCAGGACGGGCGAATGGCCTTGCGATTGGCCGGGCACGAAGTCGATGTGCGGGTCTCGACCCTGCCGTCGGCCCATGGCGAGCGCGTGGTGTTGCGCCTGCTCGACAAGCAGGCCGGACGCCTGGAGCTGCAACGCCTGGGCTTGCCCGACGACACCCTGGCAGGGCTGCGCCAATTGCTTGGCAAACCCCACGGCATTGTGTTGGTGACCGGTCCCACGGGTTCCGGGAAAACCACCAGCCTGTACGCGGCGCTGAGCAGCATCAACGACCAGAGCCGCAACATCCTCACCGTCGAAGACCCGATCGAATATCACTTGCCGGGCATCGGCCAGATGCCGGTCAACTCGAAAGTCGATATGACTTTTGCCCGTGGCTTGCGGGCCATTCTGCGCCAGGACCCGGACGTGGTGATGGTCGGTGAAATCCGCGACCGCGAGACCGCCGAAATCGCGGTCCAGGCGTCCCTGACCGGGCATCTGGTGCTTTCGACCTTGCACACCAACACCGCCGTCGGCGCGGTCACGCGGCTGGTGGACATGGGCGTGGACGCCTATCTGCTGGCGTCGTCCCTGGCCGGCATCGTGGCCCAGCGTTTGCTGCGGACCTTGTGCCCGTCCTGCAAGACCCCCTACGTGGCCGACGCCGCCACCTGCCGGCGCCTGGGACTCGACGCCGCCACTGCGCCACGGCTGTTCAAGGCCCAGGGTTGCGATCAATGCCAGAAAGGTTATCGCGGGCGCTTCGGCATCTATGAGCTGGTGAGTGTCAGCGCCGCGTTCTCGCAGCTGATCCATCAGGGGGCCACCGAGCAGGCGCTGGCTCTTGAGGCACGCAAGACCTCCCGGAGCCTGTTTCAGGATGGACGCCAGCGGGTGCTGGAAGGCCTGACCAGCGTCGATGAACTGCTGCGCATCACCCAGGAGGATTAGCACCATGGCGACCTTCGACTACCGGGCCGAAGATGCCCAGGGCCGGCGCTGCAAGGGCCGCGTGGAAGGCGACAGCCCCCGCCATGCCCGTCAGTTGTTGCGCGAGCGTGGCTTGCTGCCCAGTGAGCTGCACGAAACCAGGGAGCCGCGAATCATAGGAGCTCGGCCTGCCGGAGGGCGGTTGAGCCCCGCTGACCTGGCGTTGCTGACGTTACAGCTGTCCACCTTGATCCAGGCCGGCCTGCCCCTCGAGGAGGCGCTGGGGGCGGTGGCGCAACAGAGCCAGAAGCGCCGTGTCGCCCATCTACTGTCGGCGGTGCGCGGTCGTGTGATGGAAGGCCACGCGTTGGCGACCGCCCTGGGGGTATTTCCCCAGGCGTTTCCCGAGCTGTTCTGCGCCACCGTTGCGGCCGGCGAGCAATCCGGCCACTTGGGCCAGGTTCTGGAGCAACTGGCGACCTACACCCAGGCGCGCCAGGCGTCGCGCCAGCGCATCCAACTGGCCTTGGTGTATCCGCTGATTCTGCTGCTGGCCTGCGTGACGATTGTCGCTTTTCTGTTGGGCTACGTGGTGCCGGACGTGGTGAAGATTTTCATCGACAGCGGCCAACCTTTGCCTTGGCTGACCCAGGCGCTGATCGCGGTGAGCGACGGCTTGCGCCGCTACGGTCTGCTGCTGCTCGGCGCGTTGGCCGGGCTGCTCGGGCTGTGGCGCTGGAGCCTGCGCCAATCGGCGTGGCGCCTGCGCTGGCATCGCTTGTTGCTCAGGCTGCCGTTTTTGGGCGAGGGGCTGCGGGCAATGGAAGCGGCGCGCTTTGCCAGCACCCTGGCGATCCTGAGTAAAAGCGCAGTGCCGTTGGTGGACGCCCTGCACATCGCCGCGCAGGTGATCGGCAACCTGACCATTCGCGCGCGCATGGCCGACGTCGCCCGTTCGGTCCGCGAGGGCGGGACCCTGACCCGTGGCCTGGAGCTTGGCGGTGATATCCCGCCCCTGATGTTGCACATGATCGCCAGCGGCGAGCGTGTCGGCGAACTCGACCGCATGCTGGCCCGGGCCGCCGAACAACAGGAGGCCAGCCTCGCGGCGCGCATCGCGCTGGTGGTGAGTCTTTTCGAACCGGCCATGTTGGTGTTGATGGGCGGCGTGGTGCTGCTGATCGTCATGGCCATTCTGCTTCCTATCTTGAGCCTCAACCAATTGGTGAATTGACCCATGAAACTTCAAAGCAACCGACCTGCACGCCTTCAGCGCGGCTTCACCCTGATCGAAATCATGGTGGTGGTGGTCATCATCGGCGTCCTCGGCGCCATTGTCGTACCGCAGTTCATGAGCCGGCCCGATCAAGCCAAGGTCACGGCCGCCCGCACCGACATCCAGGCGATTGCCACGGCCCTGGAAATGTACCGTCTCGACAACGCTCATTACCCTTCGACCCAGCAAGGCTTGGAGGCGCTGAGCAAGCGGCCGTCCGGTACGCCCGTGGCAAAAAGCTGGAACCCCCAGGGTTATCTGAAAAGCCTGCCGATCGATCCTTGGGGCACGCCCTACCAGTTCATCAACCCTGGCCTCAAATCCCCCGATGGCAGCTATGACCTGTACTCGCTGGGCGCCGATGGCGTACCAGGCGGCGATGGGTTTGCCGCCGATATCGGCAATTGGGCCGAGTGAGCATGGGCCGTTATTGCCGGGGTTTTACCTTGCTGGAACTGATGGTCGTCATTGTGTTGATCGGGGTATTGGCGGGCATGGTCAGCTTCGCCATGGGGCCGAACCCGGCGCGTGAAGCCCGGCAGCAAGCCGAGGACTTCGTCCGTGTAGTGCAGCAGTTGCGCGAACGGGCGGTATTGGATGGCCAGGAATACGGTGTGCGCGTTCAGCCTCGCGGTTATCAGGCGTTGCGCCTGGAGTCCTTGGGTTGGACCGCGGTGTCGGCGTTGCAGCGGTTGCCTGAAAACCTGACGCTTGGGCTGGAGCAGGACGGTCATGTGCTGACGCTCGATGATGCCCAAGGCCCGCCACAGTTGCTGATGCTCAGCAGTGACGAGATCAGTCCGTTCAGGCTGTTCATCAAAGTCGCTGGCCAGACTATTTCCCAGGTCGTGAGTGATGGCATCGCGGGACCGCTGATCGATGGGTAACGCTCGCAGGCTGGCCGCCGATTGCCAGGGATTCACGCTGTTGGAGGTGATGATCGCCCTGGCGATTTTCGCGACGTTGGCGGCCGCAGTGCTGTCGGCCAGCCAGTTCGTACTCAAACAAAGTGCCGGGCTCGAGGACCGTCTGTTGGGCGTCTGGCTGGCGGATAACCAACTGAGTGAGCTGCGTCTGCAAGCCGCTACGCCGCTTGGTCAACAGCGCCTGACGCGGCGCCTGGATCAGCGCGATTGGATCTTGCAACAGCGTATCGCCCAGGCCCGTGACCCGCGCCTGCTCCAGGTGGAGATCCAGGTCAGCCGCGCCGGTGGCCCATCTGTCGTACACCGCACCACTGGGTGGCTCCGCAACCGTCATGAGTAGACAGTCGGGCTTTACCTTGTTGGAACTGGTCATCGCCATCGCCATTTTTGCCCTGCTCGGCCTGGCCAGTTGGCGCCTGTTCGACAGTGTCGTGCGTACCCAGCAGGGCGCCGGTCAACATGAGCGAGAAATCCGGGCCTTGCAGCGCGCCGTGGGAGTGATCGAACGGGATGCGTGGCAGGCCGTTGCCGGTTCCATTGAGCTTGCGCCAGGGCGCCTGCAATTGCAGCGTAGCCATTGGTCCAATCCACTGGACCAGCCACGCAGCGAGCGGCAAACGGTGAACTATCGACTCGAGGGGACGGTGTTGTGGCGCGATAGTCGCGGTGAAGGGCCGGTCATTGTGCAGCAGCAGAAACTGCTCGAGGAGGTACGCAGCCTGAGCTGGCGGGTGTTCGACCCGGAACGGGGCTGGCACGGCGAAACCGTGCGCGGCAACGCGCCACTGGCGTTGGAATTGGTGGTTTCTGCGGGGCGTTTCCAGCAGATCCGACGAGTGCTGCTGTTGCCTGGATCGTTGCCATGAACCGACAACAAGGCGTGGCGCTGATCAGCGTGTTGTTGGTCCTGAGCCTGGCGCTGCTGCTCACCGGCGGCATGCTGCGCAGTCACCGCTTGTTGGTGCAGAGCAGCGCGCAGCAGCTGCAGCACGTCCAGCTGCGTCAATTGGCGCTGGCCGCTGAAGCCTGGGCGCAGACGGTGTTGGAACGCAGCGCGATAACCTCATCCGGGCCGGTTGACCTGAGCCAGGATTGGGCCCGGCTCAAACCTGCATTCGAGAGGGAAGACGCCGAGATTCACATCGATATCCAGGATTTGTCCGGGCGTCTGAACCTCAACGCGTTACTGGTCCAGGGCCAAACCGATCAAATCACGCTCGGCCGTTGGACGCGATTGTTGGCGTTGCTGGATTTGCCCGCGCTGTCATTGCCCCAGGTCGGAGTGGTGCAGGAGTTGAGTCAGCTGCGCCTGTTGCCGGGCTTCGACGGCCAGACGCTGCGGCGCCTGGAGCCTTGGGTGGCGTTGCTGCCCAAGGAGGCTCTGCTGAATATCAACACCGCCCCGCGGCTCGTGCTGATGACCCTGGACGGCATGGAGGAAGGGCCGGCCAAAGCGTTGATCAGCCAGCGTCGCCACGCGCCCTACGCCAGCGTGCCGGCCTTTACCAATGACCCGCTGTTGTCCGGGTTGGGCCTTGGCAGCCATGGTCTGGGCGTGAGCAGCCGCTGGTTCCGAATCACTGTGAGCGTGAGCCGCGCCGGCAGCCGTCTGCGCCTGGCCTCGGATGTCGAGCGTGACCCGGTTAGCGGACGCTGGACTGTTGCTCAGCGTCGTTTTTTACCCATCAGCCCCAGCGAGCGCCCTTGATGAAAACCTGGCTTTACCTGACGGCCGACGGCTTGGATGCGCCTTGCGCCAACTGGCCGTGCTGCGTGTGGTCACCCACGGGCGAACGGCGTTACCTGCCCTTGCATGAGGCCGCCCGCGAGTTGCACGGGCGAGTCGTCGACGTGTTGTTGCCGATGGAAATGTGCAGCTGGCTGCGCAGCGATCCATGGCCCTCTCGACGCCAGCCGCGGCCTCAGGCCCTGGCGTTCGCCATCGAAGAGCGACTGAGTGAAAACCTGGAGGCATTGCACATCAGCGCCGGCGCACGAGACCGTCAGCAGCGTTATCCGCTGATGGTGACCGGGCGAAGCCGTTTCCAGGCCCTGCTGGCGCTGCTGGCCGCGCAAGGCATTGATGTCCGTGCGATGCATGTCGATGCCGATCTGCTTCCCGAAGACAAGATCTTTGCTGTGCGCTGGTTCGGTCGCTGGCTACTGGGCGGAGCGTTGTCGGCGCGACTGTCGTTGTCGGCCCAGGTCTTGGCAACGCTCAAGCCGGACTTGCCCGAGGACATTCACTGGCTGGACGAAGGCCGCGATCGCGAAGGCATCGATGCATGGCTGCTCAACGCTGGTGGACATCCCATCGACCTGTTGCAGGGTGAGTTTCGTCGCCGCCGCCGCCAGCCTCTGCCATGGCGCGGTGCGGCGGCTTCCGCGCTGGGCGTGTTATTGCTCATCTGGGCGTCCAGCGAAGTGCGTGTTCGGTTTCTTGAAAGCGAAACCCGGCGTTTGTACGCCCAGGGCGAGCAGCGATTCAGGTCGCTGTATCCCGAGCAGAACCGGATCGTCGACTTGGCGGCGCAGTTCCAGGCGTTGCAGAGTCGTCGTGGGCAAAGCCAGGACACCCAGGTCGCGCGCCTGGTCCATCTGACGGAGCGGGTCATTGGCGCGAGCAACGTCGAAGTGCAGCGCATCGATTTCCGTGAAGACGAAGGTTGGAAAATCCAGCTGACTGCCAACAGCTTCGTCGAGCTTGAACAACTGCGCGAACGCGGGCAGCAAAACGGATTGCCCCTTACCCTGGGCAGCGCCAGCAAACAGAACAACCGAGTGCAGGCCACCCTCACGCTGGAGAACCGTTGATGACCTTCAATAGCTTGATACAGGCCTGGGGGAGGGTGTCACGCCGTGAGCAACAATTGTTGCTGGGCCTTGTCGGGCTGTTGCTGACAGTCGTGGCCTACACCTCGATCTGGCAACCTGTCCGGCAACGGCTGGAGGTTGCCGAGCGACAGTATCGCCAACAGGCTGAGCTGCACGCCCGAATCCAGCGCGCCGAGCCCATCCGAGATCTGACCACCGCCACACAGCCCTTGTCGGTGCGCGTCAATGACAGTGCGACCGCAGCGGGGTTGGACATCGCAGAGATGGAGATCGACGGCGATTCGTTGCGACTGGCCGTCAGTGGCGATGCCAATCAGTTGCTCCAGTGGCTGGATCAACAAGAGCGGGAGGGCGCGGCGCTGCAGTCGTTGACCCTGGAAGCGCGTAGTAGTGTGTTGGAGGCGCGGGTGGTCTTGCGTCAATGATCGACCGAACACCGGTACCTAAACCTGCACATTCCCCGGCAACAACGGTAACTTCGCCAGTTTCACCGCCACCAGCAACGCCACCACCAGCAACGCGCCGATGAACAGACCAACACCGTTCCACCCGCCCAAGTGCCAGGCCACGCCGCCGGCTGTACCCGCGACACTCGAGCCGGCGTAATAGCTGAACAGGTAAAGCGACGACGCCTGGCCCTTGGCTTTGAGGGCGCGGCGGCCGATCCAGCTGCTGGCGACCGAGTGGGCGCCGAAGAAGCCGAAGGTGAACACCAGCATGCCCAGGACCACCAGCCACAACGGCGTGGCCATGGTCAGCGCGAGGCCGGCCAGCATCAGCGCGATGGTTGCCCAGAGCATTTTGCGCCGGCCGAGTTTGTCCGCCAGTGCGCCGATTTTTGCCGAGCTGTAGATGCCCGACAGGTACACCACCGACAGCAACCCGACAAAGGCCTGATCCAGGTGATAAGGCTCGGCCAGCAGGCGGTAGCCGATGTAGTTGAACAGCGTCACGAACGCGCCCATCAACACGAAAGCTTCAAGAAACAGCAGCGGCAAGCCAGCGTCGCGAAAGTGCATGGTGAAACCGTCCAGCAGGCTGCGCGGGTGCAGCGAGCGAGGGCGGAAGTTGCGCGACTCGGGAAGAATCCTCCAGAACACCGCCGCCGCGATCAAGGCCAGGCCACCGATCACCAGCATCGCGGTGTGCCAGCTGACAAAGTCGATCAAGACCCCGGTGATCAGGCGCCCACACATTCCGCCAATGGCGTTGCCGGCGATATACAGTCCCATCGCCAGGCCGATGTGCTTGGGGTGGATCTCCTCGCTCAAGTAGGTCATTGCGACCGCTGCCAACCCGCTCAACGACAGGCCCACCAAGGCGCGCAGCACCAATACGCCTTGCCAGGTCGGCATCATGGCACTGGCAATCGTACACGCCGAGGCCGCGAACAGTGCCGCGACCATCACCGGCTTGCGGCCGATGCGATCGGAAATCGGGCCGGTGATCAACAGGCCGATGGCGAGCATGCCGGTCGCCACCGACAGGATCAGGCTGCTCTGCGCCGCGTTGATGGAAAACTCCCGGGACAACAGCGGCATCATCGGTTGCACGCAATACAGCAGGGCGAAGGTCGCAAAGCCAGCGCTGAACAGCGCCAGCACCGTGCGCATGAACATCGGCGTGCCTTTCTCAATGTAAATGTCTTTGAGTTCGGCAACGGCATCGTCCTGCACACGTGGCGGGATTTCATGGGCCAATGGAGCGAGAGCAGTTTTCACGGTGGACCTCAATGGAGCACGGCCAGGCAGGCAATGGAAAAAGCATATAGCCGGCTAATGTTTCTATCCAATATATTGTTCGACCTGTTTAAGACGTTTTACGACCTATTGGATCGCCCCATGGAATTGCGTCACCTGCGTTACTTCATTGCTGTGGCCGAAGAACTGCACTTTGGCCGCGCCGCGCTGGCCTTGGGCATCTCCCAGCCGCCGCTGAGCCAACAGATCCAGGCGTTGGAGCAGGAGATCGGTGCGCGGTTGTTCGAGCGCACCAATCGTCGGGTCGAATTGAGCGAGGCCGGGCGGCTGTTCCTTGAAGAGGCGCGGCAGGTTCTGGTCCAGGTCGACAAGGCCGCCGACGTGGCCCGCCGTGCCCAGTTGGGCGAATTGGGCGAGCTGAAAATCGGCTTCACCTCCTCGGCGCCTTTCAACTCGACCATTCCCCAAGCGATTTTCACGTTCCGCCAACGTTTTCCAGCCGTGCACCTGAACCTGCGGGAAATGAGCAGCACCCAGGTGTCCGATGCCTTGCTGGACGACGCGATCGAGGTGGGCATCATGCGTCCGTTGCCATTGCCCGACGCCTTGCAGGAAATTGAGCTCAGCCGCGAGCCACTCGTCGCCGTGCTCAGCTCCAAACATCCCTTGGCCCAGGGCCACGAAAAAGGCCTTTTTCTCTCGGCATTGGCCCAGGAGCCGTTCGTGTTTTTCCCCCGCAGCTACGGCAGCGGCCTCTATGCGCAGCTCCTGAGCCTGGCCCGCGACGCCGGCTTCAGCCCGAACTTTGCCCAGGAAGCCGGCGAAGCCATGACCATCATCGGCCTAGTCGCGGCGGGGCTGGGCGTCTCGGTCCTGCCGGCGTCTTACCAGCGCATGCGTATTGATGGCGTGGTCTATCGACCGCTGCTTGACCCGGCGGCGGTGTCGGCGGTGTGGCTGGTGCAGCGCAAGGATCAGCGTTCGCCGATGGCGAAGGCGTTTGTGGAGTTGCTGACTAAAAATACGGCTGATGTTTGAGCTGATGTCGAGTCAATTGGACATGATGGGTGACAAGTCAGCCTGTTTGTGAAGGGCGCCGTGAGGCGCCCTTCTTCGAACTATTTACCGTATTCCTTAGCCCTCCCAAACCGTCGCAGGCTTATTGGCGTGATAGTCATAAAACCCTTGGAGGGTCCAGGTATCGCCCTTGCGTTCAAACGCGGCGCGCCATGCGCCTCTGCCGCTGCCTGGGGATAGCTGGGCCATGTCGTACCAGTAATATTTGTTGATTCGTTTTGTCGTGGCTCTGCCGGCTCGAATGTCATCCATGATTTCTGTCACCTTGGCTCTGGCTGCTTCGGGAAAGTTGTCATATGACATCTGGGTTTCTGCCAGTGTGCTGAGACTCATCGTAAATTTTTCTGTTGCGGTGGATGCTTCTGCCAGTACCGGCGCAGTGCTGGTGGTCGGTGACTTGCCAGGAACCTTTTTCGTCGGGACCTGGGTCACGACTTCGATATCGAACGTGTCGTAGTTCGAGAGGTTTTTCGTGAAGTTGGTGATGTCCTCACTGGTGACCAATAAGGTCTTTCGCTGCGACTTGCCCTTGTTGGCGATGACATAAGGAATCTTATTGTTCCGGATTTCCGTCAGGAGCCCGGGCACGCGTCTTTTTTTCATCTCGTCCCTGAAGGCGCTGTACTTTTTATTCTTATATTCCAGGAGGTTTTCCGGATTTTCTTTGTATTTTTCCCTGGCGGCTTCTACTTCGGGCCCCTCCCCTGAGTACAGGTCGCCCAGCTCGGCCCAGAAGCGTTTTTCCGCGGCTTCGATCACGTCATGAATATCGCCCTGGATCTTATCCATGGCGGCTTTCTTTCGCCCCTGTTGAGGGGTGATGGTGATGAATAAGGCGCCGGTGAGGTTGTCTGTCAAGGAGGACATCATCATCTTGAAGTCGCCTTCACTGTCGAAAAGCTCTTTCTTGAGCGGCAGGGTCATGTCGAATATTTTTATTTTTTGCGGGGGCGTAAGCACGATCCCCCTTTCCTCTGCGCTGATGTCCCGGGTGCAGTAGTCGACGGCCTGCCATACGTTGAATTTGTACAGCAGGCTTTCGTGGGGGTTTTTATGTTGCGCGAGGCCGTGGAGTCTTTTGTTTATCTTTATCTGGTTTATTCGGGAGCGATAAGTGTCGATGTCGCGAACGTGGATGTCATTCATGCTCTCACGCAGGATGCGCTCGGCCAGCTCTTCGGGCATTGAGTGGATGATCTTCTTTACCTGATTCACCACTTCCCGGGGCGGCCAGCGATGGTCCACCAGTACGCCTTCTACCAATGCGTTGTAGGTCTTCTGTTGCGGGGTTTCCGGAGTCCGGCCGAATAGACTTTGTATGATTCCGCCACCGAGCAGCCGTTTTGGCTCTTCGATCTGCCATCGGCCATTTTTCCAAGTCACTGGCAGTTGATGAGTACGGTTGTTCGACGCATAGATAATCCGTTCACCCGCTTGTATCGCTGTTTTACTGTAGCCACTCCCCAGCTTTAAATAGCCTTGTCCACCCGCGTCCCTGAACAGGTTACGACCCTCGGGTATCAGTCCCTTGCCGTCAAAGCCTTTCAGGAGGAACGGTCCCAGCTCCGGGTCAGGCATGCGCGGCAGGGACGACAGTTCTGGACGGTCCTTGCTTCGGCGTCGGGCTGCGCGGGCCATAATCAGATCCTGCCCGGCCTCAGCCATGACCTCTCCCAACCCGCTGATGAAGTCACTGGTCCACTGGCTGAAGCTGCCACCCTCGTCCTTTATTGCCGACACTGCGGCGCCTCCAGCCATCACCGGCAGAATCGCGCGGCCCAATACCCCGCCCAGGCGGCCCGCGTAGAACATGGCCATCGCCCCCGTCAGCAACGTGATGCCATTGCTGCGTCCCTCCTGGGCCGCTGCGCTGTTGCGCTCGGCGTTTGTCACCGTTAGCGCGTCAGCCGTCTTGAGCGCGTGGGTGACCTGGGTTTCGTGCAGTGCCTTGAGCAAGTCGCCTTTCACCACGGGGGAGGCGACCTTCAACGCGAAATCATCCTGAACCCGATGCTTTATCCATGAGAAGGTGGACTGCGTGACTTTCTTTATCTTCTCGTTGAGCGTCAGGTTTTCCGCTGCCGGCACCAGGCTGGCGAGTTGATCGGCTTGTTCCATCAGCGGCAGTTGTGAAATCAGCCAGCGGGTCATTTCCAGGGTGCTGATGAGTGTCTGGACCAGGACCGCTTCCAACGCCCTTTCGCTTTCTGCGTGGATGTCCCTGAACACTTTTGCGTCCGGCGCGCCCGGCGTGTACAGCGTCAATGAAGGCCGGCTGGAGAGTTTCCTGACGCCGAAGACCAGCAGCTCTTTCAGCACACTGTCGCCCCACTGGATCTGCCGGACCACCACCTCGTGCCCGTTGACCTTGCGGCGTGCCTCGGGCGTTGGGCTGTCCAACGCTGCCAGCACCAGGTTCAGGCCGGTGTTGTCCTTGTCGTGGGTAAAGTCGCCCGAGATATGGGCGGCCCACGCTTGCGCCCGCATTTGCTTGGCTTTCAGGGACAGCCATTCGGCCTGGCGCTCCCGGGCCGCAAGACGCAACGCGGGCGGGATACGGGTACCCACGTTTGCCCTTTCAATGACCTCTACGATCTGCGCAAAGCTCAGCGGCCCCTCTTCGGTGTGGTGGGCAGCATTGCGCTCGTCCGGCGTCAGGTTGGCCATCGCCCATTCCGTCATGGACCGGCAGTCATCGAATATCGCCTCCACGTGGCCTCGCGATACACCAGACCCGAACGGCGACTCGCCGGTCGGTGCGCGCGGGTCGAGGGTCTGCCTGCGGATACACAGGGATACCTGGTCAGGATCGACCGGGGCGTATTTGTCCTTGATGAACCCGGCGAGCAGCGTGCGGGTCCGGTCCCGGAGGGCGTCAAGGGAAGCCAGTGTCACGGGATCTGGCGGGGGAGGGGTATCCGCCAGGGATGTCTGCAAGTCCTGTAGCGCGTTCCACCAGGACACGCGGTCGCTGCCGATGACGTTCGGGTTGGCGTGCAGCCAGTCGTCCAGTTTTTTCTGGTACAGCCGTAACGCGCGCTCGTCCATGGCGCCCGCCAGGTCCAGCCTATCCTTGACGTTCGCCGCGGCATCGATCCTGTCTATCCAGGTATTGATCTTCTCATCTTCTCCCGGCCCGTTCAGCAGCGCATCGCTCACGGCGGTTTTTTGCGCCGCTCGCAGGTCCGTAACCAGGTGGGCAAGGAAATCCCCGGCGATGGGAGCGGTGGTCACTTCATACTGAACGTCATCGTCCGTCTCCAGACTGGCTTTCAGCGCCGCCAGGTCAGCGTATACCTCCAGCGGCTTACCCGGGCTGTACAACAGCGCGCTTCCCGGGTAGTCGACATTGTCACGCTGGGTCAACGCAACGGAGCCCGACACCGGCACGCTGAACCCCCATCCTTCGGGGGTGATACTCAGGCCATAGACCCCGGGCCGGTCACGCTCCGCCAGCCTGGCGCGATCCGTCGCGTCCGGTGCCGACAGCGCATGCTCCGTTACTGCCTTGTGCAGCGGCAGGCTGAGTGTTCCGTCCAGTTGGTGGAGATCGGCCTGTGCCTTGAGTTGCCTACCGAATTCATCGGCCAGCCATTCGCTGACGCTGCGGTCCTGGCTAGGGTCGGGCGGGTTGTCCCAGAAGTCGTCCAATGCCCGCGCCAGCAGTCGTTCATACGACGCGGGAGTGATGCTTATCAGCTGCTTGACTGCTTGCTTGGCGTCACGGCTATTCAGGGCTGCCGGCATATCCGTGACGCCGTTCAGATCGGTGACGATGTCGATATTGCCCAATTCGTCGAAGAACTCGTGCGCATTGATCTTTCCTGCCACCGCACGCCAGAAAAGCCTGCCGAGGGGGACCGTTTCCGCCACCTTGCGTTTAAATGCCAGCGTGTCGGTTGTGCCCTCAGCTTGGGGGACTGCTTCGTCTTGCAGCCGGCACACGAGTATTTCGTTGATTGCCAGCTTGTTCAACAGGGTGGGGAAGGCTTTGCTGAACCAGTCATTCACGTGCTGTGCAGCCACTTTCGAGGCGCGCGGAACAGCGTCGTTCAGACGGATCATCTGTTGCTGCGAGGCATTGAGTTGGTTCACCAGCAGGGCGCTAGCGGTCTGTAACGGGTTTTTCTCCAGCATGTTCTCTTCCTGAGAAATTTTCGGAAGGAACAACCTATTGAAGACGCGCGAAGAGGGGGCGGTATATAGATACCGCATGGAGCGGTGTCAGGCGGTGTACAGGGATTAAGGACACATCATTCAGGTGGGAGCGAGCTTGCTCGCGATGAACCCTGCCGGGTCATGCCGACGGTTATTTTTTATCACGCAAAAATGTCAGGATCGCCTCGCAGGTCGCCTGGGTTTTTTCTTCCAGTACCCAATGCCCGGTATTGTGCAATATGAAAGAGTACGGTTGCGTAGTGATGTATTTGACTTGTTCGGCCAAGGTCTTTCCTCTCGAATGATCCCCTCCAATGGTGAGCACAGGCAGCGTCAGTTTATGGTGGGCGAACGCTTGGTTGTCATTCACATCATTCTCTAGCCAGGCCGAATAAAGCTTGAAGGCCGCCTCCATGCGTCCAGGCCGGGAATAATCTTTCACCAGCGCAGTCCGCACGCTATCCGACACTGGATGGTTGCGGGAAAATACAAAGTTATCAAAAAACATGTTCAGGTAAGTTTCTTCCCGTCCTTGGACCATGTTCAAGGCTGCCTCGCCAAAGAAGCGAAAGTGCCATTTGCTTGCAATGCCACCTGCCGGGTCCCCGTTGTAAGCCGTTTCCCATCCCGGGATGCCAGGAATGAATCCGTCCATCAAGATAATACGTTTGGTTTCATCCGGATAAAGTGCCCCGTAGGCATAGGCAATAATCAAACCCATATCATGGCCGACAACATCGACCCGCTTGATGTTCAGGCTGCTGACCAGCTCGTGCAAATCGTGCGCCATGCTTTTTTTGTCATAGCCGCTTTCTGATACATCAGTTTCCCCCGCGCCGCGATAATCAGGAACGATAGGCGTATGACCGGCACGCACCAATTGCCCCATCAACGCCTCCCAATTACGCCAGCTTCCGGGAAACCCATGCACCAGCAACACCGGGTTTTCGCCATCACCGCTTATAAGATAGTGAAGGCGAATGCCATTCACATAGGCATAGGCACGTGTAAACGTTGCTCCGTCGACAACAATGGTGTTTTGTTCAATAGAAGATGATGTGGCCTGCTGTCGAGAAGACACGGGTGGGACGCCCGACCAAGCTATTGCATCCATCAGTTTCTTATCCATTTTGGAAACCGGATTTAATTTAGTTACAGCTCATAAGGCGAGCAGGGTTGTCGAGCGTTAACCTGCAAGGTATTTGAAAATGGAGAAGCCTTTTGGCAGATGTTTAAAGCCTGAAGCCATTCCCAATCTCACCGATACTGTCGAAGATGACAGTTCCGACAAGCGGTAAGACAGCTTGCATGGTTGCGCTTACATATAAGACATCCCGTTGCTGCCTCAGCGGTCGGTTAGGCCCTGCGCTACGCTGGGGGCTTCAGGTCTTTCTCCGGAGATAACAGTTGATCGTCAAAAGAGCACTTTCTGGGGGGCACTCATTTATTGAGTGTTATGGCTTCAGTTTGGTCTTTAAATATTTTCGGAAGTTGAGTGGTCTGCTTTCCGAGTTTTTGCCGGCGGGAGGCTGTGTCAATCCTTGGAACACGATCCTTTCGATACTGAAACTTTGTGGTGACGGGGCGCGAACACTCCAAAAAAGGGCTGCTGCGCAGCCCAGCGGGAGCAAGCTCCCTCGCCACAAGGGAAGCGTCGAGGGTTTCTTTAGCGCTTTACTGCACCTTCGCCAAATCCCCTTTCAACGCAACGCCCGCCATGATCGCGCCAGCGTGGCATTCGTAGGTGGTCGGGTCCTTGCGTTCGTTGCTCTTGTAGAAGCTGACGATGTTGGTGACGGCGTTGGCACCGGCATTCTTGGCGGCCTGGTGCAGGCTGATCAGGGCCGATTGCAGAACCCATTCGCAGGCGACTTCATCGGATTTGTTGAAGGCGTTGGTTTTCTTGTTGGTCACCGCGCCTGGGCTGACCACGGTGACGTTGCCGGCCGGTTTGTTGCCGGCCAGGTAGAACTTCACGCTGCCGTCGATCTTGCCGGTGCGGATGGCTTCCGCGACGACTTTGTCGAAAGGCAGGAACAGCGCGGTATCACGAGCCTGGCTGATGGCCGGCAGAGTGCTGAGCAACAGGGCGGCGGTAACGGCGATTTTCTTCAACGACATCATGGTCTCCTTGACGAGGGGTAGCAGCAGTTTGAATTCGGTTCAGTGCCAGCGACGGAAGATCAGCGAGGTGTTGACCCCTCCGAAGGCGAAGTTGTTGTTCATCACGTATTCGTTGCTCATCGACCGGAACTCGTTACGCAGGTAGTCGAGCTTGCCGCACTGGGGATCGACCTCGTCGAGGTTGAAGGTGTGCACGTACAGGTCGCGGTTCATCATCTCGATGCTGAACCAGGATTCCAGCGCCCCGCAGGCACCCAGGGTATGGCCGAGGAAGCTTTTCTGCGAGCTGATGGGCATGTGTTCGCCGAACAGGCTGCTGGTGGCCAGGGTTTCGGCGATGTCGCCCTGTTCGGTGGCGGTGCCGTGGCCGTTGACGTAGCCGATGGCGGACGGGGCGAGGTCGGCATCTTCCAGGGCCAGCTCCATGGCCCTGCGCATGGTGCTCAGTTCGGGACGGGTGGCATGCTGGCCGTCGGCGTTGCTGCCAAAACCGACGATTTCGGCATGAATCCGCGCGCCACGGGCCAGGGCATGTTCCAGTTCTTCGAGGACCAGCATGCCGGCGCCTTCACCGATCACCAGGCCATCGCGATCCTTGTCATACGGGCGTGGGCTGGTCTGTGGGGCATCGTTTTTCAGGCTGGTGGCGTAGAGCGCGTCGAAGACCATCGCTTCGGTCGGGCACAGCTCTTCCGCGCCACCGGCCAGCATCAGCGGCAGGCGGCCGAACTTGATCGCCTCGTAGGCATAGCCGATGCCGTGGCTGCCGCTGGTGCAGGCGCTGGAAGTGGGGATCAGGCGCCCGGTCAGCCCGAAGAAGATGCTGATGTTGGCCGCCGTGGTGTGGGGCATCATCCGTACATAGGAATTGGCGTTCAGCCCTTCGGCCACGCTGTTGAGCAGCATGTTGCCAAAGGCCTTGATCTCGTCGGTGCTGCCGGTGGACGAACCGCAGGACACACCCATGCGCCCGTCCTTGATCGACTCATCGCCCAAGAGACCGGCGTCGGCCAGGGCCTGTTCCGCCGCGCCCACGGCCAGGCGCGAGACCCGGCCCATGCTGCGCAGTTGCTTGCGCGTCCAGTGGGCCGGGACCTGGAAATCGTCGATAGGCCCTGCCAGGCGGGTGTTCAGTTCGCTGAAGCGATC
The DNA here is from genome assembly GCF_004786035.1 of Pseudomonas viciae. Taxonomy (NCBI): domain Bacteria; kingdom Pseudomonadati; phylum Pseudomonadota; class Gammaproteobacteria; order Pseudomonadales; family Pseudomonadaceae; genus Pseudomonas; species Pseudomonas viciae. Next base: position 492,035 of record NZ_CP035088.1, read on the forward strand.
CCACTCATCCATGCGACGGATGCCGCTGCGGTTGGCGGCGAAGTTGGCGGCGATGGTGTCCCAGTCGCTGCCCACGGAGGTGATGCCGGCCATGCCGGTGACGACGACGCGCTTCATCAGCACAGACCTCCGTTGACGGCCAGGACCTGGCGAGTGATGTAGCCGGCTTCGGCGGACATCAGGAAGTTCACCGCGCCCGCCACCTCTTCTGGAGTGCCCATGCGCTGGGCGGGGATCATTTTCATCAGTTCTTCCACGGGCACGTTTTCATCGAGCATGGCGGTATCGATCAGGCCAGGCGCGACGCAATTGACGGTGATCTTGCGCTTGCCCAACTCGATTGCCAATGCCTTGGCCGCGCCGATCAAGCCAGCCTTCGACGCACTGTAGTTGACCTGGCCGCGGTTGCCGATCAGCCCCGAAACCGAGGTGATGCAGACGATACGCCCGGCGGCGCGACGGCGGATCATCGGCATCATCACCGGATGCAGGACGTTGTAGAAACCGTCGAGGTTGGTGCGCATCACCACATCCCAGTCGTCCTCGCTCAGGGCCGGGAAGGCGCCATCGCGGGTCAGGCCAGCGTTGAGCACCACGCCGTAATAGGCACCGTGGGTTTCGACATCGGCTTCGAGAATGGCTTTGCACGCAGCGCGGTCGGACACGTCGAACTGCAGCACCCGGGCATTGCGGCCCAGGGCCTGGATTTGCGCCTGGACGGTTTCGGCCTCGGCGCGGCCACTGCGGCAATGCAGCACAATGTCGTGCCCGGCCTGGGCCAGGCGCAGGGCGATGGCGCGGCCGATGCCACGGCTGGAGCCGGTGACCAGTACGGATTCAGTCATGGCTGGTTTCCTGTTGCGGACGGTTCATTGAGGTATTGGGCGGCCTGGGGCGGGCGGAACACGTTCAGCCGGGCCGTGGCATGGATGCCAGGGGCGCGGATGTGGCATTCGAACACGCCCATGCCATTGTCGTCTTCCAGGGAGCGCACGCCATGGATGGTCAGTTCGGCGCCGACAGGGAAATATTCGACGTTGCATTCGAACTTGCGGGTGCCAAGCAGGAAACCCAGCTCCACGGCATCGCCGCGTCGGCGTGCATGGCAACCGGCAAACGCCGCGACACTCTGGGCCATCAGCTCGATGCCGACCCAGGCCGGCAGCCCGCCGTCGTCACGGCTGAACAACCCGCCGGGCCTGACGGTGGCGAGGGTATGGATCTGCTCGTCATCGAAGTCCAGGATCCGATCGATGAGGATCATGTCGCCTGCGTGGGGCAGCAGTTCGGCGAGCGGCCAGTCAGTCATGGGGCGTCTCCGATAATCAGGCTGACGTTGTTGCCGCCGAAGGCGAATGAATTGCTCATCAGGCGGCGCGGTGAGGTTGGGTTCAGGCGGGTGTTGGCGTTTACCCAGTCGAGCGCCGGCAACTGGGGATCGGCCTGGCCATCCCAGACATGCGGTGGCAGGGCCTGGGCGGTGTTTTGTGTGCTCAGGCTCAACCAGCAGAACGCTGCTTCAAGTGCCCCGGCTGCGCCGAGGGTGTGGCCGGTCATGGGCTTGGTTGATGAGCAGGGCACCCCCGCCGTAAATAGCCCGGCCACGGCCTGGCTTTCCATGGCGTCGTTGTGTTGCGTGGCGGTGCCGTGCAGGTTCAGGTAGTCGATCTGACTGGGCTCAAGACCTGCGCAATGCAGGGCTTTTTCCATGGCCTGGCGGGCGCCGCGACCACTGGGCTCCGGGGCGGAAATATGGTGCGCATCGGAACTGGCGCCGTCGCCGAGCAAGGCAATCGGTGTTCCTTCTCCCGGCGTCTTGCTCATGAGGAACAGCACGGCTGCTTCGCCAATGTTGATGCCGCTGCGGTTTACCGAAAACGGATTGCAGCGTTCGCTCGACACCGCTTCCAGCGCCGAAAAACCATTGAGGGTCAGTTTGCACAGGCTGTCCACGCCACCGCAGAGCACGGCATCGCACAGCCCCAGGTCCAGCAGGCGCCGGGCACTCATCAAGGCGCGGGCGCTGGAGGTGCAGGCGGTGGAAATCACGTAGGACGGGCCACTCAGGTCGAGCCAGTCGGCGAGAAAGTTGGCCGGCGCGCTGAGCTCCTGTTGCTGGTAGTCGTAGCCGTCGGGGAAGCGCTGTTCGCGCAGATAATGGGCGATACCGCTACTGGCTTCATCGATGCCCGAGGTACTGGTACCTAGCACGATGCCGATCCGCGCACGCCCATAGATCTTGATGGCCTGGTCGATCTCGGTGCGGATCTGCAAGCCCGCTTCCAGCAGTAACTGATTGTTGCGGCTGCCTTGCGCCGCCAGGGCGGCAGGGATGGGCGCGAGTGCGCCCGACACCGAGGCCACCGGCAATGCACGCTCGGCCACCCAGCCCGCCTCGACCCGCACACCCGAGCAGTCGCCGGCAAACAGGTTGCGCGCAACGGTATGTTTGTCGCGGCCCAGGGCGCAAATCACTCCAAGGGCATTCAAATAGGCAGTCATGGGGTGCTCTCGGTCAACGGTGTGATGCGGTAGTGCGGGCCTTGGGGCAGGCTTAGTTCAAAATCCAGCGGTCGCTCGTAGCGCACCTGCCAGCGGGAATCGAGGGTTCGTTGCGATGCCCGCTGGCGGGCGGCCGGGTAGTTGCCGGCAAGTTCGGCTTCGGGTGTGAGGGCGAACAGCAGCGCGGCGAACAACTCCCGGGCCTCGGCGTTGGGTGGCAGCAGACCGTCGGCCTGCCATTGGCCGTCGACCAGGCGTTGGCGGGCTACGGGAATGCCCAGCGGGTCCATCATTGACCAGCGCAGGCCGCTGTTTTCGCGCTGGACCACCAGCAACCAATCCTGACGTTGACCGGCCAGTTGCCGCTCGATGTGCAATTGCAGTGGCAGCGCCAGGGTCGGCGTGCGCTCGGGCAGCGGCGCGTGGCTGGCGCAGGCACTGAGCAGCAGCAGGCAGCCGATAAGCAGGAAACGAATCATCCGGCGGTCCCTTCAACGGGCTTGCGGGCCACCACATTGACCAGGGTTTCCTCCCGCTCGCCAAATGGCTTGGGACGGCGCAGGCCAAAACGCTCCAGCAGGCCGAAGTCTTTGGAACGGCTCCACCACAGGTACGGATAAGACACGTTTTTGGCTTCGAATTGGAAACCCTGGCTGCGGATCATTTCCAGGTACTGGGCGGCACTTTTCTGCACGTGCATCGGGTGGCGGAACAGCCAGCGGATCACCCAGGTATCGATGTAGGCCTCGGTGGACTCGGCGAACATCAGGTAGCCGCCGGGCTTGAGTACGCGATAGAACTCGGCGAGGGCTTTGTCCTGCTCCACCAGGTGATGGAAGGTCTGGTGGCAGAACAACAGGTCGACACTGGCATCCGGCACCGCCAACGTCGCGCAGTCGCTGCCGATCAATTCCACGGTCATGCCCTGGCGCGCCGCTTCCTCCACGCTAAGGTCAAGGCTATGGGGATCGGCGTCCACGCCGATCAGATGTTGCGGCGCAAATACCTGGCGCAGGTACTGGAACGACTTGCCCTGGCCGCAGCCAGCGTCCAGCAGCACCGGGTTGGCCGGCAGCGGGGTACTGAACAGGCTGCGCAGGTCGTTGATCGCTACCCGCAACACGTGGTGCTGCCAGGTGTGGCTGCGCAGGAACCAGAAACCGAAGCGGGTCTCTTCGACGTAGTTGTCGCTCAGGTAGCTCATGGTTGCTGACTCATGGTGCCGGGCTCGCACAGATTTCCGAGAGCATGCGCAGGCGCCGCTTGGGTTCGCTGACGAACGGGTTGCGCTGATCCCAGGCGTAGCCAGCCAGGATCGAGCTGATCATGCGACGAATGTCGGCCGAGCCTTCGGTGTAGAAAATCACGTCCTGGAAGGTGCCGGCGTACCAGCCCTCGACGTAGCAGCGGAAGGTGTCGACGCCGCGCTTGAGTGGTTCGGCGAACTCGCTTTGCCAGTCGACGCTCTCGCCTTGCAACTGCCGATGTAGCACGCCAGCCGCCATGCTCGCCGAGCGCATGGCGATGGTCACGCCGGAGGAGAACACCGGGTCGAGGAATTCCGCGGCATTGCCCAGCAGGGCGAAGCCGGGACCGTGCAGGGTCTTGACGTTGGCCGAATAGCCGCCGATGGTCCGCGCCGGGGTATCCCACACCGCGTTTTTCAGCACCGCGGCCAGGCTTGGGGTTTCGTCGATGAAGCCGCGCAGGCAGGCATCGAGATCGTCGGTGCGGCCGGCGAAATGCTCTGCTGCCGCGACCACGCCCACCGAGCAGCGTCCGCCGCTGAACGGAATGGTCCAGAACCACACGTCGCGTTTGCTCGGGTGGGTGGTGATCAGGATTTTTTCCCGATCAAAATTCGCCGAGTCAATGCGATCTTCAATGTGGGTGAACACCGCTTGGCGGATCGGGAAATTCGACGGAGCCTCAAGGTCCAGCTGGCGTGGCAAGACCCGCCCATAGCCGCTGGCGTCAAGCACGAAATCGGCCTCGACCCGGTACTCGCTGCCATCTTCGCGCTGCACGCCCAGTTGGGGTTTGGTGAGGGTGAAATCGGCGTTGGCAATGGCTTGGCCATAACGGATCTCCACGCCTTGCAGCGCGGCCTGGTCGGCCAGCAACTTGTCGAAGTCGGCGCGCTGCACCTGGAAGGTCGTGGGCTTGCCATTGCTGAAGGTTTCGCCGAAATCGAAGGCGCTGTAGCGCTCGCCCCAGGCGAACGCTGCACCGTTCTTGCGTTGGAACCCGGCGGCGTTTACCGCCTCGAGCATGCCGGCCTCTTCGACGAAATCCAGGCAATGGGACAACAAGCTCTCGCCGATGGAGAACCGTGGGAAATGCTGGCGTTCGACGACCAGCACATCATGGCCTTTGCGCTTGAGCAGCGCGGCCGCGATGGCCCCGGAAGGGCCTGCGCCGATGATGACGACCTGTCGACGTTCCATTTCAACTGTTGGCACTGGGGCTCCTGGCCGGGACGGCAATCAAGGGAATACGGTGGAAGCCGGCCATGGCCGGCAGCAATGTCGCGATCAGGCCCATCAGCATCAGGGCAAAGTACAACGCCGGGCTGATGAGCTGTTGTTGCAGCAGCAGGTTGAGGAACACGATTTCACTCAAGCCGCGAATGTTCAGCAAAACACTTTCGCGCCATCGACTGGCGCCGGCGAACGAAGCCCCCGCCCAGCCCAGCCCCAGCCAGTTGCCCAGCAGCTTGCTGGCAATCGGTAACAGCAGCAATGCGCCCATCTGTACCCAATCGAGGCGACTCATCGCGCTGTGGACATCGACTTGCACAATGCCGAAGGTGAGGATCAGCGGTATCGCCACGTAGGTTTGCAAACCTTGCATCCAGCTTGCTTTGAGCGGCAATACCAACGGCACCTTGAGCATGGCCATGCACAGCAGATAACCGATGCCGACAATCAGTGCGTTGAGCCGGTAGTGTTCGGCCGCCACCAGCAGGGCGAAAAAGATCCCGCTGTGCAGCAACGGTTGGCGCAGGCCGAGCAGTCGCAACAGCAGCGGCACGCAGGCGCTGGCCAATGGCAGCAGCAGGCTGCCCAGGTGCAGGCTGCCCTGGGCCAGGGCGAACAGGCTCCAGCAGGTCAGGTCGATCAGAATCGCGGTTTGCACCAGGCGCCGGGTGGCGGTGGACGGATAGCCGATGTGCCGCAGGTACAGGTACAGCACCGGGATCGCGGTAATTGCAAACAGCAGTCCCACCGCCAGGGAGCTGATCCAGGGCTGGGGCGGCAGCAGCCAGAGCGCCGTCGCCAAACCGCAGGCAAACGGAACGCCGAAGCTTGGCAAGGCGATCTTCAGGCTTTGGCGGTCCAGGCGCAGGTCGATCACATCGCTGAGAATGTGCCCCAGCAACAGCGCAAACCCGAGGCTGTAGAGATTTTTCAGCCACACCGGCGATACCAGTTGCGCGCCGTTGAGTGACCAGCCGGGCTCGATCCAAAAGTACATCAGCAACGGCAGGCCAAACGTCGCCAACAGCAATTGGCTGACAATCGGGATCAGCCCGAAGCGACGACCTATGAGTGTCGTTACCGCGAACAGCCCCAGGGCCATGAGCCAGAACGCCAGGATCATCATGGGGTGGGCTCCGCGACCGTCGCCGCGTGGGCCTGACGCCCACCTGCCCAAGGCGCCAGCATGAAACTGAACGCCAGCCCCAGGCTCACCGCCAAGCCGAAATTACTCACCGCCGGCGTGCTGGAAAGCGCCAGCAAGCCGAACGACAGCCAAGTGGTGACCGCTGCCAGCAACGTGCCCAGCAGGCTCACCGCCGCGCCGCCGATCTGCTCGCGCATCAGGATCGCGTAGTCGACGCCGATGGCCGTCACCAGCAACAGGCCGAACAGGCTGAACAGCGTCAACGGCTCTCCCAGCCAACCGAGGCTCGCCAGGCTGCACAGCGCGGCCAGCAGCGGCAGGGCGACGATGCGCAGGGCGCCGCCGACGCCGAACGGCCAGATCAACACCAGTACGATCAGCACGCAGGACGCCAGTTTCAACTCGGCGGCGCTGATCTGCGTGGCGGCGAACACCCGGTTCAGGTCCCCCAGGCGATCCACCAGTTGTACGCCGGGCAAATCTACCGCTTGCACCCGCAGCAGTGCGGCGTCGTTCAAACCTTGCAGGCTGACCATCGCCGCTACGCCTTGCGCTGTCGGGCCGAGCCAGAGCGTGCGGTACGGCTCGGCCAACGGACCGGTCAGCGCGGCGTTAATGTCGGTCACCGGCAGGGCTTGTAATTGCGCCAGTTCCGCTTGCAGTGTGGCGACCGGTACGCCCAGATCCAGCAGCGGTTGCCAGAACGCCGGCAACCGGGCCAGGGCCTCGCGCACTTTCTGCTGTTCGGCCGGGGAGTTGACCAATTGGTTCAGGGACAGATAGCCCTGGAGTTTTTCCAGGCCGATCAATTGGTCCAGTCGCTCGTTGAGCGCTGTCTGGCGCTCCAGCAGTTGTGATTGATCGGTGGCGCGGATCAGGAAGAACTGGCTGGTGGGCTGGAAACCGGTGATGCGAGCAATGTCGCGGGCTTCGTCGGTCAGGTGCTGGGGTGTGCCGATCCACTGGCGGATGTCGTTCTTCGTGGTCAGGTGCCAGAGCCCGCCCGCGCAGAAGGCCAGCAGCAGCACCAGCAGGACGGGGGTGCCCACCCGCGTCACCAGCGTTGTGCGGGCGTTGAGCAGGTGTTCGCAGAGCTGCAGCGGCCACTGGGCCGGACGCAACTCGGCGCCCTTGAGCAGCGCCGGCAGCAGGCAGACCGCGCTCAGGTAGGCGCCGATCAGCCCGGCGGCGGAAAATATCGCGATCTGGGTCAGGGCCGGGAATGGCGTCCAGGCCAGGGCCAGGTAACCGATGCAGGTGGTCATCAGGCTCAGGCTCAGCCCCGGCAGGGTCAGGCGCAGGGCTGGCCAACTGCGCCAAGGCTTGAGGCTCCAGCTTTTGGACAGGTAGTGCAGCGGGTAATCCACGGCCACGCCGATCAGGCTGGAACCCAGCACCAGGGTCATGACGTGCATGCGGCCAAACAGCGCCACGCAGGCCACCGCGCCGAACAGCATGCCCACCAGTACCGGCACGAATGCCAGCCACACCCGCAAGCGCCGGAAGGCCAGCAACAGCAGCAGCAAGATGCCGACCGTCGCCCCACCGCCGACCCAGGTGATTTCCCGTGATGCCTGTTGCTGGCCGCTGGCGGCGTACAGCAGGCCGCTGGCCGCCAGCAGTTGCCCCTGGGCCTGGCCCGCCTGATCGCGGCTGTGCTGCAGTAACTCGGCGACTTTCAGCGGCAGGTTCATGTCGAAAGCGTTGCCATGGGTACGGGCCCGCAGCATCACCCAATGTTTGCCATCGGCTTCGGCGATCAACGCACCGCTGCCCACGTCCAGCTGTATCGCGCCGCGTTGCGGCTGGCTGTTCTGGATGCGCCCGGTCAGGCCCAGCCAGTCGTCCTGACTCGGCACCAGGCTGAAGCCGCTGAACGGGTCGAACAGGGCCTGCACCCGTTGTTGGATGAACACCTGGGGCTGGTCGATCAACTGCTGGCGGTCTGCCGCCGAGAGCATCGCCAGCCGTCCGTTAAGCAATTGCGTGCGCAGCGCCGGCAGGTCGGCCTGCAACGTCCACTGGACCTGGTCGAACAGGCCGCTGGCTTGCCACTGCTCGCCAAGTTTCTGCGCCAGGGTGATGGCTTGTTTGCGGTCGGCGTGACCGACCAGCACCAGCACCTCGCGGTTCAGCGGCTCCTGCATACGTTGCTCGGCGGTGATCTCCAAGGCATCGGGAGACGTCCCCGGCACCAGTTCCATGAGATTGGCCGACAGCGGCGCGCCGTTGCGCCATTGCCAACCGGCAAGCGCCAACACCGCCAGCAGCAGGATCAGGAACAGCCGCGGCAGCCTCCGTTCACTCGGCAAAATCATGTTGTTCCGCTTCGCTCAAAGGTTGTGCGTGGGTAGCGTCTTGCATGCGCAGTACGGTGCTGTCGCCCTGGGTTTCCAGCAGCTCGATGCGTTGCACCAGTTCGCCGCCGTCGATGTTGATCTGGTTGAAGACCTGTTTGAGCAGCATCGAACGTGGGGTCAGGGTGAGTTTCCACTGCTGCGGTTCGCCTGACAGGCTCAGCTCGAAGTCCCGTTGCAAGCCAGTGCTGTCGCCCTGCAACACCGCCAGGAACAGACGGTTCTGCTCGGCCCCGGCGCTCTTGTTCGGCAGCATCTGCCAGGTGTTGCCATCCCGCCGGGCGATGCCCTGGGCGGTGATGCGGTAGTCCTGTTGCAGCGGGGTTTGCAGCAGCCAGAGCAGGCCGTGGTTTTTCGCCAGGACAAAACGGCCCTTGCTGGTGAGGGGCTGGGGCAGGGCGCGCAGGTGTTTTTCCTGGATGAACTGGCCGTGGATCACGTCCGGGCGGGCCAGTTGATCGCTCAACTGTTGCAGGTCAAAGGCCTGGGCCAGGGGCGACAGGCAGCACAACAGTAGCCAGGCAGACAGGCGCTTCATGGCAGCATCCTTTCGACGGCTTCGACAAACACCCGGGGCGAGGCCAGCAGCATTTCACGGCGGCTCATGTCCACGGCCACCTGTACGGAGCTGGCGCGGGTCAGGCGTTCGCCGGTTGCTGCGTCGCTGATCAGGTAGTTGATCTTCAGGCGGTTTTCCCATTCCACCAGGCTGGCGCGCACGGTCAGGGTCTGGCCGAACACGGCGCTGCGCACGTAGCGCAGTTGCAGGTCGATGATCGGCCATGCATGGCCGGATTCGAGCATGTCGTTGTAGTTGTGGCCGATCCGGTCGAGCAAGGCGCAGCGGGCCACTTCCAGGTATTTGACGTAGTGACCGTGCCAGACCACGTTCATCGAATCGACGTCGAAAAATGGCACCACAATCTGGGTGTCGACGTGCAGCAGTCCCTTGCTACGCATGCAGCCTCCAGTGTTGTTCGGCGATGCGTTGCAGGCACAGGCGCAATTCGCCTTCCAGGGCGCGGTCTTCGATAACCGGTGCGAAATCCTCGGCCAGTTGTTCGTGCATGGCGGCCAGGGCCGGTGGCAGTGGTCGCGCGTCTTCAGCACGGCTGCGCAGCCATACGCCCTGATTGGCAGCCAGCAGCGTCGCGGCGGCGACTTGTTCGGTCAGTTCCAGCACGCGGATCGCATCCCGGGCGGCAATGGTGCCCATGCTCACCTTGTCCTGGTTGTGGCACTCGGTGGAGCGTGAGAACACGCTGGCCGGCATGGTGTTTTTCAGAGCCTCGGCGGTCCAGGCGCTGGTGCCGATCTGCACGGCCTTGAAACCATGGTTGAGCATCGCCCGCTCGGCGCTGGCGCCGGACAGGTTGCTCGGCAGGCCATGGTTGTAGCGCTCGTCCACCAGCAGCGCGAGTTGTCGATCCAGCAAGTCGGCGACGTTGGCCACCAGGTTCTTCAGGCTGTCCATGGCGAAGGCGATATGCCCGCCGTAGAAATGCCCACCGTGCAGCACCCGCTCGGCTTCGGCGTCGATGATCGGGTTGTCGTTGGCGCTGTTGAGTTCGGTTTCGATGAACGAGCGCAGCCAGTTCAGACTGTCGGCCAGCACGCCGAGCACATGGGGCGCGCAGCGCAGAGAGTAGCGATCCTGCAGGCGATGCAGCGGTGCAGTCGGGGCGTCGATCGCCAGGTCCTTGCGCAGCCACGCGGCGACTTGCATCTGCCCCGGGTGTGGCTTGGCGGCGAACAGGCGCTCGTCGAAGTGTTCCGGGTTGCCTTGCAGGGCGACGACGTTGAGCGCGGTGATGCGGGTTGCCAGTTGCAGCAGGTAATCGGCGCGGGCGAAGGCCAGGCAGGCCAGGCCAGTCATCACGGCGGTGCCGTTCATCAGCGCCAGGGCTTCCTTGGGCCGCAGCACCAACGGGGTCCAACCGAGTTCGCGGTGCACATCGGCGGCCAGGCGGCGTTCGCCACCGAACATCACTTCCCGCTCGCCGGACAGGGTCGCGGCGACGTAGGACAGCGGCGTCAGGTCGCCGCTGGCGCCCACCGAGCCTTCTTCCGGAATCAGCGGCAGGATGTCGTGTTCGAGAAAGGCCTGCAGGCGTTCCAGCAACTCCACCCGGACCCCGGACACGCCGTGGCACAACGACTGCAAACGCGCCGCCAACACCGCGCGAGTGGCCTGGGCGTCCAGCAGCTTGCCCAGGCCGCAGCCGTGGAACGTATACAAGTGACGCGGCAGGGCTTCGACGTGGTGCAACGGCACGGCCACTACGCAGGAATCGCCGTAACCGGTGGTCACGCCGTAGATCACGCCTTCCTTGTCCAGCAAGGAATCGAGGAATTGCGCACCCTTGGCGATGCGCTGGCGGAACGCCGGGTCATCCTGCAACTGCGTCGGCGCGTGACGGTTGGCCAGGGCCAGCACATCTTCGATGCGCAAGGGGCGTTCGCCGAAGGTTACCGGCTCAAGAGTGGGCATCGTCATCGGTCTTCCAGAAAGGGTAAAAGTTGAACCACTGTTGGGGGGCCTGGAGGCAATACTGCGCCAGGCGTTCGGCGTAGCGGCCGGCCCAGTGGGCGATCACTTGCTCGCGGTCGTTGCGTTTCCACAGTACGGCATCGGCGAAGGGCTCGAGGGTGACGCGATAGCGCCCCTCGTGCTTGAGGCACATCAGCAGGTTGATCGGGCATTTCAGCAGGCCGGCCAGCAGCCACGGCCCTTGGGGAAAGGCGGCGCGATGGCCCATGAAGTCCACGGTCACGCTGCGCCCGCCGTGCAGCGGCACGCGGTCGCCGGCAATCGCCAGCCACTCGCCGCGCTCCAGGCGTTCGCTCAGTTGCAGCATGATCACCGGGTCCAGCTCGCTGACCTGGATCAGCCGCAGGTGCGTGGCGCCGGCTTCACCCAGCAAGCGATTGAACTGCTCGGCGTGTTTGGTGTGCACCAGCACGTTCATGGTCACTTTCTCACCCAGCTCGGCCAGGGCCCGGCACATTTCCAGGTTGCCCAGGTGCGCGCCCACCAGCATCTGACCGCGGGTGTCACGCAAATGATTGCGCAGCAGCGCCTTGTCGACGATTTCGATCTGTTCGATGCTCAGCTTGCCGTTCCAGACATCGAGCTTGTCCAGCAGGGAGTCGGCGAACGCCATGAACTGGCCGAACACCCGCCGATGGGTCGGGCGCAGGTCGGGGCGCTCGCTCCAATCGGCCAGGCGCTGCTGATATTGCCAGGCGGCCTGCCGGGCGCTGCGACCGAACACGAAGAAATACAGGACGATGCCGTACAGCAGTGGGCTGAGTAGCCGGCGGCCCAGCACCTTGGCGGCGAACGCGGTGAATTTCATCAGCCAGAAACTGCCGCGTTCCTGACGGTCGGCCCAGTGTTGTTTATCTGCCTGAAGGCTCATGCCCGCCACCGTCGCCAGAGAATCAAGGGAGAACGCACCAGCATGCCGAAGAACAATCGGGTGTGCATGCTGGAAATCAGCACGTTGTCGTGGAACAGGCGAAAGTGCGAGACCCCGTCCTGGGGGTAGTGAACCCGGGTGTGCAACCAGCGCATCGGTTGGTTGCGCCAGGCCAGGCGCACGAGGATGTCGGAGTCGAAGTCCATGCGCTTGCCGATGTTCGCCGAGTCGATCAGCGCCAGGGTCGGTGGCAAGGGATAGACCCGAAAGCCGCACATGGAGTCGCGGATTTGCAGGGACAGGCTGTTGATCCAGACCATGACGTGCGTCAGGTAGCGCGCATAGAGACGGCCTTTCGGCACGCTGGCGTCGTATTGCGGATAGCCGCAGATCACTGCGTCCGGGTGGGCGCGGGACTGCTCGATAAAGGCTTTAACGTCGCCAAGGTCGTGCTGGCCGTCGGCATCCACCTGCAAGGCGTGGCTGAAGCCCAGGCGCGAAGCCTCCCGCAGGCCGGTCATCACCGCGCCGCCCTTGCCCTGGTTGACTGCCAGCCGTATCAGATGCACCTGCTCGCCGTCGGCCAGTTGCTCCAGCACGGCCGCGCAGCCCGGGCTGCTGGCGTCGTCCACCAGCACACAGGGCAGGCCGTTGGCGAGCAACGCCTGGACCACGGCGCAGATGGCGGTTTCGTGGTTGTAGACCGGAATGACGGCGCAGGGGTTATGCATGCGGCATGTCTCGGTGGCTAAAGTGCATTGTGTGGCGAGGGAGGGCGGTGCAATTAATCATTAGCCATCCCCAACACAATCCGCCCACTGGAACAGGCTGCGGTGTCATTGCGGTAGGCGAAGTACAGCTTGCCGCGTTCGCGGTCGAAGCGCAGGTGCAGCTGGACCTGATCGCCGGGGCGGACCAGTTGCTGGAATTTCAGCACTTCCATGCCGACGAATCGGGGCGGCAAGTCCAGCAGTTGTCGGCCCAGGCTCATGGCCCAGTCGACCTGCACCACGCCGGGCAGTACCGGTGCGGTGGGGAAGTGGCCGCTGAAGTACGCCAGGTCAGGCGGCACGACCAGTTGCAGGTTCCATTCACCGTCGGTTTCGACTTGTTCCAGCACTTCAGGCGCTTTGGGGCGCGGCGCCATCAGCAGGGCTTCGACTTCGGCCTGGGGCAGTTTGCCCTGGGCGTTGAGCGGCAACTGCCGCAGCCAGCGCCAGCGCCGAGGCAGGGCGAGGGTTTCGCAGTGCTCGCTCAGGTGTCGGCGCAGGCCTTCGGTAACGGCGCGCCGGCCCAGGTTGCGCAAGGCGTGCAGGCCGCTTTCGCTCAGCACCAGCAGTGCGCCGAGGGAGGCGCGGTTTTCCTGCACCACCCCCAGCCGCGCTTCGCTGACCCAGTCGTGGGCCACCAGCGCCTGTTCCAGCATCGGCAGGGAAATGCGTTTTTCTTCGAGTTTGACGATGCGGTCCAGCCGCCCGAGCAATTCGAAGCGTCCGTCCGCGGCGATTCGCGCCGCGTCGGCGGTGTGTTCCACATGCCCGGCTGGCAAGTAAGGCGAAGCGATCAGCAAGGCGCCGTCGCTGTCCTGGCTCAACGCGATACCGCAGAACGGTTGCCATAGCCCACCGCCCTGGCGCCAGGCGATGCCGCCGGTTTCCGAGCTGCCGAAGATCTCTGTTGGCCACTGACCCAGGCGTTGCTGCAGGCTTTGGGCAGCCTCGGCCGGCAAGGCGCCACCGGAGGAAAACACCCGGCGCACGCTGCTCAAGGCCGGCCAGTCGAGGTTGTCACCCATTCGCTTGAGCAGCGCCGGGCTGGCGACCCAGGCGAAGGCCGGGTGCTCGCGGCTGGCGCGCTGCAGGTCCTCCGGGAAGGCCAACTGCCGACGTACGAACACACGTCCGGCGCACAGTGGCCACAGCACTCGGAATAGCAGGCCGTAGATGTGCTGGGTGGCGACGCTGCCGATCATGCAGGCCGGGCCCAGGTCGGCGCCCCACAACTGCTCCAGGGCGTGGACTTCGTTACTCAACTGGCGCAGGTTTTTCTCGATGCGCTTGGGCTCGCCGCTGGAGCCGGAGGTGCACAGGCTCAGCCAGCAGTGATCGAGGTCCAGTTCGGCGGCGTCCAGCGGCGCCAGTTGCAAGTCGCCTGGATGGGTGTCACCGGGCTGGTCGGTCAGCCACAGGTCGACATCCGCCGCCCAGCGCTGGCGTGTTTGCGCTTGCAGGTCGGCCGGAAGCAAGACGCGAACCCCGGCGCGCCAGGCGCCAAGCAGGGCAATCGCCAGGTCGGCGGCATCTTCCAGGTGCACGGCCACATGCCGAACACCCCGGGCCTGGAGGCCGGCGGCCAGGCACAAGGCTGCGCCTCGCAGCTGCGAGTGATTCAGTGCCGGGTCGACTGCAACAGCGCGATCCGGCTGAGCCTCGAGCAACATCTGCTCAAGTGTTATCCAATTCATGGGCGGCCTCTTACCCGTTGTCGTATGAGCCATTCAATGGCAAACAGCAGCCCCATCAATCCGTAGGAAATCAGGCCGGTGTACAACATCCACCAGCTCAGCGGCGCCCAGAGGGTCAGGGCGGCGGCGAGCAAACCGTTACACAGGAAAAACACACTCCAGGCCACCGTGACCTGGCGGGTATACACCACTGCCTTGGCCGGTAGCTGCGGTTCGCGCAGGCGGGCCAGGCGTTCGATCACCGGCGGGCCGTATTTCAGGCTCAGGGCGAACAGCCCGAGCATGAAGGCGCTGATCAGCACGGGGTACCAGCGCAGCAAGAGTGGGCTGTCGAACAGCGCGAGCAATACGCAAAACATGATCGCCGTGGCCGCCATCCAGCGACTACCGGGCCCGCCCTTGCCAAGCAATGCCCGGGCCAGCCACAGGCTACCCAGTAGCAGGCCGAACTGCCACGGGGCGAAGTGCTCCATGCCGAAATACACCGCAAAGGGGTACAGCAGGCCCGCCAGCAGCAGGCCGAGGCCAATCAGCCGGGTCATGCGGCCGGTTGGACCAGTCGATAGACCGCCTCGACCACGTCGTTGACGGTGCGTACCGACTTGAATTCTTCGGCGGCGATTTTCTTGCCGGTCTGGCGCTTGATGTGGTCGATCAGGTCGACCGCGTCGATGCTGTCGATTTCCAGATCCTGGTACAGGTTCGATTCCAGCGTTACACGCTGAGGGTCCAGCTCGAAAAGCTCGACCAGAGCATCGCGCAGGGTGTTGAAAATATCGTCACGAGTTTGCATGGTCCGGTCTCAGGGGCGTTTTGCAGTGACGAAGGCCGCAAGGCTTGCCACATTGCTGAAATGGTTACGGGTGTCCTTGGCGTCGGCATCTATCTTGATGCCGTACTCCTTCTGGATCGCCAGGCCTAGCTCCAGGGCATCCACCGAGTCCAGGCCCAGGCCTTCGCCGAACAGGGTCTGGTGGTCGCCGATGTCGTCGATGCCGATATCCTCCAGGCCCAGGGCGTCGATGATCAGCTGTTTGATGTCACGGTGCAGATCGCTCATCTTCGGCGAGCTCCTTGATGTAATAGTGATGCAGAAAATCGTTGAGCCTGCGCGAAGCCTGGGGTGGCGGGCCGAGCGCGGCGAACGCCTGTGGGTCTATATCGGCCCCCACGCGAAAACTGAAGTGCACGCGGCGATGGGGGATGCGATACCAGGGTTCGGCCTTGGTCAGGGTGGTAGGGCTGACCTTGATGGTGACGGGGGTGAGGATTTTCGCACCGCGCAGGGCAATGGCCGCCGCGCCCCGATGAAAGGCTGGTGCATGGCCGGGTTGGGTGCGCGTACCTTCGGGAAATACGATCAGGCTCTGGCCGTCTTGCAGGGCATCGCTGGCGGCAGCGAGCATGTCCATGCTGCCGTCGTTGCTGATGTATTGGGTCGAGCGCAGCGGCCCGCGGGTAAAAGGGTTTTCCCACAGGCTTTGCTTGACCACGCAGTTGGCGTCGCGCACCAGCCCGATCAGGAACACCACGTCGATCAGCGACGGGTGGTTGGCGATGATCATCTGCCCGGGCCGACCGAGTTTTTCGGCGCCGTCGATCTGATAGGTGAGCACGCCGGTGCGGGCCATGAACCGGATAAAGAACCAGAACAGCCGTCCGACCGTACGCCGGGCCCGCTGTCGATGGGCCTGGGCATCGCCAGGCAGCCAGGCCAGCAACGGAAACACCAACACACGCAGGCACAGCCCGCCCAGCCCGAACAGGGCGAAGCTTGCGGCGGTCGCGAACAGGCGCCAGTAATAGGCGTCGCGATGTTTACCGGTCACCGGCTGCGTTGCCAGGTCCATACACGATTTTTCCAGGCATGTTGGCAGGTGGTTGCGTTGTTCAGTAGCGTACGCAACAGATCCAGGGCATGGGGCCAGTCGCTGCCGGGGATCTGGCCGATTGGCGCGCAAAGGTCCAACTGCCAGTCGTTGCCCGGGGTCAGCAGCAGGCCCACCGCATAGGGAAACGGTACGTCGTCGACCCAGGGGGCATACACCTGGGGTGGTTGTTCTTCGGTGACCACCAACAGCACGGCTGGTGCGCCCTCGTTCAACAGCGCGGCGGCCTCCAGCACGCCGTGTTCCAGCCCGTCACCCGTGGCGGCCAGGGCGGTCATTTCGCTGGTTTCGCCACGCATGATCGACCACAGACCGATCACTGCGTTATGCACCGACAGGCTGAACTGGGTTGGCGACAAGGGTTGGTCAGCCGCCAGGTCCTTGAGAATCTCGAACGTGCGCGGGGTTTCGCCGTGGCGGGAAATAAAGACCAACGGTAGGTCCGCTCGCCCCTCGGCCAGTGGCCAGCCGACACTGAAGGCCATCCGCGCCAGGCGGCTGAGGCGCCGGCGCTGCATGGCCGGCAGAAACGATACGTCTGGGGCGGCATCGCTGGCCGGAACTACCACCGGCTGTCGGCTCCATGCCTGCCAATCGTCCACGCTTTCGAGCCCAGGGGCCCATGCGCGCCATTGGGCGATGTTGAAATTGATCACAAAATTCACCCCACCCCTGCGGGCTTTTATTGTCACGGTTCAGTGGTTTGACCCGCGTCCAACCCTGCATGGTCTTGCGACCCAAGTGGCGCGCATTATCCCGGTGCGATTGGCTTGTAGCAAATACTGGTTACATTTTGTCCAGCAAAATGTACTGGTTGGTCCGCTTAAATGTCAGGCAGTGACATTGTCACGATCATGACGAGCATGTCTGTCGGTTGTTTCTGTCAGGTCCCAGTCGAATTGACGACTCATTGGTGGAAAAAGCCACTGATGCTGTAGTCCTTCTTCGCAGAAGGTAGCTAAGCGGTATCCCGGCCTACTACACTCGGGAATCTTTGATACACGGAGGTTTTGACATGCGGCGTGTGGTGTTCAATCAGAAAGGTGGCGTGGGCAAGTCGAGCATCGCCTGCAACCTGGCGGCGGTCAGCGCCAGCGAGGGGTATCGCACGCTGTTGGTGGATCTGGATGCCCAGGCCAACTCGACGCAATACCTGACTGGCCTGACCGGCGATGACATCCCCATGGGCATCGCCGACTTCTTCAAGCAGACCCTGTCGTCGGGGCCATTCTCGAAAAAGAACAAGGTGGATATCTACGAAACACCGTTCGATAACCTGCACGTCATTACCGCCACCGCAGAGCTGACCGATCTACAGCCCAAGCTCGAGGCGAAACACAAGATCAACAAACTGCGCAAACTGCTTGAAGAGCTGGAGGAGGACTACGACCGGATTTATCTGGACACCCCGCCGGCCCTGAACTTCTATGCAGTTTCAGCGTTGATCGCCGCCGATCGTGTGCTGATCCCCTTTGACTGTGACAGCTTTTCCCGACAGGCACTGTACGGCCTGCTGGCGGAAATAGAAGAACTCAAGGACGACCATAACGAAGGCCTGGAAGTCGAAGGCATCGTGGTCAACCAGTTCCAGGCCCGCGCCAGCCTGCCACAGCAGATCCTCGACGAATTGATTGCCGAAGGCTTGCCGGTATTGCCGGTGTACCTGAGCAGTTCGGTGCGCATGCGCGAATCCCATCAGGCCAGCCTGCCGCTGATCCACCTGGACCCGCGGCACAAGCTGACCCAGCAGTTCGTGGAGTTGCATGGGTTGCTGGAAAGCGCCTGACTCACTGGCTTGTACAACACCAATGTGGGAGCGGGCTTGCTCGCGAAGGCGGTGTGTCAGTCGACATCTATGTGTCTAGTACGCCGCATTCGCGAGCAAGCCCGCTCCCACAGGGATCCCATGGTTTCAGATGCCCTGGCTACGCAACCAGCCCATCAATTGCGGCAACGGCAGCGCCCCACTCTGGCGCGCGACTTCCCGACCGTCCTTGAACAGGATCAGGCTGGGAATCGAGCGGATCCCCAACTGCGCCGATAGTTGCTGATTGGCCTCGCTGTCGAGCTTGGCCAAGCGGCATTTACCCGCCAATTGCACAGCGGCCTGTTCGAACACGGGCGCGAAGGATTTGCAGGGCCCGCACCAATCGGCCCAGACATCCACCAACAGCGGCAGGTCGCCCTTGATCTGGCTGGCGTAGTCGCCTTGCTTGAGTTCGAACGGTTTGCTCAATAACACCTGGGCCTTGCAGCGCCCGCACTTGGGCTGATCGCCCAGGCGTTCGGCGGGGATGCGGTTGAGCCCGTTGCAGTGGGGGCAGGGGATCAGCATCAGGTCAGTCTCCAGAAAAAATCATCGATATAGATTGAACACTATATAGAAACCACCGCAAAAACCTGTGGGAGCGAGCTTGCTCGCGATTGCGGTCTACCAGTCAATGATGCATCGACTATCAGACTGCTATCGCGAGCAAGCTCGCTCCCACAGGGTCGCTTATTGCTGCCGCTTATTTAGCGTTGGTCAGCGTGTTGTAGCTGGTCATCAGGTTGCGGTAGTCCGGGATGTGGTTGGAGAACAAGGTCGCCAGCCCTTCCACATCGTTGCGCCAGTCGCGGTGCAGCTCACAAGCCAGGCCGAACCAGGTCATCAGTTGCGCACCCGAGGAAGACATGCGGTCCCAGGCCGATTGACGGGTCAGCTCGTTGAAAGTGCCGGAGGCATCGGTGACCACGAACACCTCGAAACCTTCGGCCAGGGCCGACAGTGCCGGGAAAGCCACGCAGACTTCAGTCACCACGCCGGCGATGATCAGTTGCTTCTTGCCGGTGGCCTTGATGGCCTTGACGAAATCTTCGTTGTCCCAGGCGTTGATCTGGCCGGGGCGAGCGATGTACGGCGCGTCCGGGAACAGGGTCTTGAGCTCGGGCATCAGCGGGCCGTTGGGGCCGGTTTCGAAACTGGTGGTGAGGATGGTTGGCAGCTTGAAGTATTTGGCCAGGTCGGCCAGGGCCAGCACGTTGTTCTTGAAGCGGTCCGGGTCGATGTCACGCACCAGGGACAGCAGGCCAGCCTGGTGGTCTACCAGCAGAACGGCGGCGTTATCTTTGTCGAGACGTTTGTAGGAAGTAGTCATGGCGTAGCCCTCATTAAGTTTTGGTTGCCGAAGGTCTCGGCTTGGTTAAGGTTTTTAATGTCGGTGTAGCGATTGATCGGTGACTCATCCGGTCGAAGCGCTCCGGCGTCAATCCGTGTTGCGTTTCGATGGGTGTAGATTAAAACTGGCACCTTTGATGCGCTAGACTGCAAAAATTCGCCTTAGCGTTCTATTTGGAGAACGATCATCGAAGACCTCAACACGCTTTACTACTTCACCCAGGTGGTCGAGCACGGCGGTTTCGCCGCTGCCGGCCGGGCGCTGGACATGCCCAAGTCGAAGCTCAGCCGGCGGATTGCCCAACTGGAAGAGCGCCTTGGGGTGCGGTTGATCCATCGCACCAGTCGTCATTGCTCGTTGACGGAGATCGGCCAGGCCTACTACCAGCGCTGCCTGGCGATGCGGGTCGAAGCCGAGAGCGCGGCCGAAGTGATCGAACGCAACCGCTCCGAACCCCAGGGGCTGGTGCGCATCAGTTGTCCGACGGCGCTTCTCAACAGCTGGGTCGGGCCGATGCTGACCCGCTACATGCTCAAGTTCCCGCGGGTGGAGTTGTTCATCGAGAGCACCAACCGCCGGGTCGACCTGATCCATGAGGGTTTCGACATCGCGTTGCGGGTGCGCTTTCCGCCGCTGGAAAACACCGACATGGTCATGAAAGTCCTGGGCAACAGCACCCAATGCCTGGTGGGCAGCCCGGCTTACCGCGAGCGCTTGTCTTCACCCGCCTCCCCGGCGGACCTCAACGGTTTGCCGAGCGTGCACTGGGGCGCGGCGCAGCGCGAATATCAGTGGGAATTGTTCGGCCCGGACGGCACCCGCGCGCTGATCCGCCATGAACCGCGCATGGTCACCGATGACCTGCTGGCCCTGCGTCACGCCGTGCTGGCGGGTATCGGCATCGCCCATTTGCCCGCCGTGGTGGTACGAGAAGACATCGCGGCCGGTCGGCTGGTGGAGCTGGTGCCGGGCTGGACGCCCAAGTGCGGCATCGTCCATGCGATCTTCGCCTCGCGGCGCGGGTTGCTGCCGTCGGTGCGTACGTTGATTGATTTTCTCGCCGAGGAATTCAGCCAGAGTGATATGGCGTAGGGCAGGAGCCTTTGAGTGTGAGTGCTTTTGTGGGAGCGAGCTTGCTCGCGATGACTGTCGTTCAGGCAAACCTGAAAGTTACGACGAACAACTGATCTCCAGATGCTTGCCCCACTCCGGTGGGCGTTGCGCGTAGCTGTCCATGCCCGGTTGTTCTTCGAATGGGTGGCTCAGCACCGTGTGCAGGCGGCGGACTTCGTCGTAGTCGCCTGACTCGGCGGCGTCGATGGCTTTCTGCGCCAGGTAGTTGCGCAGTACGTACAGCGGGTTGACGGCGTGCATGCGGGCGCGGCGCTGATCCTGGTCGACAGCGCCCTCGCGGCTGACGCGGGCGATGTAAAGCTCACCCCAGGCGTCGAAGCCCTTGAGGTCGGCGAAGTCATCGCGAAGGATGGCGACGGCGTGTTCGGGGAATTGATCGCCCAGCCGGCGGAAAAACAGGCTGTAGTCGACGCCGCTGTTCTGCATCAGTTGCAGCAGACGCTCCACCAGTTTCTGGTCGTCTTCTTCGGCAAGGGTCAGGCCGAGGCGGCGGCGCATCAGGTCCAGGTAGTGAGCCTGGAACAGTGGCAAGTACAGGCCGAGGGTTTCGCGCAGGGCTTCGACGCTGATGAACGGCGTCAGGGCCTGGGCCAGGGCGCTGAGGTTCCACTGGCCGATGGGCACCTGGTTGCTGAATGAGTAGCGGCCCTGGTCATCGGAGTGGTTGCAGATGAAGTTGGCATCGAAGTCGTCGAGGAACGCGAACGGCCCGAAGTCGAAGGTGATGCCCAGGATCGACATGTTGTCGGTGTTCATCACGCCGTGGCAGAAACCGTAGGCCTGCCATTTGGCAATCAGCTCGGCGTTGCGCTCGACGATCTCGCGGAACATCGCCAGGTACGGCTCCGACTGCTCGCGGCACTCGGCGAAGTGCAGGTTCAACACGTGCTCGGCGAGGGCGGCATGCAGCTCGGGCTTCTTGGTGTAGTAGAAATATTCGAAATGGCCGAAACGCACATGGCTGGGCGCCAGGCGCAGCACCATGGCGGCGCGCTCCTGCTTTTCGCGCCACACCGGGGTGTCCGAACCGATTACGCACAAAGCGCGGGTGGTGGGGATGCCCAAGGCGTGCAGGGCTTCGGAGGCGAGGAATTCGCGGATCGAGGAACGCAGTACCGCCCGTCCGTCGCCCATCCGTGAGAAGGGCGTCTGGCCGGCACCCTTGAGGTGCAAGTCCCAGTGCTCGCCGGCCTCGTTGTACACCTCGCCCAGCAGCAACCCGCGACCATCGCCCAGTTGCGGGTTGTAGTGACCGAACTGGTGCCCCGAATACACCATCGCCCGAGGCTCGGTTTCGGCCCACAACTTGTGGCCGCCAAATATCTCGGCAAACAGCGGTGCCTGGGCTTCGCTCGGGTCCAGATCCAGCAACGCCATGGCCGCCGGGCTGGCCACCACCAGCCGTGGGTTGTCGATGGGCTCGGGCAGCACATGGGTCGAGAAGCTGTCGCCCAGGCGGGCGAAGCGGTTATCGAAGGTCAACGTTTCCAGCGTTTTCATGGCCGTCTCCGGCGCGATGCCAGCAAGGCATCCCGCGATCAGTCGAGTGTGTCTTGCGGCGGCTCGGGCACCGGCTTGATGCTGGCTACGGTCGAGGGCACGGGGGCGATGGTTTTATCGTCAGGCTCGGCGGGCACCAGTTTGTATTCCTGGCCGTGAAGGTTCTTCAGATAGATTTCCATCTGCCTGAAGGAGATGTTGATCTTCTCTTTCTTGAATTCGCGGTTGATGAAACGGTTGATCTCGTCCAGTACCGGGTTGCGGTCGCCGAGGTCGCGCACATGCATGCGCAACTCATGGTCCAGGGTGCTTTCACCGAAGTTCAGGAAATACACGATGGGCTCCGGCTCCTTCAACACCCGTGGGTTCTCGCGGGCGGCCTTGAGCAGCAGCTCGCGAACCAGATCCAGGTCCGAGCCGTAGTCCACGCCCAGCTTCAGGGTCACCCGGGTGACGGTGTCGGTCAGCGACCAGTTGATCAACTGCCCGGTGATAAAGGTTTTGTTCGGGACGATGATGTCCTTGCGGTCGAAGTCGGTGATGGTGGTCGCACGAATGCGGATCTTGCTGACCGTGCCCGACAGGTTGCCGATGGTGATGGTGTCGCCGATCCGCACCGGACGCTCGAACAGGATCATGATCCCGGAGATGAAGTTGGCGAAGATCTCCTGCATGCCGAAGCCCAGGCCCACCGACAGCGCCGCCACCAGCCATTGCAGTTTGTCCCAGCTCACGCCGAGGGTGGACAGCGTGGTGACGAAGCCGATGCCGGCAATGACATAGGACAGCAGTGTGGTGGTGGCGTAGGCGCTGCCCTGGGCCAGATTCAGCTTCGAGAGTACGAACACTTCCAGCAAGCCCGGCAGGTTGCGCGCCAGGGCGAAGGTGATGCCGATGATGATCAGCGCGCCGAGCATGTCGCCGATGCTGATGGGCACCATGCTCATGTTGGCGCCGGTGCCGCTGGTGTATTCGTAGAGGGTGATGTTGTCCAGGTACGAGAACACGCTGATCAGGTCCGACCAGACCCAATACAACGCGGCGATGAAGCCGCCCAGCAGGGCCAGGCGGATCAGGCGCAGGGACTGTTCGTTGACCTTCTCGATATCCAGTGTCGGCTCTTCGATCACCGCTTCGCCGTCGCCGGCCTCCTTGGCCGCCTGACGCTTGGCCAGCGCACGCTGATAGGCCAGGCGCCGCGCCGCGACCGAGAGGCCGCGCACGAAGGTGGCTTCGATCACCAGCCAGAACATCAGCAGGTACAGGGTGTTGATCAGCCGGTCGCTGAGTTTCAACGCGGTGTAGTAGTAGCCAAAGCACACCGCCACAAACAGCGCGATCGGCAGCGCGGTGAACATCACCCCGAGAGCCTTGCGAAACAGCGAGGTATTCTGGTGCGTCGGGCTGTTGAGCAGCAGGCGGCTGAGCAGCCACGCCATCAGGGCGTAGCAGGTCAGAACCACCGGCATGCCGAGCACGTCATCGGCCAGGGCCGAGGGTTGCAGTTCGGCCACGGCCACCACGGCCACCAGCGCCAGCACCACCAGCCCGAGACGGCGGATCCAGCCCTGCAGGAACTCGACCTGGGGTTTCTCCCAACGGAAATGCAACTCGGCCACGCCGCCGGGGGCCAGCACGCGATAGGCGGTGTAGAACACCAGCCAGGCCTGGCCGATCTGCAGCAGCGCCGCGCCGAGGTTGGCGTTCTGGCCACGGGCGTCGATTTGCAAGGCGTAGCCACACAGGGCCAGCGCCAGGGCCAACGGCATTGCCAGGAGGATATTGATCAGGATCGCCTGGGGCGTGTGCCACTGGCTGTCGCGCTTGAAGTGGCCAACGTCCTGGTGAACCTTGTTCAGCCGGGCGTAGAGACTTTTGCGCCGCCACAGCAATGCACCAATCAGCAACGCCAGGGGCAGGAACAGCAGTGGCCGTTGTGTCAGGCCATCGGCCAGTTCACTGAGGCTCGAGGCCCAGGGCAGCGAGTCGACCTGTTTGCCCAGGCGCGCTGGCACCCCACGCATCCATTCGAAATCCAGCGGCTTGTTGCTGGGAATCCAGAACATCTGCTCTTCGAGGGTCGCCCGCAGGTTCTGGGCGGTGCTGAGCAGTTGTTTCTGGTTGAGCTGCAAGGTGATGGATTCGTTGAGCACCGCGCTCAATTCGCGGTTCAGGCGTTCCAGCAAATCGACGCGGGTCAGCGCCAGTTCCAGCAAGGTCTTGCGCAGCTGCGGTGTGGCTTGCTCCGACGGTTGGGACGCCAGCAGGTTGTCGACATAGGCGCTCGGATTGTTCAGCAACTCGCGCTGTTGGCTGACTTCGAACTGGTACAGGCGGATGTCGGCGATCTGGTCGGCCAGGTTCTGGTCCAGCTTCAGGCGCGGCAGGGTCTGGCGCTGCTTGTAGAGAATCTTGGAGAGCAGCAGGCTGCCCTTGAGCACGCTGATCTGCTCGTCCAGGGCGGCGTCGGTCTGGGTGACGCTGTCCAGCAGTTGCTTGGTCTGCAGGTTCTGCTGGGTGACTTCGTTGAGACGGTCGGTGCTCTTGAGCAGGTAGTCGGAGAGCTTCAGGTTGGCCGCGCTTTCGGTCGCCAGCAGGCTGCTGCCGCCGGCCTTCTGGGCTTCGATGGATTGCTGGGTCACCGTCTCCTGGGACTGGGCCAGGCGCTTCTGGTTGATCAGGTTTTGCAGGTCCTGGATTTCCTGCTCCGTGCGGGCGATTTTTTCCATCAGCAAGTCGTGCTGGCCGTTGCCCAGATCCTGCAGTTGGCTGTTGCCGGCCAGTTCCTGGCGGCGCAGCGGAATCAGCGCATTGAGGGCCGCCAGCTCGGCGGTGAGCTGGTCGCGTTGCTCGCCACTCAGGGTCTTGCCGGCATCCCGGCCGGCCTTGAGGATGGCGTTGATCTGCTGGATGCGGGTCTGGCTGCTGGAAATTTCCGCCTGGGCCCGCTCGGGACGGGTCTGGGCGGTGATGATCAAGCTGTTGGCGTCGGCCAGGGCTTTTTGCAGGTCACCCTGCTGGGTGGAGCGTTCCGTCAGCATTTGTTCGAGCTGGGGAATCGGCAGGTTGGCGTAGCGCTGCGCCACGGGTACTAGCGTGGTGCCCTTGAGCCGCGCCAGTTCGCGCTGGTTTTCGATGTTCTGCTTGGGGGCGCTTGCCAATTGCTGCTTGAGCGCGAGCAGCTTCTGTTCGTACTCGGCCTTGCTGTTGAGCTGGGTCAGGGTGCTTTGCAGCACCGCCTGCAAGGCCTTCTGCTCGGCTTCCGGCAGTTTGCGGTCGGCAATTTTGTCCAGGCTGGCCTCTACCGAGGCGCTGGTGAGCGGTTCGGCGGCTTGCAGTGAGCAGACGGAAAGACTCAAGCCCAGCAGGGCGATGGCGAAAAAGGAGCGCAGGGTAGGCATATAGACCGGTCAAGCAAGTGAGAGTGGGAGCAGTTTAGAGGAACAAGCCGGGACCCGGGCGACTTCCTTCGGGGAATCTGACGCCCACTTTGCCGATCTTGTTCCCGTCCATGACCGCAACAGTCCACAAGGTGTTGTTCCACTCCACCTGGTCGCCGACCACTGGTGCGCCGCCGACTTTCTGAGCGATGAAGCGGCCCAGGGACATGTCGGGATCGATACCGTCGAGTTGCAGCCCATATAGCGCCGCAACCGCGGCCAGCTGGGCGTCTCCTTCGAGTACAAAGTCGCCGAAAAAGCGCAGATCCAGGCCGCGTTGCGGCGCTTGGCTGAACAGTTTTCCCAGGGCCGGCAAGTCGTGTTCATGGCCGATAACACACAGCAAATCATTGACTTCCAGCACGGTACTACCCGACGGATGGAGCAGTTGCTGGCCACGAAACAGTGCCGCGATGCGCGTGCCCTCGGGCATTTTCAGCTCCCGCAGGGGCGAGCCGATGCACCATTTTTCCGCGCCGAGGCGATAGATGAACAGCTCCCACTCGCTGGTGACGTGGACTTCCAGCGCGGCCCGGGAAATCGGCAGCGGCTCGGGCGGGACGGTAACGTGCAGCAGCTTGGCGACCCACGGCAGGCTCGTGCCCTGCACCAGCAGCGAGACCAGCACGATAAAGAACGCCAGGTTGAAATAGAGCTGGGCGTGGGGCAGGCCGGCCATCAACGGGAACACCGCGAGGATGATCGGCACCGCGCCGCGCAGGCCGACCCAGGAAATGAACGCTTTCTCGCGACCATGGAAGGCCTTGAACGGTAATAAGCCGACCATGACCGACAGTGGGCGGGCAAACAGAATCATCCACAGCGCCAGGCCCAGGGCGGGCAGGGCGATGGGCAACAGGTCATGGGGCGTGACCAGCAGCCCCAGCACCAGGAACATGCCGATCTGCGCCAGCCAGGCCATGCCGTCGAGCATGTGCAGGATGCCGTGGCGGCTGCGCACGGGGCGGTTGCCGATCACCAGGCCACACAGGTACACCGCGAGGAAGCCACTGCCATGCAGGGCGTTGGTCAAGGCGAATACGGCCAGGCCGCCGCTGATGACGAGGATTGGGTAGAGGCCGTTGGCCAGATTGATGCGATTGACCAGTTGCAGCATCAGCCAGCCACCGCCCAGGCCGATCACCGCGCCAATGCCGAACTCGCGCACCAGATGCCCCAGCAGGCTCCAGTGCAAGCCGGTTTCACCACTGGCGAGCATGCCGATCAGGGTCACGGTCAGGAACACCGCCATGGGGTCGTTGCTGCCGGATTCGATCTCGAGGGTGGCGCTGACCCGTTCGTTCAGGCCCTTGCCGCCGAGCAAAGAGAACACCGCCGCGGCATCGGTCGAGCCGACGATGGCGCCGATCAGCAGGCCCTGGATCAGGTTCAGGTTGAACAGCCACGCCGCCGCGAGGCCGGTCAGCCCGGTGGTGATCAATACGCCGACCGTGGCCAGGGACAGCGCCGGCCACAAGGCCACGCGAAAACTCGAGACTCGCGTGCGCAAGCCACCGTCCAGCAGGATGACGGCCAGGGCGAGGTTGCCGACCAGATAGGCCGTGGCGTAGTTATCGAAAAGAATACCGGCGCCGTCGACACCGGCCACCATGCCCACCGCCAGGATGATCACCAGAATCGGGATGCCCAGGCGGGACGAAAGAGAACTGACCAGAATGCTCGCACCCACCAGCAACGCGCCGATCAAGAACAGGCTGTTGATGGTCGTCGCAGTCAAAGGCGTTACTCCGGGAAAACTGAAGGGCGGGCACAAACTGACCATGCAGTCTGCGTGCCAGCGATTCTAACCTGTTGAAATGTGATGCTGTCAAAAAAGGTTGGGATGAGCGGTTCACATGCAGCGGATCCCAGGCGCCACAAAAGCTGGTGAGTTGATCGCCCACCCAGTCGGTGAGCGATCAGCAACTGCACGGGTTAAAGGCTGAACCGCCCAACCATGCTGTTCAGGTCCACGGCCAGGCGCGACAGTTCGGCACTGGCGGCGCTGGTCTGGTTGGCGCCGGTGGCCGATTGCACCGAAAGATCGCGGATGTTCACCAGGTTGCGATCCACTTCACGGGCCACCTGGGCCTGTTCTTCGGCGGCGCTGGCGATCACCAGGTTGCGTTCATTGATCTGGACGATGGCGGTGTTGATCGTGTCCAGGGACATGCCGGCGCCGCGGGCGATGTTCAGGGTCGACTCGGCGCGTTCGGTGCTGTTGCGCATCGAATCCACGGCGTGTTCGGTGCCGCTCTGGATGCTGCCGATCATGCGTTCGATCTCGCTGGTCGACTGTTGGGTGCGATGGGCCAGGGCGCGCACCTCGTCGGCCACCACAGCAAAACCGCGACCGGCCTCACCGGCACGGGCGGCTTCGATGGCGGCGTTCAGGGCCAACAGATTGGTCTGGTCGGCCAGGCCGCGAATGACGTCCAGCACCTTGCCGATGTCGCGAGACTCATCGGCCAGGTTGCCGATCAAGGTCGCGGTGCTTTGCACATCGGCGCTCATGCGTTCGATGGCGCTGACGGTTTCCTGCACCAGGTCGCGGCCGTCGCCAGCGGATGTGGTGGCGTTTTTCGAGGCCTCGGAGGTGCTGACGGCGTTACGCGCCACTTCTTCAACGGCGCTGGTCATCTCATTGACCGCCGTGGCGGCCTGTTCGATTTCATTGTTCTGCTGGGTCAGGCCCCGGGCGCTTTCGTCGGTGACGCTGTTGAGCTCTTCGGCGGCGGAAGCCAGTTGGGTGGCCGAGCCGGAGATCCGCTGCAGGGTGTCGCGCAGTTTTTCCTGCATGGTCGACATCGCCCGCAACAGGCGACCGGCTTCGTCGCTGCCGTCCACGATGATCGGTCGGGTCAGGTTGCCCTTGGCGATTTCTTCGGCGGCGTCCAGGGCGTTGGCGATCGGCTTGGTAATGCTGTTGGTCAGCAACCAGGCGAACAGCAGGGTCAGGCCGGTGGCGATGACCAGCAGGGTGATGACCCAATTGAAGGCCGTTGAATATTGTTGCTTCGCACCCTGATTGAGGGCCTCGGCTTGCTGGTTGTTGATCTCCACCAAGCGATTGATCGCGGCGTTGATGGCGTCGGAATTGCTTAGCAGTTCCGTGTTGAGCAGTGCACGCAATTCCTCGAGTTGATTGTTGCGCGAAAGGGTTTTCATCCGTTCTTCGAGCTGACGGTATTGGCTCAGCAATTGAAGGTACTGATCGTAGGCGGCCCGTTCTTGCGGGGAGCTGATGAGTTTTTCATAGGTGCTTTGAGCGGCCTGGATCTGCTGGTTACGTTGTTCGAACAGGCCGAAGGTTTTCTGCTGGACGTCCGGTTCGCGGTTGACCAGCAAGCGGTAGGACAGCACGCGCAGGCGCAGGGTCAGCGAGGTGAACTCATCCAGGGCCTTGATGCTGGGCACGCTGTTGTCGACGATGTTTTCGCCGGACTCGCGGATTTTGCCCATCTGGGTCAGGGCAAACACCCCGAGGGCCAGCATCAGGGCGCCGATCAGGGCAAACCCGAGGAACGCCCGCGGCGCGATATTCATATTACGTAGAGACATGGAAGGTACCGGGATGAGGCGCGTCCGTGCGGGGCTGTGACGGGTGTTCATGACTTATCGGTCATACGACTAAAGTCTTGAGGGGCTGCGTGCTTTTTGTCGCAGCGCAACGGTTGCGGTACGACGAAGGGTAGGAACCAGATTCTCCATTCGCAGTCTCTACAGCTCGCGGCGAAGTACCGCGGCCCGTAAATCGTGGCATCGGCGGTGACTTTTCTTTATCGTACGCGCCCCTTGAAAAAGCCTGGAAATCAATATGTTGGAAACATCCCTCAGTCAACTGGAGCAACTGGTCAATGACTTGGTGCAACAGAATCGTGACCTCACCGGCCTCAATGAAACCCTGAGCGCGGAACTTGCCAGGGCCAAGGATGAAAACGAAAGCCTGCAACTGAGCCTGATGGAACAGGAAGAGCTGCACGGCACCACTGCCGCCCGCATCCAGGCCCTGATCGAGCGCGCCAGCACCGGTCCCGTCAGCGCATGAAGCACGGTGCCGATGGGGTGACCGTCATTTCGATCCTGGGGGAAGAGTATTCAATCAAGGCGCCGGCCGGGCAGGAACAGGCCCTGCTGGACGCCGCGTCGATGCTCAAGGCCGCCCTGGCCGACACCAAGAGGAAATACCCGACGCTGATCGGTGATCGCCTGCTGGTGCTGGCGGCGATGAACCTGTGCTCGCAACAGATTGAAATGCAAAAGCAGCACAAAGCGGAACTCGACCGTTATCAAGAGCAAGTCAGCGCCACGGTCGATGTCATTGCCAAGACGATCCAGCAGGCTTGAAGCCTTTTAGAGCCAAGGGTTGGCGGTGATCCAATGTGAGAGTGGGCTTGCTCGCGAAGGCGGCGTGTCAGACAGCATATTTGTAGCTGATACACCGTCTTCGCGAGCAAGCCCGCTCCCACAGTAGATTAGGTGGTGACAAAATTTGTGTTCACCGCCGATCCACTGTGGGAGCAAGCCTGCTCGCGATTGGATTTGAGCTACACCGCAAGAACTGGATCAGAACCACTCATCCCGCATCCCCAGGCACGTATCATCCCGCGCCTCGAGCAGTTCCAGCTCATGGTGGCAACCCGGCACTTCCCAGGTCAGGAAATACCGCGCCGCTTGCAGCTTGCCCTTATAGAAGTCGCTGTCCGCCGCATTTCCCTTGGCCAAGCCTTCCTCGGCGCGAATCGCCTGTTCCAGCCAGCGCCAGCCAATCACCATGTGACCAAACACCTTGAGGTACAACGCCGAGTTGGCGAGGCTGCTGTTGACCTTGCCTTGGCCCAGGTCGGTCAGCAGGCCCAGGGTGACCGTTTGCAGGCGCGCCACCAGGGCTTCCAACGGCTGACGCAGCGGCGTCAGTGATGCGTGCGCCTGGGCGCGTTCGCTGGTGTCGGCCACCAGGCGGATCAGTTGCTTGAGCCCGGCGCCGCCGTTTTGCGCCAGTTTGCGTCCCAACAGGTCCAGGGACTGGATGCCGTGGGTGCCTTCGTGGATCGGGTTCAAACGGTTGTCGCGGTAATACTGCTCCACCGGGTATTCACGGGTGTAACCGTGGCCGCCGAGAATCTGGATCGCCAGCTCGTTGGCCTTCAGGCAAAACTCCGATGGCCAGGATTTGACGATGGGGGTCAGCAAATCCAACAGTTCATGGGCGCGTCTGCGCTCGGCTTCGCTTTCCAGGGTCGTGGTGTCGTCGAACAGCCGCGCCGCGTACAGGCCCAGGTCAAACGAGCCTTCAACGTAGGCCTTCTGGGTCAGCAACATGCGGCGCACGTCGGCGTGCTGGATGATCGCCACGGGAGCGGTGGTCGGGTCCTTGCTGTCGGGCACCCGGCCCTGGGGGCGTTCGCGGGCGTACTCCAGAGAATACAGGTAGCCGGCGTAGCCCAGCATCACGGCGCCCATGCCGACGCCGATCCGCGCTTCGTTCATCATCTGGAACATGTAGCTCAGGCCGTGGTGCGGTTTTCCTACGAGGTAACCGACACACTCGCCGTTGTCGCCGAAGTTCAGCGCCGTGGAGGTGGTGCCACGCCAGCCCATCTTGTGGAACAGCCCGGCCAGCAGCACGTCGTTGCGCTGGCCGAGGCTGCCGTCGTCATTGACCAGGAACTTGGGCACGATAAACAGCGAAATGCCTTTCACCCCCGGTGGCGCGTCCGGCAGTTTCGCCAGGACCATGTGCACGATGTTTTCCGACAACGGATGATCACCGCCGGAGATGAAGATCTTGTTGCCTTTGAGTCGATAGCTGCCGTCAGGCGCCGGTTCTGCACGGGTACGAATATCCGACAGTGACGAGCCCGCGTGGGGCTCGGTCAGGGCCATGGTGCCGAAGAAACGCCCATCGATCATCGGTTGCAGGAAGCGTTGCTTTTGCTCCTCGCTGCCGAAGCTTTCGATCAGGTTCGCCGCGCCCATGGTCAGGAACGGGTAAGAGGTGGAAGCGGCGTTGGCCGACTGGAAGTGCGCGAAACAGGCTTGGGACAGCAACGTCGGCAGTTGCATGCCGCCAGCGTCGAAGCTGCGCGCGGCGTTGAGAAAGCCCGCCTCGAGGAAGGCGTCCACCGCCGGCTTCACTTCCGGAATCAGGATCGCCTGGCCGTTCTCGTAGCGCGGTTCGTTTTCATCGTTCTTGCGGTTGTGCGGGGCGAAAAATTTCTCGGCGATGCTACGGGCCGTACCGATGGCCGCGTCGAAGGTTTCGCGATTATGTTCGGCAAACCGCTCGCGCTGGGTCAGGCCCTCGGCATCAAGGACTTCATACAGCTCGAAAGCCAGATTGCGGGAACTGAGCAGCGTCTCGGACATGGCGGCCTACCTTTTTTGGAATGGGCCGAGTCTAGGCGTGGGAATAGAGGCTGAACAGGATGATTGATGGCAGTGATGCAGAGGTTAGGGCGACACTAATCCAATGTGGGAGCGGGCTTGCTCGCGAAAGCGGTAGGTCAGGCAAAGCAACTGCGACTGATACACCGCTTTCGCGAGCAAGCCCGCTCCCACAGGGATTCGATGGCCAGGCACCCATTGCAGGTGCCTGCTTTACAGCAGTTTAGCCGATAGTCATCAGGCTGGCGTTACCACCCGCGGCAGCCGTGTTGACGCTCAACGCCCGCTCGATCACCAGGCGCTCCAACGCAATGTTGGTTTCGCCCTGGGACAAACCGTGGACCCCGACGATGGCGCCGGCACGCTTGGCCACTTGCTGGCAAACGCTACGCAGTTGATCCGAGTCGCCGTGGTGCAGGACCGCGTCATACACCACTTCGTCCTTGGCCCAGTCGGAAATCCGCTGGATACGTGCCTGAATGTCCTTCGGCAAGCGTGCGAACAAGGCTTTGCTGGTGTCGGTTTCCGGCCATACGGCCGAGCCACCTACGGCCAGCACGGCCGCCAGTTGCGTCAGCAGATCGCCTTCCACGTCCGCCAGGCACAGCACGTGCTCGCGGGGCAGGATGGCGTAGCTGTTGCGTTCGCCGGTCGGGCCGGTCAGGGTCCGGGTGATACCGCTTTGCGATTGGGCGGCGAACTGCACGCACAGGGTACTCAGTTCGGCGAGCTTCTGGCTGTCGGCCCAGGCTTGCAGGGCCGTCAGCGGCTTGCTCATGGCATCGCGCAAACGCAGGTCCGGCGCAGTGAGGGCATCGCCACGCACGAAGGATTGCTGGATCGCATCGGTCGGACGGGTCGACAGCAGGCGGTACAGGTACAGCGGACCACCGGCCTTGGGGCCAGTGCCTGACAGGCCTTCGCCGCCGAACGGCTGCACCCCGACCACGGCACCGACAATGTTGCGGTTCACGTAGACGTTACCGGCGTGGACGTTATCGATCACCTTGGCGATGGTCTCGTCAATGCGGGTATGCACGCCGAGGGTCAGGCCATAGCCGGAGGCGTTGATCTGGTTGATCAACTGATCCAGCTCCTTGCGCTTGTAGCGCACCACGTGCAGCACCGGACCAAAGATCTCGCGCTGCAGTTCGTCGAAGCTCTCCAGCTCGATCAGGGTTGGCATCACAAAGGTGCCGCGCTTGCACTCGTCGCTGTCGGCGATTGCCATCTGGTACACGGTGCGACCTTTGTCGCGCATGGCCTGGATGTGCTTCTCGATGCCGGCCTTGGCTTCGGCGTCGATTACCGGACCGATGTCTACCGACAGGCGCTCGGGGTTGCCGAGGCGCGACTCAGCCATGGCGCCCTTGAGCATTTCGATGACGCGGTCGGCGGAATCTTCCTGCAGGCACAGGACCCGCAGCGCCGAACAACGCTGGCCGGCACTGTCGAAGGCCGAGGACACCACGTCGATGACCACTTGCTCGGTCAGCGCCGAGGAGTCGACGATCATCGCGTTCTGGCCGCCGGTTTCGGCGATCAGTGGGATCGGACGGCCCTGGTTGTCCAGGCGACCGGCGATGTTGCGTTGCAGCAGGCGCGCGACTTCAGTGGAGCCGGTGAACATCACGCCTTTGACCCGCTCGTCACCCACCAGGCGAGCACCGACGGTTTCGCCACGGCCCGGCAGCAGTTGCAGGACGCCTTCCGGAATGCCAGCTTCGAGCAACAGGCGTACAGCTTGAGCGGCCACCAATGGCGTCTGCTCGGCTGGCTTGGCCAGTACCGGGTTACCGGCGGCCAGGGCGGCGGCGACTTGGCCGCTGAAAATCGCCAGCGGGAAGTTCCACGGGCTGATACAGACCACCGGACCCAGTGGGCGGTGGGCATCGTTGGTGAAGTCGTTGCGGGCCTGCACCGCGTAGTAGCGCAGGAAGTCCACGGCTTCGCGCACTTCGGCGATGGCGTTGGCGAAGGTCTTGCCGGCTTCGCGGGCCAGCAGACCCATCAACGGCTGGATCTCGCCTTCCATCAGGTCGGCGGCACGCTCGAGGATTGCGGCGCGCTCGGCCGGTGGCGTGGCCTGCCAGATCGGCGCGGCGTTAAGGGCGCACTGGATCGCGTTATCAACGTCGGTGACCGTGGCTTCCTGCACATGGCCAACCACGTCACGGTGATCGGACGGGTTCAGTACCGCTGCCGGTGTTTCCTGGCTGGCGGCGCAACCGAGCATCGGCACGGCTTTCCAGTCGTTATGGGCCGTTGCGAGCAGGGCGCAGGACAGCGAAGCCAAACGATGTTCGTTGGCCAGGTCGATGCCGCTGGAGTTGGCGCGGTCGCTGCCGTACAGGTCGCGAGGCAGCGGAATACGCGGGTGTGGCAGGCCGAAGCCGCCTTCCAGCGTCGCCATCTGCTCGATGCTGGCCACTGGATCGGCCACCAGCTCCTGGATGGAGATGGACTGGTCTGCGATACGGTTGACGAACGAGGTGTTCGCGCCGTTTTCCAGCAGACGACGTACGAGGTACGCCAGCAAGGTTTCGTGAGTACCCACCGGAGCGTACACGCGGCACGGACGGTTCAGCTTGCCTTCGGAAACCTTGCCTACAACCTGTTCGTACAGCGGTTCACCCATGCCGTGCAGGCACTGGAACTCGTACTGACCCGGGTAATAGTTCTGACCGGCAATGTGGTAAATGGCCGACAGGGTGTGGGCGTTGTGCGTAGCGAACTGCGGGTAAATGACTTCCGGCACCGACAGCAACTTGCGGGCGCAAGCGATGTAGGAAACGTCGGTGTACACCTTGCGGGTGTAGACCGGATAGCCTTCCAGGCCTTCGACCTGGGCGCGCTTGATTTCGCTGTCCCAGTACGCGCCTTTCACCAAGCGGATCATCAGGCGATGACGGCTGCGACGAGCCAGGTCGATGACGTAGTCGATCACGTATGGGCAACGCTTCTGGTACGCCTGGATCACGAAACCGATGCCGTTCCAGCCGGTCAGTTGTGGCTCGAAGCACAGGCGCTCCAGCAGATCCAGGGACAGCTCGAGGCGGTCGGCTTCTTCGGCGTCGATGTTCAGGCCGATGTCGTATTGCTTGGCCAACAGGGTCAGCGACAGCAGGCGCGGGTACAGCTCTTCCATCACGCGTTCGTACTGGGCACGGCTGTAGCGCGGGTGCAGTGCGGACAGCTTGATGGAAATGCCCGGGCCTTCATAAATCCCACGACCGTGGGACGCTTTGCCGATCGAGTGGATGGCTTGTTCGTACGAGGCCAGGTACTTCTGGGCGTCATGTTCGGTGAGTGCGGCTTCACCCAACATGTCGTAGGAATAGCGGAAACCCTTGGATTCGAACTTGCTGGCGTTGGCCAGGGCTTCGGCGATGGTTTCACCGGTGACGAACTGCTCGCCCATCAGGCGCATGGCCATGTCGACGCCCTTGCGGATCATCGGCTCGCCGCTCTTGCCGATGATGCGGCTCAGGGAGGAGGTCAGGCCCGCTTCATTATGGGTGGCGACCAGTTTGCCGGTCAGCAGCAGGCCCCAAGTGGCGGCGTTGACGAACAGCGACGGGCTGTTACCCAAGTGCGGCTGCCAGTTGCCGGTGCTGATCTTGTCGCGGATCAGGGCGTCGCGAGTACCTTTGTCCGGAATGCGTAGCAGCGCTTCGGCCAGGCACATCAGCGCTACGCCTTCCTGGGACGACAGGGAAAACTCCTGCAGCAACCCCTGAACAATCCCGGCACGGCCGCCGGCGCTCTTCTGATTGCGCAGTTTCTCGGCAATCGAGGCGGCCAGCTTGTTGGTGGCTTCAGCCATGGTGGCCGGCAGGCGTGCCTGCTCAATCAGCATCGGCACCACTTCCGGTTCCGGGCGACGGTAAGCGGCGGTGATAGAGGCGCGCAGGACCGATTGCGGCAGGATGCTCTCGGCAAATTCCAGGAAGCACTGGTGGGCGTGGTCGGCCTGGACTTCGCCGGCATCATCGCTGTCGGCACGGGTTGAACCGTTCAGCTCGGTCAGGGTTGCACCACCCTCGAGTTTTTCCAGGTAATTGAAAATTGCCTGCTTGATCAGCCAGTGAGGCGTGCGATCAATCGAGGTTGCGGCCGCCTTGAGGCGTTCGCGGGTCGGGTCATCGAGTTTGACCCCAAGGGTGGTGGTAGCCATATTTTTATCCTCATGTTTACCACGTATGGCGTGGCATCAGCTGGCGGCAAGATTAGCTGCGCACCGAAGGAGGTGCAACCGGGTGCAACCCTTTTTTTGTCGAAATCCCCAGCAGCTCATCTGGAAGTAAACGGGATTACCTCAAAGCTGCACCGCCTTGGTGCTTTGGCTTCTAGTTGGGTCTCGTCAACTGCACTAAAAGGGAGCAAAAACGCTGTTTTCACGATAAAACCGATCAGGTGCAACTGAATCGAGCGAAACTGGTTGCACCTTATTTGATTTGTTGAATAGCATTCGTGGCCAAGGTGCAACCGGTCCAAAACCGAGGGGCATCGGCTGATGGCTTTCCTGGGGAAACATCAGTCATAAATTCGCGGGACTGCAAATCGTCGCTACAACATCTGTGTTGTCGGCGCTTTCAACTGCCACCGCTACATAAAAACAAAGCCAGGGCGTAACTCATGAGTGTTAGTAATCCCACCTTGATCACCTTCGTGATCTATATCGCAGCCATGGTCCTGATCGGCCTGATGGCTTATCGCTCCACCAATAACCTTTCCGATTACATCCTGGGCGGTCGTAGCCTGGGCAGCGTCGTGACTGCACTGTCTGCCGGTGCTTCCGACATGAGCGGTTGGTTGTTGATGGGGTTGCCCGGTGCAATCTACATGTCCGGCCTGTCGGAAAGCTGGATCGCCATCGGCCTGATCGTCGGTGCCTATTTGAACTGGTTGTTCGTGGCCGGTCGCCTGCGGGTACAGACCGAGCACAACGGCGATGCGCTGACGCTGCCGGACTACTTCTCCAGCCGTTTCGAAGATAAGAGCGGCCTGCTGCGGATCATCTCTGCGGTGGTGATCCTGGTGTTCTTCACCATCTACTGCGCTTCCGGTATCGTCGCCGGTGCCCGCCTGTTCGAAAGCACCTTTGGCATGTCCTATGAGACCGCGCTGTGGGCCGGTGCGGCAGCGACCATTGCCTACACCTTTGTCGGTGGTTTCCTGGCCGTGAGCTGGACCGACACCGTACAAGCCACCCTGATGATTTTCGCGTTGATCCTCACGCCGATCATCGTACTGCTGGCCACCGGCGGCGTGGACACCACGTTCCTGGCCATCGAAGCGAAAGACCCCTCGTCCTTCGACATGCTGAAAAACACCACTTTCATCGGCGTGATCTCGCTGATGGGCTGGGGCCTGGGCTACTTCGGCCAGCCGCACATCCTGGCGCGCTTCATGGCGGCTGATTCGGTCAAGTCGATCGCCAAGGCTCGTCGTATCTCGATGGCCTGGATGATCCTCTGCCTGGGCGGCACTGTTGCCGTGGGCTTCTTCGGTATCGCTTACTTCTCGGCCCACCCTGAAGTGGCCGGTCCTGTGACCGAGAACCCTGAGCGCGTATTCATCGAGTTGGCCAAGATTCTGTTCAACCCATGGGTTGCCGGTGTACTGCTGTCGGCCATCCTGGCGGCGGTGATGAGCACCTTGAGCTGCCAACTGCTGGTGTGCTCCAGTGCCCTGACCGAAGACTTCTACAAGACCTTCCTGCGCAAGAGTGCTTCGCAGCTGGAACTGGTCTGGGTCGGCCGCGCCATGGTGCTGCTGGTGGCGTTGGTCGCCATTGCCCTGGCCGCCAACCCGGAAAACCGCGTACTGGGCTTGGTGAGCTACGCCTGGGCCGGTTTCGGTGCCGCCTTCGGTCCTGTGGTCCTGATCTCCGTGATCTGGAAAGACATGACCCGTAACGGCGCACTGGCCGGCATCCTGGTGGGTGCGATCACTGTGATCGTCTGGAAGCACTTCGAGCTGCTGGGCCTGTACGAAATCATCCCAGGCTTCATCTTCGCCAGCCTGGCCATCTACTTCGTCAGCAAGATGGGCGCGCCTACCGCTGGTATGTTGCAGCGCTTCGAAGCGGCGGAAAAAGATTTCCGTCTGAACCAGTAAGGTTTTCAGCGAGGCCTTCAAGGCTCGCTTGGGGAATAAGAAAACGGCCCGTCTCCCATGGAGGCGGGCCGTTTTTTTGGGTGGGTTTTGTCGGGCTCAGCCCGCTCCCACACTGGATCTTCAATGAATGTCGGTATCGGGCTGGTTGAGGAAGATCAATACGCCCAGTATCGCCATGTAGAACCTGAAGGCGGCGTCCTGGCCATTCCAGATCTCTGATTGCCACATCAGGAACCATTCGCCACCGACCACCATGAAGCCAAAAAACCAGACGAAGAAGCCCATCGTCAAACCGACGATGGTCCACCGCTTGGCCTGTGAGAACACCACGCCCGCGGCCTTGCGGGCCTGCCACAGTTTCAGCGCGCCGTAGCCCAGCAAGCCCGCCGTCATTGCTTCGCCGAGGATGATCAGCCAGTAGGCGCCGTGCCACATCCATGGCTGGTCGATGGCCCGATACCGGGCGGCGTTGTCGGGGAAAGTAGTGTCCATGCTCAAGACGTGATGGACGAAATTGAAATTGGAGCTGTAGTCCGTGAGGTTATTGAACACGGTCAGGACAGCGAATGCGGCGAGCGCCAGGGTCATTGCTATTTTGGCGTAGCGAGTTGTCATGGAGGCGTCCTTTGCTTTTTTACGACGAAAGAACGTTAGCACGCTCAATTGCAGTCCCGTGTTCTATCACTTCGTAGGAAGTTGCTGATTGTTTCGTGCGACGACTTCTGTTGGCCGCCACGCGAGGAATGTCTGTCGGAAAACGCAGCGCGTGTTGCGGCTTTTATCTCCTTGGGTGTAAGGCAAATCTGTTTTTCATGACGGTCGATCAGCTTGCCATAGGGCTCATGCAGAATCGCTCGCTTTCATTCAGCAGAGGCACATCGGATGTTCGCGCCTGCCAACCAACCGCGTTTCACGCTGACCCTCGACAGCGGGCCGAATGAACTCGAGGTGCTTGAGTTCAAGGGCAAGGAAGCCATCAGTCAGCCCTATTGCTTTGATCTGGAGCTGGTCAGCGAGCGGCCCGACCTGGCACTGGAAGAACTGCTGCACCGTCAGGCCTTTCTGGCTTTCGATGATCAGGGCCGTGGCATACACGGCCAGGTCTACGGCGTGGCCCAAGGGGATTCGGGCAAGCGCCTGACCCGTTACCAGATCAGCCTGGTACCGCGCCTGGCTTATCTGCGTCATCGCATCAACCGGAGAATTTTCCAGCGTCTGACTGTGCCAGCGATCATCGCCCGGGTGTTGAAGGATCATGGCATCCAGGGCGATGCCTTCCGGTTCAGCCTCATCGGGCAATACCCCGAGCGTGAATATTGTGTGCAGTTCGGTGAAAGCGATCTGGCCTTCATCGAGCGAATTTGCGCCGAGGTCGGCATCCATTACCACTTCCAGCACAGCCCTGAAGGCCACTTGCTAGTGTTTGGTGATGACCAGACGGTGTTTCCCCGTTTGCCCAAGCCGACAGTGTATTTGCCGGGCAGCGGCCTGGCGGCTGACGAACCGGCGATCAAGCGCCTGGCTGTGCGGCTCCAGACTCGAACCACGGGTGTGACGCTGCGCGACTACGATTTCAGCAAACCCAGCCTGTTGTTGCAGACGAGCCTCAATGATCAGCGGCAACCGGCGCTGGAGGACTATCGCTACCCTGGTCAGTTCTCCGACCGCGAACATGGCCGGTACCTGGCCCGACGCGCACTCGAACGCCATGGTGCCGATTACCGGCTGGCCGAGGGCCGCAGCGATCAGGCCGCATTCGTCAGCGGGCATTTCATGCACATCAATGGGCACCCCCGGGCGCAGTGGAATGATCTGTGGCTGCTCACGGAAGTCATCCACCGTGGTCGCCAGTCGCAAGTGCTCGAAGAAACGGCCGACACCAGCCCGGATGAATTCCAGGGTTACAGCAATACCTTCCTGGCCACCCCATGGGAGGTGTTCTTCCGTCCCCCCTTGCACCACGAAAAACCGCCGGCCCACGGTTATCAGCCGGCAGTGGTGACTGGGCCTGTCGACAGCGAGATCCATTGCGATGAATTCGGCCGGGTCAAAGTACAACTGGTCTGGGATCGCGATGGCAAACGTGACGAACATTCCAGTTGCTGGCTGCGGGTGGCTTCCGGTTGGGCTCACGATCGCTACGGCGCGGTGCTGATCCCCCGGGTCGGTATGGAAGTATTGGTGGGTTTCATCGATGGCGACGTGGACAAGCCTCTGGTGGTGGGTTGCCTGCCGAACGGCGCCAACCCGCTGCCACTGGATCTGCCGGCGGACAAGACCCGCAGCATATGGCGCAGCCAGAGCAGCCCCGGCGGAGGCGGTTATAACGAATTGCGCATCGAAGATCGCAAGGGGGCCGAGGAGATCTACCTGCGAGCCCAGCGCAACTGGACCCAGCATGTGTTGCATGACCAGCGGGTGCAAGTCGATCACGAGCGTAGCGTTGTCGTCACCGGTACGGCACGGCATGAGCTCAAGGCCGATGAACAACGCGTCACCCACGGTCGGCGCCAGGCCGAAGTCAGGCTGGACGACCACTTGCTGGTGGCCGGCGAGCGGCACATCCGCGTGACCAGCCAGGCCCTCAGCGCCAGCCAGCATTTTCACGTCCGTGCGGGGCAGCAAGTGGTCTTGGACGGTGGCGTCAGTGCGACCATCCAGGCCGGCGGGCATTGGATCAACATTGGTGCGGACGGGATTTTCAGCAGCGTCCCCATTAAGGTCGGTGGTGGGCTGATGGCGGCCATGAGCGTGGCGCCAGGTTCACCTGGCTTTACCGAGAAATCTGTCGCTGCGGCGGCTCCACTTTTCCTCGCGCAAATTCTCAGCCTGCAAGGCCACGCACCGTTTTGCGAGGAGTGTGAGCGTTGTAAAAACGGCGTCTGCGCAATGCCGACGACCTCTGGCAAGCCTTTTGATATTCAGGGGCGTCCATGACTACCGATCAATCTCCCCGCGCTTGGTTGGAGCGGCACCCTTTGCAGGCATCCGAGCAGCTTTTCGCTATCCTCAGCAGCGCCAGTACCGCCGCGCCGTTGACGGCCTGGAAGCGCTCGATGACGTCGGCGCCCAGCCCGATCTGGGCCGATACGCCTTACGCCGATTGGGAATCGCTCATGCCCTTTGTAGGGCTTGTCGCTGTCGACAGTGAGTTTCTTGATTGGGTGGCGGCCACCGACGCCCACGATTGGGGCTGGCTGGCTGTGTCTTCTGCCGGCCAGGAAACCCTTGCCGAACATCTGCGTGGGCTCACGCAGGTTCTATTACCCGGTGGCAAGCCGGTTTTTTTCCGCTTTTGGGATGGGCGCTTTTTGCGACCGATCCTGCAATCGGCAGCGGTCGACGTCGGGCAGCTTTTGCCAGTCATCAGTCGTTGCCTGGTCAACGGTCATTCGCTTGAGGTGATGGGAAGTCCCCGGCGGCCGCCTCGGGCTTTTCCTTGGTGGGAAGTGCCCGACGTGCTGCTGAAAACAGGGGGTGGGAATTCGACGGATTGCCTGCTGAATAACCTGCTGCAATGGTTGAGCGAGGAACATCCGTACCTGTTCGAACGGGTCGACGAGCGTATCCTGCGGCGCAAGATCGCACACTTCCTCGAGACCCCCGGGCTGGCCCAGGCGCCAAAGGCGCAATTGCAGGCGTATCTGGTGCAAGAGCTGGACTGATTGTGACGGGGCTTGGCGGTGACCTGTGGCGAGGGGATAAATCCCCTCGCCACAAACTCATTCCACCCCTTTAAAGGGTTTTCTTTCAAGGCGCGCCCGCTGGGCTGCGAACCCCTGACGTTCGACGCGCTTCAGGGTAAACTCCTCGCCCTTCGCAGGAGCCGCCATGAACTATCGCCACGCCTTCCACGCCGGCAATCACGCCGATGTGTTCAAACACCTGACCTTGACCCGCCTCATTGCCTTGATGTCGCGCAAGGAGCAGCCCTTCGCCTACCTCGATACCCACGCGGGCATCGGGCTGTATGACCTGCAGGGCGATCAGGCCAATCGGACCGGTGAATACCTGGAAGGCATCGCGCGGTTGTGGGGCCAGGATGATCTGCCACCGCTGACTGCCGATTACATGAAGGTGCTGCACGAGATGAACCCGGACGGGCAATTGCGCTACTACCCGGGTTCACCGGAGCTGGCGCGGCGCCTGACCCGGCCGCAGGATCGGGTACTGCTCAATGAGAAACACCCCGAAGACGGCGTGCTGCTCAAGGACAACATGCAGGGCGACCGTCGGGTGAAGGTTCATCTGGGCGAAGGTTGGCATGTCCCGCGTGCGTTACTGCCGGTGCCGGAGAAACGAGCGGTGATGCTGATCGATCCACCCTTTGAACAACTTGACGAGATGCAGCGCTGCGCCGCTTCTCTGAAAGAAGCCATTGGTCGTATGCGCCAGACGGTAGCGGCGATCTGGTACCCGGTGAAGGACCAGCGGATGTTGCGCCGTTTCTACCAGGACCTGGCCGGCACTGGGGCGCCGAAGCTGTTGCGGGTGGAGTTGCTGGTGCACCCGTTGGCCACACCCAATAGTTTGAACGGCTCCGGCCTGGCGATTGCCAATCCGCCGTGGGGGCTGGAGGAAGAGTTGCGTGAGCTGCTGCCGTGGTTGTCGAAAAAGCT
Organism: Pseudomonas viciae; assembly: GCF_004786035.1. NCBI lineage: Bacteria > Pseudomonadati > Pseudomonadota > Gammaproteobacteria > Pseudomonadales > Pseudomonadaceae > Pseudomonas > Pseudomonas viciae. The sequence goes on from NZ_CP035088.1 coordinate 534,657, forward strand.
CGGGCAGACCCAGGGTGGCTGGCAGATGGATTGGTTGATTGCTGAAAGCTGATCAGATGCATTGATACCGTCTGACGGGGCGCCTTCGCGAGCAAGCCCGCTCCCACATGGTTCTGTGTCTGACCACGCTCTTATGGTCAACATAGATCTAATGTGGGAGCGGGCTTGCTCGCGAAGCTTTTCAGCGGCAAAGAGTCAGATCGGGCAAGTCACGCCCGTACCGCCAATCCCGCAATAGCCTTCAGGGTTCTTCGCCAGGTATTGCTGGTGATAGGCCTCGGCGAAGTAGAACGTCGGCGCTTCGTCGATTTCGGTGGTGATGGTGCCTTTGCCAGCCTTGGTCAACTCCGCCTGGAATACTTGCTCGCTGTGCTTGGCCGCGGCCAGTTGTGCCGGGTTGGTGGCATAGATGACCGAACGGTATTGGGTGCCAATGTCATTGCCCTGGCGCATACCCTGGGTCGGGTTGTGCAGTTCCCAGAACATCTTCAGAAGCTCCTCATAGCTGACCTTTGCCGGTTCGTAGACCACCAGTACCACTTCGCTGTGGCCGGTAAGGCCGGAGCAGACCTCCTCATACGTCGGGTTCGGCGTAAAACCCCCGGCGTAACCCACCGCCGTACTGACCACGCCTTCGCGCTGCCAGAACTTGCGCTCCGCACCCCAGAAACAGCCCAGGCCGAAGATCGCGAAATCCACGTCCATGGCAAACGGGCCCAGCAGCGGCGCATCGTGGACGAAGTGTTTTTCCGGCACGGTCATTGGGGTTTCGCGGCCAGGCAAAGCTTGTTCTTGAGTAGGGAGCACGTTTTTGTTCACCAGAATTTCCGAGCGCAAGACCATCATCAGTCCTCTCAGTCAGATTGAGTTGAGTGAATAAGACCGTCAGTGTGCCTTAGAAAAGCCGGTTCGAGCTATAAGTTGCCGTCAGATGAGCGGCCCGCGCGGGTAACGCCTGAGCTTCTCGACCAGCTCTGCGCCGGGGATCGGTCGGTCGAACAGGTAGCCTTGGCCGACATCGCAGCGATGACGGCGCAGGAAAGCCAACTGCTGGGACGTTTCAATGCCTTCGGCCACGACTTTGAGTTTCAGGTTATGGGCCATGGCGATCACCGCGGAGGTGATTTCCATGTCGTCCTGGTTGTCCGGGATCTCATGGATAAAGCTGCGATCGATCTTGATGATGTCGATCGGGAATTTTTTCAGGTAACTCAGGGATGAATACCCAGTGCCGAAGTCGTCCATGGCCAGGGTCAGGCCCAGGCGCTTGAGCTGATCGAGCTGCAGGTGGGTGTCTTCGGTGGCTTCCAGCAGCAGGCCTTCGGTCAGCTCCAGTTCCAGCAGGCAGGCAGGCAGTTGTTCTTCCTTGAGGATGCTGGCGATGGAGGCAACCAGATCCGGGTCGGAGAACTGCTTGGGCGACAGGTTGATCGCCACTTGCAGGTTGCCCAGGCCGGCGGCGGTCAACTGCTTGCTCATGCGGCAGGCCTGGCGGGCGATCCATTTGCCGATGGGGATGATCAGGCCGGTTTCTTCGGCCACGCTGATGAACTGGTCCGGGCGGATCATGCCCTTTTCCGGATGGTTCCAGCGCAATAGCGCCTCCATGCCCAGCAGGCGGCCGCTGCGCAGGCACAGCTTGGGCTGGTAAAACACGTCCAGTTCGTTCTGGGTCAGGGCACGACGCAGGTTGTTTTCCACGAACAGCTTGTAGCTGGCCTCGGCGTTCAGCGCCTCGGTGAAGACCTGGACCTGGTGTTTGCCGTTGGCCTTGGCCTTGTGCAAGGCAAGCCCGGCGTTGCGCATCAGGGTCTGCGGGTCGCGGCCGTGCAGCGGCGCGCAGGCCAGGCCTACGGAGCCGGTCACGCTGATCAATTGGTTGTCGACGAACATTGGCTTGTCGAGGGTCATCAGCAATTGGCTGGCGACCTGCTGCCCGGCTTCCAGGTCGGTGTCGTCCAGCAGCACGGCGAATTCATTACTGGCGAACCGCGCGAGGCTGCCGCTGGGGCTCAGGCTGTTGCGCAAGCGCCGGGCCAGGCTGATCAGCAGCTTGTCGCCGGTCTGGTGGCCGAGGCTGTCGTTGATGCGCTTGAAGTTGTCGATGTCCACCAGCAGCAGGCTGATGGGTGAATTACTGTCCCGGGCGAAGCGTTCATCTAGGTTGCGGATGAAGGCCGGACGGTTGCCCAGGTTGGTCAGGTTGTCGGTGTAGGCCAGGCGCTCGATGCGCTGCTGGGCCAGTTTGGTCTGGGTGATGTCTTCGTAGATGCCGATGTAATGGGTCAGTTCGCGGTTGTCGCCGTAGACCTTGGAAATCGACAGTTGGCCCCAGTAGGGTTCCAGGTTCTTGCGTCGGCTTTTGAATTCGCCCTGCCAGCTGTTGCTCTGGGCCAAGGCCGATGGCGCGTCGAACAGCAGTTCGCTGAGGTTCTCCAGGGCCGGCAGCTCGGACAGACGTTGGCCGTGGACTTCTTCGGTTGAGTATTGGGTGATGGCGGTGAAGCTCGGGTTGACGTACTCCACCACGCCGTCGCAATTGACCAGCAGGAACGCGTTGGCGCTCTGCTCCACGGCGCGTTGGAACAAGTGCAGGGCGCTGGTCGCGGTTCGTCGATTGTGGTTGTTGATGACCTGGGCGAACTGGTCGGCCAGCTCACCGGCAAAGGCGATTTCGTCCGATTGCCAGGCGCGGGTGACGCCCACCTGCTCCAGGCACAGTACGCCGACCACCTGGCCGTCGATACGGATGCTGGCGTCGAGGATGGCGTTGACGTCGCGGGCGCGCAGGCTCTCTGCCAGCTCCCGGGTACGCGGGTCGCGCATCGCATTGTGGGCGTCGATGGCGCGGCAGGTCTGCAACGCTTCCATGTAATCGGGATACTGGGTGACGTCGATCACGTCGGGCAGGAAGTAGTCCTGGGCGCCGCGGCTGAAGGCCGAAATTGGCACCAGCTTGCTATCCACCAAGTCCCAGATGCTGGCGCAGTCGATCTGGTAGATATCGCAGGCGCTGCGGGTGATGAGTTCGGCGGCTTCGTGCAGCGAGTTGTTGGCGCTGTAGCGCTGACGGGTCAGCAGCAGGATCAGGTCCTGTTGGGCACGCACCCGGTCCAGGTGCTGGAGCTGCTCCTGCTGGGCTCGCTGGTTCAATTCCAGGGCGATCTGCAGGCGCGAGTTCTGGGTTTCCAGGTCCAGCGCCGGTATCGATGGTTCGCTTTGCGGCAAGCTGTCCACCACCAGCAGGTAACCGCGCAACAGATGGCGATTGTGCTGCTTGTAGGCTTCACCCGTTTCCAGAAGGCTCATGGGGCCCTTGGTGGTATGGAGCGTATAGCGGATCTGGTAATGCGAGGACTGGGCCAGTTGTTGCTGGATTGCGTCGTGCAGTTGATAACGCGCTTCAGGTTCCATCAGGCTGGCATAGGGTGCGCTGACCAGCGAGCAAAGCTCTACTGCCGGCAGGCCGAAGTAACGTTCGCAATTGGGGTCAAGGAACAATAGCGCCCAGCTCGCTTCATTCAGCCGTTCGAAACGCAGCATGCCGAGCCGCGAGGGCACCGGTAACTGCGTCACTACCTCGGCCGCCATACGGCTGGCGGCATCGGGTTGGCTTTTCATGAGAAAACTCGCTTCGAAAATGCTGATCGCGCCGGGCTGACGCCCTTGTTATTACGGACTGCGGCAAGGTTGCATCATTGCGGCACTGGCTGACAAGAGAGATGAAGGCCAAGTGCTATAAACCTTTATCGGCCGGCAAGGGGATTTCTACAGTTGCCAGTCGATCAGAGGGCCTGGGTGGTTATACCACCCGTCAGCGCAACGGGATATCGAGCGTTTGCAGTGGGCTGCCGTCGCGGTCGTGAAAAGTGACCTGAACGCTCTGCGCCGTGACATACAGCCGGGCGAAATTGTTCTGGCTGACCACTTTGCTGGTCAGTTCATATTGATATTCACCGTTTTCAGTCCGGGCCAGGGGGTGGTCGAAAATAAAGTCCGAGGATTTTGCAAAAGGCAGCAGTTTGCTGTTGTAAAACGGCGAGGAGACGAGGGTGTTGACTTCAAAATCAGGATCCTGGCTATGAAGCAGGCGGCTGGTCATGGAGCCGTGGACATCACCGGATACGAAAATCACGTTTTTGATCCCATGGCTGCGAATGGTTTCCAGCAGGCGCAGGCGTTGTTGTGGGAAGGCCTGCCAGGCGTCCCCGTCATTGCGTTTGCTGTCAGGGAAGAACATGACACTGGTCACGACGAATTTGACCCGGGCAGGGCTGTGGATAAGCCATTTGAGCAACGACTGCTCCTGTTCCTCGTCCAGGATGCGCCGATCGTCGGCCGACAGGTTGCGTTGGGTCCGGCTGTCGGTGACGAACCATTCGATATCGCCGTGGGCAAATCGGTACCAGTAGCGTTTCAACGATTTATTTAATGTTCCATCACTTGAAAGTTCATGGGTTGGGCTGTGGCTGGCCTGGTAAAGCGCATAAGCGTTCATGGCGTTGGCGTATAAGACTTCGTCGTTACCGGTTTTATTGGCCGGCCAGTTGTCTTCGATTTCATGGTCGTCGAGGGTCATGTAAGTGGGCACTGCAGACATTAACTTTCTGATCTGTGGCTGGGCAAAGGCGGTGCGGTATTTAAAGAGAATGTTTTTATAGTTTCGGTCCGGGGCAAGCACATTCAAGTCATCGAGGTAAACCTGGTCACCGGTCATCAAGACGGCGCTGATCGGCGGGTTGGCCTGCTCCACGATGCGATTGATGCCGGCAAAAGTACGGTCCCCCAGCCCGGGCAGCAACGGGATGCCACGCGTGATCCGCAGGTAACGGCAAGAGCCCACGATATAAGCGCGTGGTGTGCTGGTTTTGCCGGTTGGGGTGCGTAAACAGTAAGTTTCCCTGGGCCATTGCAACGGCAGTTCCTGAATCGTTTCCACGGTATGGGTCGGGCTTAAGGGGCTGAGCCAACCTGCCTGGTATTCATAGGTGGTGTCGGGTTGAAGGCCTTGCAAGACGATGACATCGGACATGTCACGGTAGGCCTTCAGTTGGACAAAATGCCCTTTCGACCAGGTTTTATCGCCTTGGCGCCTATGGCGAATACCGGCGAATACCAGGTTGTTATCGCGGTCGCCACGCAGGAATATCCGTGCGTGATCCGTTGTTGTGTGGCCGACAATAGGGCCGACGGTAGGTTTGAACATATTCGAATCCATTCGAAGTTTTTATTGGGTACAAGTATCAAGTTGCTTTGGCGGTTTGATGCTAAAGCCCGGCGAGCCATAAATATTGGTAGGGAAGGGGGCGCAAGTTGTGGGTAATGACTAATAGAAGGCGTAGTCATTTAAAACTTGTGTGGTAGGAAAATTGCCGTGTTGCCTGACATTCCGCCATCGCGAGCAAGCTCGCTCCCACAATGGATTTGCGGTGCTGCATCGTACTTGCAATAAATGAGGCCCTTGTGGGAGCGAGCTTGCTCGCGATGAGGCCGGCATGCCCACACCTCCATGATGTTCGACTTAAATTTCAGGCAAAAAAAAGCCCCGCCAAACGGGCGGGGTTGAGGTACGAGCGTGGCGCTCGGAAAACAGTGTTCCGAATGGCCCTCCGCAAGGGAGGGCCGCCCGGTGTTACAGCAAGATGGTGCGGATGTCGCCCAGCAGGTCGCTCAGGCGCTTGGTGAAGCGTGCAGCGGCGGCGCCGTTGATCACACGGTGATCGTAGGACAGCGACAGTGGCAGCATCAGCTTCGGCTGGAAGGCTTTACCGTCCCAGACTGGCTGGATGGTGGCCTTGGAAACACCCAGGATCGCCACTTCCGGCGCGTTGACGATCGGCGTGAAGCCGGTGCCGCCAATGTGGCCGAGGCTGGAGATGGTGAAGCAGGCGCCCTGCATGTCGTCGGCGGTGAGCTTCTTGTTCCGGGCCTTTTCGGCCAGGGCAGCCGCTTCGGCAGCCAATTGCAGCAGGCTCTTCTGGTCGACGTTGCGGATGACCGGTACCAGCAGGCCTTCCGGGGTGTCGACGGCAAAGCCGATGTGCACGTACTTCTTGCGGATTACAGCCTTGCCGCTTGGAGCCAGGGAGGCATTGAAGTCTGGCAGCTCCTTGAGCAGGTGCGCACAGGCCTTGAGCAACAGCGGCAGCACGGTCAGCTTCACGCCGGCCTTTTCCGCCACGGCTTTCTGCGCGACGCGGAAAGCTTCCAGCTCGGTGATGTCGGCCTGGTCGAACTGAGTCACGTGCGGAATGTTCAGCCAGCTGCGATGCAGGCTCGACGCGCCGATCTGCATCAGGCGAGTCATGGCCACTTCTTCGGTTTCGCCGAAACGGCTGAAGTCTACCGCCGGGATCGGCGGGATGCCTGCGCCGCCCGTGGCGCCGCCTTCGGCCGGTGCGTTCTTGGCCTTCTGCATCATGGCCTTGACGTAAGCCTGCACGTCTTCCTTCAGCACGCGGCCGTGTGGGCCGCTCGGGCTGACGGCAGACAGCTCGACACCGAATTCACGGGCCAGCTGACGCACCGCAGGACCGGCGTGCACCTTGGCACCGCTTGGCGCAGCCGCGGCGACAGGGGCTGGAGCCGCCTCGGCCTTGGCGGCAGGCGCGGCGGCGGCCGGCACCGGAGCAGCTTCGGTCTTGGCAGCGGGTGCTGCGGCCTGGGCTGGCGCGGCAGGTGCCGCAGCACCGGCCACTTTCAGCTTCAGGATCAGGTCGCCGGTGCCCACTTCGTCTTCCAGCTTGATCTCGACGCTTTCCACCACACCGGCGGCTGGCGATGGGATTTCCATGCTGGCCTTGTCGGATTCCAGGGTGATCAGCGACTGGTCGGCTTCGACGGTATCGCCGACCTTGACCAGCACTTCGATGATCTTGGCCTTGCCCGACGAGCCGATGTCCGGAACATGAATGTCCTGGACCGTGGCGGCGGCAGGCGCAGCGGCCGGGGCGGGAGCTGCCGCGGCAGCCGGTGCAGCAGCGGCAGGCTTTTCAGCCGCCGGGGCCGCAGCAGGAGCAGCCGCTTCAGGCGCCGCAGCGGCGCCCTCGACTTCCAGCTCCAGCAGTTCGTCGCCTTCTTTCAGGCGGTCGCCCAGCTTCACTTTCAGGCTCTTGATGATACCGGCCTTCGGCGCAGGCACTTCCATGCTGGCCTTGTCCGATTCAAGGGTCAGGATGCTCTGGTCGGCTTCGATACGGTCGCCGACCTTCACAAACAGTTCAATTACTTCACCTTCACCGCTGCCGATGTCAGGTACGCGAATGAGTTCGCTCACGAAAATTCTCCTCAGCAGTCCAGTGGGTTGCGTTTTTCTGGATCGATGCCGAACTTGACGATGGCCTCGGCCACCACCTTAGGTTCGATATCGCCACGGTCAGCCAGGGCTTCCAGGGCTGCCAACACAACGAACTTACGGTCGACTTCGAAGAAGTGACGCAGCTTCTTGCGGCTGTCGCTACGGCCGAAACCGTCGGTGCCCAGCACTTTGAATTCCTTGGAAGGAACCCACTGACGGATCTGCTCGGCGAACAGCTTCATGTAGTCGGTAGAGGCGATGACCGGACCTTTGCGGCCGTTCAGGCATTCTTCGACATAGCTCAGCTTGGGCTTCTGGCCAGGGTGCAGACGGTTGCTGCGCTCTACGGCCAGGCCGTCGCGACGCAATTCGTTGAAGCTGGTAACGCTCCACACGTCAGCGCCGACGTTGAACTCTTCACGCAGGATCTTCGCTGCTTCACGCACTTCGCGCAGGATGGTGCCGGAGCCCATCAGTTGGACGTGGTGCGCCGCTTCGCGGGTGTCTTCTTCGAGCAGGTACATGCCCTTGATGATGCCTTCCTCTACACCGGCCGGCATGGCTGGCTGCTGGTAGGACTCGTTCATCACGGTGATGTAGTAGAAGACGTCCTGCTGCTCTTCGGTCATCTTCTTCATGCCGTCCTGGATGATCACCGCCAGCTCGTAGCCGTAGGTTGGATCAAAGGTGCGGCAGTTCGGGATGGTGGCAGCCAGGATGTGGCTGTGACCGTCTTCGTGTTGCAGGCCTTCGCCGTTCAGCGTGGTCCGGCCAGCGGTACCGCCGATCAGGAAGCCACGGGTGCGGCTGTCGCCAGCGGCCCAGGCCAGGTCGCCGATACGCTGGAAGCCGAACATCGAGTAGAAGATGTAGAACGGCAGCATCGGCTGGTTGTGGCTGGAGTACGAAGTACCGGCAGCGATGAAGGAGCTCATGGCGCCCGCTTCGTTGATGCCTTCTTCGAGGATCTGGCCCTTCTTGTCTTCCTTGTAGAACATCACCTGGTCTTTATCGACTGGCTCATAGAGCTGGCCGACGGAGGAGTAGATGCCCAACTGACGGAACATGCCTTCCATACCGAAGGTACGGGCTTCGTCCGGAATGATTGGAACGATGCGCGGGCCGATTTCCTTGTCCTTGACCAGTTGCGCGAGGATCCGCACGAAGGCCATGGTGGTGGAAATCTCACGGTCGCCCGAACCATCGAGAATGGCCTTGAGGGTATCGAGCGACGGCGTCGGAACGCTGAAGCTCTGCGCGCGGCGCTGTGGCACGAAGCCTCCCAGTGCGGTGCGGCGTTCGCTCAGGTAACGGGCTTCGGCGCTGTTCGGCTCCGGCTTGAAGAACGGCAGGTTCTCCAGCTCTTCGTCCTTGACCGGGATGTCGAAGCGGTCGCGGAACAACTTCAGGCTGTCGACATCGACTTTCTTGGTGTTGTGCGCAGTGTTCTTCGCTTCGCCGGCACCGGTGCCATAACCCTTGATGGTCTTGGCCAGGATGACGGTCGGTTGTTCTTTGTGGTTGACCGCTTCGTGGTACGCCGCGTAGACCTTGTACGGGTCGTGGCCGCCACGGTTGAGTTTCCAGATCTCGTCGTCGGACAGGTCTGCAACCATCGCCTTGAGTTCAGGCGTGTTGAAGAAGTGCTCACGGACGAACGCACCGTCCTTGGCCTTGTAGTTCTGGTACTCGCCGTCGATGACTTCGTCCATGCGACGTTGCAGGATGCCGTCGACGTCCTTGGCCAGCAGTGGGTCCCAGAAACGGCCCCAGATGACTTTGGTCACGTTCCACTGGGCACCGCGGAACACGCCTTCGAGTTCCTGGATGATCTTGCCGTTGCCGCGAACCGGGCCGTCGAGGCGCTGCAGGTTGCAGTTGATGACGAAGATCAGGTTGTCGAGCTTCTCGCGGCCGGCCAGGGAGATCGCGCCGAGGGATTCTGGCTCGTCGCACTCGCCGTCGCCCAGGAAGCACCAGACTTTCTGTTTGCCTTCCGGGATGAAGCCACGGGCTTCCAGGTACTTCATGAAGCGTGCCTGGTAGATCGCCTGGATCGGGCCCAGGCCCATGGATACAGTCGGGAACTGCCAGAAATCAGGCATCAGCCAAGGGTGCGGGTAGGACGACAGGCCCTGACCGTCCACTTCCTGGCGGAAGTTGTTCATCTGTTCTTCGGTGATGCGGCCTTCCATGAACGCACGGGCGTAGACGCCTGGCGAGGTGTGACCCTGGAAGTAGATCAGGTCGCCGCCGTGTTCGTCGGTCGGGGCCTGGAAGAAGTAGTTGAAGCCGATGTCGTACAAGGTTGCGCTGGAGGCGAAGCTGGAGATGTGACCGCCCAGGTCAGAATCTTTCAGGTTCGTACGCATCACCATGGCCATTGCGTTCCAGCGTACCAACGAGCGAATGCGGCGTTCCATGAACAGGTCGCCAGGCATGCGTGCTTCGTGGGTGACGGGAATTGTGTTGCGGTACGGCGTGGTGATGGCGTAAGGCAATTGCGAACCGCTGCGGGTTGCGAGTTCGCCCATACGGGTCATCAGATAGTGAGCACGGTCTTCGCCTTCTTTGTCGAGAACCGATTCCAGGGCGTCCAGCCATTCCTGGGTTTCGACGGGATCGAGGTCTTGCATGGCTTGCTCCAGGGCGGAAAGGCTACCAGAATCGGTTGCCTGAGTTTGCGACTGGCCTTGTGGGCAGACGATTATAAATTCTTGGATTGCCGAAGGTTGGCTCGGCGGCGTGTAGTTTTACTACAAATCGTCGGCCGTTTCAGCCTTTCGAATGTATAGACGAGTAGTAAAACTACACATGAGCGGCTCGTGGCCTCTCGTTTTGTTGTGAGAATAATCGTTACTGTTGGTCTTTAGCCAACACGAACAGGTAAAAACTTGATGCCGGCTGCCAATAAAATCAGATTTTCAGCTATTTATCATCTTTGTTCGACAGTCGATCAGGTAGTGTCTTTTGAAAAAACACTACATCCAGCCTTTCCCGCGCCGATCAAGGATAGACCATGAGCCTGCCCTCGCTTGCCGAAATTCCGGCCATTCTCCAGTCATTGGTCAGCCGTGCCGAGCAGTCGTTCCGCGCGGTGGTCGCGTTGCTGGGTGACGACCACGGCCTGTCGGCCTGGACCCCCGAGCGCTGGGACGCGTTCAAGCGCGTTGCCGCTGCCAGCGACTTTGTCAGCGAGCAGAGTCTACGTGACCCCGTGATGCTCTTGGAACTGGTGCGCAGCGGCGAACTGGACCGCAGCCTGGCCCCTGGTGAAATGTGCGCGCAGATCGGTGCCGCGGTGCAAGCCGCCGAGACCGAAGATGAACTGGGCCGCGTCCTGCGCCGCCAGCGCACCCGCCAGCAGGTGCGGATCATCTGGCGTGACCTGACCCGCCAGGCCGATCTGGTCCAGACCTGCCGCGACCTTTCGGACATGGCCGACACCTGCATCGACCAGGCTTACCAATGGCTATATCAGCGCCTCAGCCAACAATTTGGCGTACCCACCGGGCGGCGTAGCGGCGAGCCGCAGCAGATGGTCATCCTGGGCATGGGCAAGCTCGGTGCGGTGGAGCTGAACCTTTCGTCGGACATCGACCTGATTTTTGCCTACCCCGAGGGCGGCGAAACCGTCGGCGTGAAACGACCGCTGGATAACCAGGAGTTTTTCATCCGCGTTGGCCAGCGCCTGATCAAGGCCCTGGACCCGATGACTGTCGATGGCTTCGTGTTCCGCGTCGACATGCGTCTGCGCCCCTATGGTTCGGCCGGTGCGTTGGTGCTGAGCTTCAACGCGCTGGAGCAGTATTACCAGGATCAGGGCCGCGACTGGGAACGCTACGCCATGATCAAGGCGCGGGTGGTGGCAGGCGACCAGGTGGCGGGTGCGCAGTTGCTCGACATGTTGCGCCCGTTCGTTTATCGGCGTTACCTGGATTTTTCCGCCATCGAAGCGCTGCGCACCATGAAGCAGCTGATTCAGCAGGAAGTGCGGCGCAAGGGTATGGCCGACAACATCAAGCTGGGCTCGGGCGGCATTCGCGAGGTGGAGTTCATTGCCCAGGCGTTTCAACTGATCCACGGCGGACGCGACTTGAGCTTGCAGCAACGGCCGTTGCTCAAAGTGTTGGGCACCTTGGAAGGCCAGGGCTATCTGCCGGCCAAGGTGATCGACGAGTTGCGCCAGGGCTATGAATTCCTGCGTTATACCGAACACGCGATCCAGGCCATTGCCGACCGTCAGACCCAGATGCTGCCGGACAGCCCGCAGGACCAGGCGCGCATTGCGTTCATGTTGGGTTTTGCCGACTGGACGGCCTTCCATGCGCAATTGATGCACTGGCGCGGGCGTGTGGCCTGGCATTTCGGCCAGGTTATCGCTGATCCGGATGAAGACGAGGGTAGCGAAAGCGAAGTGGTGGTCGGCGGCGAATGGTTGCCGTTGTGGGAAGACAGCCAGGATGAAGAGGCGGCGTGTCGCCAGTTGGAGGCGGGCGGTTTTGTCGATGCGCCCAAAGCCCTCAAGGCCCTGGCCGCTCTGCGCGGCAGCCCGCAATTGCGCGCGATGCAGCGCCTGGGGCGCGAGCGCCTGGATGCGTTCATTCCACGCCTGTTGGCCCAGGCCGTTGAACATGCCAACCCGGACCTGGTGCTTGAGCGGGTGCTGCCGCTGGTGGAAGCGGTGGCCCGTCGTTCGGCCTACCTGGTGCTACTGACGGAAAACCCCGGGGCCCTGCGGCGCTTGCTGACGCTGTGTGCGGCGAGCCCGTGGATCGCCGAGCAGATCACGCGTTTCCCACTGTTGCTCGATGAACTGCTCAACGAGGGGCGTTTGTTCAAGCCGCCCCTGGCGCCGGAGCTGGCAGCGGAGTTGCGTGAGCGTCTGACGCGGATCCCCGAGGATGACCTGGAGCAGCAGATGGAGGCGCTGCGGCATTTCAAGCTGGCGCACCGTCTGCGGGTGGCAGCCTCGGAAATCGCCGGCAGCCTGCCATTGATGAAAGTCAGCGACTACCTGACCTGGCTGGCCGAGGCGATCCTCGAGCAAGTACTGGCTCTGGCCTGGCGCCAGACGGCGGCCAAACACGGCGTGCCACTGCGCACCGACGGCAGCCTGTGCGATCCGGGCTTCATTATTGTCGGTTATGGGAAAGTCGGCGGCCTGGAATTGGGGCATGGTTCCGACCTGGACCTGGTGTTCATCCACGATGGCGATCCCCAGGCGGAAACCGATGGGCCGAAACCTATCGATGGCGCGCAGTTCTTCACCCGGCTCGGCCAGCGGATCATTCACTTGCTGACGGCCCAGACCAACTCCGGACAGCTGTACGAAGTGGACATGCGCCTGCGACCTTCCGGAGCGTCGGGGTTGCTGGTCAGTTCCCTGGGGGCGTTTGCCCGTTACCAGGAGAACGAAGCCTGGACCTGGGAACATCAGGCGTTGGTGCGGGCCCGTGTTCTGGTGGGCAGCCAGGACGTGGGCCAGGCGTTCGAGAAGGTCCGCGCCCAGGTGCTGGGACGCAAGCGTGACTTGCCGACGCTGCGCCAGGAGGTCAGCGAGATGCGCGCCAAGATGCGCGATAACCTCGGCAGCAAGGCCACCGCCGCCGGGACCGCGCCGAATGCCTTCGAGGCCACGGCACCCTTCGACCTCAAGCAGGACGCCGGAGGTATCGTCGATATTGAATTTATGGTGCAATACGCGGCCCTGGCGTGGTCCGAGGAACACCCGTCGCTGCTGCGCTACACCGATAACATCCGCATCCTGGAAGGGTTGCAGGAGGTTGGCTTGATGCCGGTAGAAGACGCCACCCTGTTGCGCGAGGCCTATAAAGCCTACCGCTCCGCCGCTCACCGCCAGGCCTTGCAGAAAGATGCCGGGGTGATTACCGGCGACCAGTTCGTGGATGAGCGCCAGCAGGTGCTGCGGATCTGGCGTGAGCTGGGGCTGAGCTGAAGATTTAAATGTGGGAGCGGGCTTGCTCGCGAAAGCGCTGGGTCAGGTAGCGTTGATATTGGATGTGACGGCCTCATCGCGAGCAAGCTCGCTCCCACAGTTGTAGATTGAAGGCAACGGGCAACGACCTAAGCCACAGTGATTCTCGAGGCGGGGAGGCGTAGACCTCCCCGCATCGTTTTTGGAAACCACATGAATATTCTGATCGTTGGGCCCAGCTGGGTCGGTGACATGGTGATGGCGCAGACACTGTTCCAGTGCCTGAAACAGCGTCATCCACAGTGCGAAATCGACGTCCTGGCTCCAGAGTGGAGTCGGCCGATTCTTGAGCGTATGCCCCAAGTGCGCAAGGCCTTGAGCTTCCCGCTCGGCCACGGCGTGCTGGAATTGGCGACCCGTCGACGCATCGGTAAATCCCTGGCCGGTCAGTACGACCAGGCGATCCTGCTGCCCAATTCCCTGAAGTCGGCGCTGGTGCCGTTCTTCGCCGGGATCCCCAAGCGTACCGGCTGGCGCGGCGAGTTCCGTTACGGTCTGCTCAATGACGTACGCACGTTGGACAAAGACCGCTACCCGCTGATGATCGAGCGCTTCATGGCCCTGGCCTGCGAGCCGGGTGCCCAGTTGCCCCAACCGTATCCGCGCCCCAGCCTTGCGATCGATCCGGTCAGCCGTGAGGCGGCGCTGGCCAAGTTCGGCTTGAGCCTGGACCGCCCGGTGCTGGCTCTGTGTCCGGGGGCCGAATTTGGTGAGTCCAAGCGCTGGCCGGCGGAGCATTACGCCCAGGTCGCCGAGGCGAAGATTCGCGACGGCTGGCAAGTCTGGCTGTTCGGCTCGAAAAAAGATCACCCGGTAGGCGAGGACATCCGCTCGCGGCTGATCCCGGGCCTGCGCGAGGAGTCGGTGAACCTCAGCGGCGATACGTCCCTGGCGGAGGCGATCGACTTGCTGTCCTGCGCCGATTCCGTGGTGTCCAACGACTCCGGCCTGATGCACGTGGCTGCGGCCCTGAACCGCCCGTTGGTGGCGGTCTACGGTTCCACCTCGCCAGGCTTCACGCCACCGCTGGCCGACAAGGTCGAAGTCGTGCGCCTGGGCATCGAGTGCAGCCCGTGCTTCGACCGCACCTGCCGCTTCGGTCATTACAACTGCCTGCGCCAGCTCATGCCGCTGTCGGTGAACGAAGCCTTGGAGCGTTTGCAAGGCACACCCGTGGAGGTTAAGTAACTTGCGGGTATTGCTGATCAAGACCTCTTCGCTGGGGGATGTGATTCACGCGCTGCCGGCGCTGACTGACGCGGCGCGGGCGATTCCCGGCATTAAATTCGATTGGGTGGTGGAAGAAGGTTTCGCTGAAATCCCAACCTGGCACCCGGCCGTGGGCAAGGTCATCCCAGTGGCGATTCGTCGCTGGCGCAAGAACCTCTGGCAAACCATCAAGAGCGGCGAGTGGCGACGTTTCAAGCAGAGCATGCGCGGCGAAAAGTACGACCTGGTCATCGACGCCCAAGGCCTGCTGAAAAGCGCCTGGCTAACCCGTTACGTCAAGGCCCCGGTCGCTGGCCTGGATAAGCACTCGGCACGCGAACCCTTGGCCGCGCGTTTCTATTCGCGCCGCCTGGCGGTGGCCCGTAGTCAGCACGCGGTTGAGCGCGTGCGGCAGTTGTTTGCCCTGGCGCTGGGGTATGACCTGCCCAAGACCCAGGGCAGCTATGGCCTGAACGTCGATCGCCTGGTCGAATTGCCGCGCAAATATCCCTATGTGGTGTTCCTGCACGGCACGACGTGGGAATCCAAGCATTGGCCGGAGCTCTACTGGCGTCAACTCACCGAACGCATGGGCCAGCTCGGCGTGGTGGTGAAGCTGCCGTGGGGCAACCCGCTGGAGAAAGCCCGGGCCGAGCGGATCGCCAAGGGCCTGCGCAATGTCGAGGTGCTGCCGAAACTGAACCTGGGCGGCGTCGGCAAGGTGCTCGCCGGGGCCCAGGCCTGCGTGGCAGTGGATACCGGTCTCGGGCATCTGGCCGCAGCCCTGGACGTGCCGACCATTTCGCTGCTGGGCCCGACCAATCCGCAGCTGACCGGCGCCTATGGCAAGAGTCAGATTCACCTGGCCAGCGATTTCCCTTGCGCGCCCTGCATGCAGAAACAATGCACTTACCCGCCGACCGCCGAAGATGCCCGGCGATTTGACCTGAAACGCGAGCAGCCCCTGTGCTTCACGCGTCTGAACCCCGAGCGTGTTGCCAGCCACCTGAGCACGTTATTGGCTGAGGAGCCGCGCTGATGCAATTGGCTTTTGTCCTTTACAAGTACTTCCCCTTCGGAGGCTTGCAGCGTGATTTCATGCGCATCGCCCTGGAATGCCAGCAACGCGGTCACCAGATCCGCGTCTATACGCTGATCTGGGAAGGTGACGTCCCACCGGGCTTCGAAGTGCTGGTGGCGCCGGTCAAGGCGCTGTTCAACCACCGCCGCAACGAGAAACTCAGCGCGTGGATGGAAGCCGACCTGGCCAAGCGCCCGGTGGATCGTTTGATCGGCTTCAACAAGATGCCCGGCCTGGACGTGTATTACGCCGCCGACGGCTGTTTCGAAGACAAGGCGCAGAACCTGCGTAACTCGCTGTACCGGCGTTGGGGCCGCTACCGGCACTTCGCCGAGTATGAGCGGGCGGTGTTCGCCAAGGATGCCAAAACCGACGTGCTGATGATCTCCGAAGTCCAGCAGCCGCTGTTCATCAAGCACTACGGCACGCCGCTGGAACGCTTTCACCTGCTGCCGCCGGGCATCGCCCTGGACCGGCGTCGGCCCGCCGATGCCGACGAAGTCCGTGCTGCATTCCGTGCCGAATTCGAGCTGGCCGACGATGACCTGCTGCTGGTGCAAATCGGTTCCGGGTTCAAGACCAAGGGCGTGGATCGCAGCCTCAAGGCCCTGGCCGCGTTGCCCACCGAGTTGAGAAAACGCACCCGGCTATTTGTAATTGGCCAGGACGACCCCAAAGTATTCCAACTCCAGAGCGCCGCGCTAGGGCTTGGTGAGAACGTGCGTTTCCTCAAGGGGCGCAGCGATATTCCGCGTTTCCTGTTGGGTGCCGACCTGTTGATCCATCCGGCGTACAACGAGAACACCGGCACCGTATTGCTCGAGGCGCTGGTGGCCGGGTTGCCGGTGTTGGTCAGCGCGGTGTGTGGGTACGCCCATTACATCGCCGAGGCCGACAGCGGCCTGGTGCTCGACGAGCCATTCGAACAGGCCCAGCTCACCGAATACCTGGGGCGTATGTTGAGCGACGCTGACGCACGGACGGCCTGGAGCCGCAACGGGCTGGCCTTCGCCGAGACGGCCGACCTCTACAGCATGCCGCAGCACGCGGCCGATGTGATATTGGCGGAGCACGCGCAATGAAATTGATGCTGGCCGAACCGTTCAAGAGCCTTTGGGCCGGGCGCGATGCGTTCGCCGAAGTCGAGGCGCTCAAGGGCGAGGTCTATCGCGAACTGGAAGCCCGGCGCACCTTGCGCACGGAGGTGGATGGTCGCGGCTTTTTCGTGAAGATCCACCGGGGCATTGGCTGGGGCGAAATCTTCAAGAACCTGCTCACCGCCAAGCTACCGGTACTCGGCGCAGGGCAGGAGTGGAAAGCCATCCAGCGTTTGCAGGAAGTCGGTGTGCCGACCATGACCGCCGTTGCGTATGGCGAGAAGGGCAGCAACCCGGCGGATCAGCACTCCTTTATCGTCACCGAAGAGCTGGCGCCGACCGTCAGCCTCGAAGATTTCAGCATCGACTGGGCCAAGCAGCCACCGCAGCCGACGCTCAAGCGTGCACTGATCGCCGAAGTCGCGCGCATGACTGGCATGATGCACCGCGCCGGGGTCAACCATCGCGACTGCTACATCTGTCACTTTCTGCTGCACACCGACAAACCGGTGACGCCTGGGGATTTCAAACTCTCGGTGATTGACCTGCACCGCGCCCAGACCCGTCCGGCCATCACCACTCGCTGGCGCAACAAAGACCTCGCGGCGCTGTATTTTTCGGCGCTGGACATCGGTCTGACCCGTCGCGACAAGCTGCGTTTCCTCAAGGGCTACTTCCAGCAGCCGCTGCGCCGGATCCTGGCTGAAGAGGCTTCGCTGCTGGCCTGGCTCGAAGGCAAGGCCAACAAGCTTTATGCCCGTAAACAACGGTACGGGGACGCGCTCTGATGTCGGGTTGGACGCTGGAGCCGGCCTATGCCGAGCTGACAGAGGATTTTGGCAGTCTCGAAGCGGTGTTTGCCCTGCAAGGGGAGCGTTTGACCCGCGACCCGCTCTCAGAGGTGATCCGGGTGCAGCGCAACGGCGTGAATTATTACATCAAGCGCTACGTCGGGGCGGGCAAGGGCTTGCGCCGTTACCTGGGCAGGCCGCGAGTCAAGTCCGAATGGCAGAACCTCAAGCGCTTCGCCAAGTGGGGCATCCCTACCGCCGAAATCGTCGCCTGGGGCCTGGAGCGAAACGGCGCGGCCTATGCCCGTGGCGCGATGATCACCCGCGAACTGCCGCATACCGAAGACCTCTCTGCCCTGGCCGAGCGTCACGATTCGAGGCTGACAGATCGCGCCTGGGTCGACCGGGTCAGCCAGCAATTGGCCGGTTATACGCGGACCATGCACGACCATCGCTTCACCCATAACGATCTGAAGTGGCGCAACCTGCTGATCGATGACCAGTCGAAGCTGTTTCTGATTGATTGCCCGAACGGTGATTTCTGGCGCGGCTTCTGGCTCAAGTACCGCATCACCAAGGACCTGGCGTGCCTGGATAAAGTGGCCAAATACCACTTGTCGGCCACTCAACGCCTGCGCTTTTACCTGCAATACCGTCAGCACGACCGACTCGATGCGTGTGACAAGAAACGCATCCGTCACGTGGTGAGATTTTTCGAGGGGCGTGAATGACTGATTTCCTGGCCGCTGAAGACCGGGCGTTGCTGCAACGTCACGGCCTGGACAGCTTTGAGGCCTTGTGGGCACGGCAACTGGACGCGGTGGATGAACCCAATACCTCGGGCGGTGGCTGGAGCAGCGTGTTCCGGCTGGAGCTGGAGGGGCAGGGCTATTACCTCAAGCGCCAGAGCAATTACCTGACCCGGACCTTGTCCCACCCGTTTGGCGAGCCGAGTTTTTCCCGGGAGTTTCGCAACATCAGCCGTTATCGCCAGTTGGGGATTCCGGCCCTGCAAGCGGTGTTCTATGGCCAGCGCAAGGTGAACGGCGAGGTGCGAGCGGTCTTGCTGACTCGTGCCCTGGACGGCTGGGATGACCTGGATTCACTGCTGCAGCGCTGGCCGACCCTGACGGCGGCGCAACGCACCACCATTTTGAAAGCCTGCGGCCAGTTGGCGCGGCGCCTGCACGGCATGCATCAGGTGCACGGTTGCTTCTATCCAAAACACATCTTTCTGCAAGCCAGCGACAGCGGTTACCAGGCGCAATTGATCGATCTGGAAAAGACCCGGCCACTGCTGTTCGGCCAGCGGGATCGGATCAAGGATCTGGAGCCATTGCTGCGTCGCGCCTCGATCTGGAGTCACGATGATGTGCGCCAATTGCTATCTGTCTATCTGGACCAGCCGCTCGACAGTGCGCTGGTCGACAGCTGGATGACCCGCCTGACCATCCGGCGCAGCCACAAGGAAGCCCGTTGATGCACTTGTCCGAATTGAAGAACGCTGGCCGCAGTCCCAGCCTGCCCCTGAGCCTGGAGCTGGCCGATGCCGCCGGTCCGGCGAAGTTGCAGCTGCTTTCGCTGTTGCGGGTGTTGCCGGGGCAGCGTTACGTCGGTGCGGGCGTCTGGCGCGGCCGGCCGGTGCTGGCCAAGTTGTTGGTGGGCAGCAAGGCCGCCCGGCATTTTCAACGGGAACTGCAAGGCGTGCGCCTGCTGGCGGAGCAAGGGCTGACGACGCCGCTGTTGCTCGCCGATGGCCTGAAAGAGGGTGAAGGCGGCTGGTTGTTGTTCGAACTGCTCGAAGGCGCCGAGAGCCTGGGGGATGCCTGGAAACAGGTCGAGCACTTGCCATTGCTGGCTGACGAGCAAACGGCGGTATTGGCCGAAGCCCTGGGCGCCATTGCGCAACTGCACGGCAAAGGCTTGTGGCAAGAAGATTTGCACCTGGACAATTTGCTACGTCACGACGGCAAGCTCTATTTGATCGACGGTGCGGGCATTCGCGTCGAAACCCCAGGCCAACCGTTGTCGCGGCAGAAGGTGCTGGAGAATCTGGGGGTGTTTTTCGCCCAATTGCCCAAGTCCCTCGAACCGTTCAATGAAGAATTGTTGGTGCACTACTTGCTGGGCAACGCCGAGCACGCGCTGCCGATGGAAGCCCTGCAAAAACAGATCGACAAGGTCCATGCCTGGCGGCTGAAGGACTTTCTGGAAAAGGTTGGGCGCGAGTGCAGCCTGTTCAGCGTGCAGCGCGGGCCGTTCGGCCTGCGGGCGATCCGGCGCGATGAAGAAGCGGCCATGATACCGGTGCTGGAGCAGGCTGATGCCTTGCTCAGCCAGGGCCATCTGTACAAGACCGGTGGCGCGGCGAGCGTCGGCAAAGTCGATGTCAACGGTCGTCCCCTGGTGATCAAGCGCTACAACATCAAGAACTTCGCCCACTGGCTCAAGCGCTTCTGGCGCCCGAGCCGCGCCTGGCATGCCTGGCGCGAAGGCCATCGCCTGGCTTTCCTCGGCATCGCCACGCCCAAGCCGCTGGCCTTGCTGGAAAAGCGTTTCCTGTGGATGCGCCGTGGCGCTTACCTGGTGACTGAGCACCTGTCGGGCCCCGACATCATCGAGCGTTTCGCTCCCTACGTGGAAAGCGGCGAAGCCCCGGAATCCGAATTGCTGGCACTGGACCGGCTGTTTGCCGACCTGATACGCGAGCGCATCAGCCACGGTGACTTCAAGGGCCACAACCTGTTCTGGCAGGGGGATCGATGGGCATTGATCGACCTGGATTCCATGTGCCAACACCGCACCCACGCCAGCTTCGCCTCGGCCTACACCCGGGATCGCGCGCGGTTCATGCGCAATTGGCCGCAGGACAGTGCGTTGTATCGGGTGATTGATCAGCGGCTGCCTAAAACAGTCGATGGCGTCTTATCTACCTGATGCTGCTGTTCACTTAAGGTAGTCGCTGAACCGGTGACGAGGGAGCAAGCTCCCTCGCCATAGCTGCGGTTGCACCAGTCCCTCGATAACCCTTCACCACTAGCTTGCCGCTTGCCCCTAGAGGCTTAATGCCGCTTTTAAGCTATAATCCCGCCCTTTATGCCCCGCGCCCCGGCGAGCGGCACATCAATTTTTCGCGGCGCTTGTCGCCCGTATGCAGACATTAAGAGGCTAGACCCCTGTGGCATTGACGATTCTTGGCCTGTCCGGCGCCCTTAGCCATGATCCTTCCGCGGCGCTGTACATAGATGGCAAGCTGATCGCGGCGGCCGAGGAAGAGCGCTTCGTACGCGATAAACATGCAAAGAACCGCATGCCCTACGAATCGGCGAAGTTCTGCCTGGAACAGGCCGGCATCAAGCCGTCCGACGTCGACGTGGTGGCGATCCCGTTCGCCCCGATCAGCCTGTTCGGTGAAGCTCGCTGGCACTACGCCAAGCGTTACTGGTACGCCCCGGACCGCGCGCTCGATGCGATCCTGATGGGCAACCGCCGCTACAAGCGCTATCGCCGCAAGATTGTCTGGTGCCTGGAGCAATTGGGCTTCGATCCGAAAAAAATCAAGATCGAGCCGGTCGAGCATCACCTGGCCCACGCCTCCAGTGCCTACCACTGTTCGGGCTTCCAGGAGAAAACCGCGATCCTGGGCATCGACGGCAAGGGCGAATACGCCACGACCTTCTTTGGCTATGGCGAAAACGGCAAGATCCACAAGATCAAGGAGTTCTTCGACCCGGACTCCCTCGGCGGCCTGTACGGCGCGATCACCGAGTTCCTGGGCTTTGAAATGCTCGACGGTGAGTTCAAGGTCATGGGCATGGCGCCCTACGGCGATGCCAGCAAGTACGACTTCTCGCGCCTGGCTTCGTTCGAAAACGGCGAGTTGGTGATCAACACCGACTACGCCAACGTGATCGGCCTGCGACGCTATAAAGAGAAGGGCAAAGGCTTCTACTTCTCGCCGAAGCTGATCGAATGGCTCGGTCCGAAACGCGAAGGCGACATCGCCGACGAGCCGTACATTCACTACGCGGCCAGCATGCAGGCGCTGTTCGAGAAGCTTGCGCTGCAAATGATCGATCATTACCTGGGCGACGTGCTCAAGGAAACCGGCAAGCTGGCTTTCGCCGGTGGCTGTGCGTTGAACGTCAAGCTGAACCAGAAAATCATCGCCCGTGATGACGTCAAGGAGCTGTTCGTGCAACCGGCCTCCGGTGACGCCGGTACCGCGGTGGGGGCGGCAGCTTATGTGTCCCACGCCCGTGGCGTGCCGGTGGAGAAGATGGAGCATGTCTATCTCGGCCCGGCCTACAGCAACGAAG
The DNA here is from genome assembly GCF_004786035.1 of Pseudomonas viciae. Lineage (NCBI taxonomy): Bacteria > Pseudomonadati > Pseudomonadota > Gammaproteobacteria > Pseudomonadales > Pseudomonadaceae > Pseudomonas > Pseudomonas viciae. Next base: position 556,449 of record NZ_CP035088.1, read on the forward strand.
ACGTGATCGCCGCCTGTGCCCGCCATCCGAGCAAGCCCGCGTGGCGCAAGATCGACAACACCCCTGAGCGCATCGCCAAGATCATGGTCGACGGCAACCCGGTGGCCTGGTTCCAGGGGCGCATGGAGTTTGGCCCGCGTGCCTTGGGCGGTCGCTCGATCATCGGTTGCCCAAGCGCCAGCGGCGTGGCCGATCGCATCAACGAGCAGATCAAGTTCCGCGAGCGCTGGAGGCCTTTCTGCCCGTCGATGCTCGACACCGTGGCGCCACAGATGATCAAGGTCGATCACCCGGCGCCGTTCATGACCTTCACCTTCGAAGTGGCTGAGGAGTGGAAGACCCGCGTACCGGAAGTCGTCCATGAAGACGGCACGTCCCGGGCCCAGGTGCTCAAGCGCGAGTACAACCCACGCTACTACGACATGATGAAGGCGCTGGAAGTCCTGACCGGCAACGGCGTCTCCCTGAACACCTCGCTCAACCGTCGTGGCGAACCGATGATCTGCTCGCCGACCGATGCGTTGAACATGTTTTTTGGTTCCGACCTGCAGTACTTGATCATGGAAGATATCCTGGTGGTCAAAGACGGCGTGGATGCTTATGACTGAAGTGTTGATCAGCGTCGTCATTCCTGCCTACAACTATGCCAAGACGTTGCCCCGCGCGGTGAACTCGGTGGTGGCGCAGTTGAGAGATGCCCAGGCTGAACTGCTGGTGATAGACGACGGTTCCACTGATGCGACGCCACAGGTTTTGGAGCAGTTGCTGGTTGAACATGCCGGTTGCTTTCGAGTCCTGCGCAAGCCCAATGGTGGTCTGTCTTCGGTACGAAATCGCGGGATCGAGGAGGCTCGGGGGCAATACTTGATCTTCCTGGATGCCGATGATGAGATGGCTCCAGGCGCGCTGGCTGCGGTGGCCCAACATATCGCCAGTCATCCCGAGAGCCGTTTTATCATTGGTGGGCACTGGTCGGTGTTTTCCGATGGGCGTCGGGTCCAGCACCGCGTAAAACCCTTGCCTGCCACACCGCGTGAACGTGTGCGTGGCTACTTGCTGGACAAGACGGTGACGCTGTCCAACGGTGCCTGTGTGATGCATCGCGATGTGTTTGCGCCGGGCAATTACCCCGAGCACTTGCGTAACGTCGAAGATATCCCGGTGTTTGCCCAGGTGTTGGCGCGTTTCCCGTGCAGCGTTCTCGATCAGCCGCTGGCGCTGATCTATAAGCATGACGACAGCATGCGGCACGACCTCAAGCAAAGCCTGGCGGCGGGCGTGGGGGTGGTTGACGAGGTGTTTTCCCCTGCGCGCTTGCCTGAGCTGCAGGACTTGCGCCAGGCTTTCATGGCTCAGCGCTGCCTGTCGTTGTTCCGGGATTGCTACACCGCTGGCGACTATGTCAACGCCAGGGCTTTTTATGCACAAGCTGTGCGCACCGATATTCGTTCGCTCACGCGTTGGACCTACACTCGCAAGGCCATTCGGTTATTGTTCAAATGAGTGCGCTATCGCCTGACGACAGTGGGGTCCAGGCGGTTGGATGCTGGGCGCAAAAAGCGCGTGAGTTGGATCGCTATCGCTGGAAACTGCTGCGCGAGCGTCATGGTCGCTGTGGCAGTTTATTGCGCCTGGTTCGCGATGTGCTGGTGGACGTCGTGGTCGGAATACGCACCAAGGCGTGCTTGAGTGGCTCGGTAGTCACCACGCCCTGTGAAGTGCTGTTGCTTCACTCGGCACCCAAGTCCATGGCGCTGCAGCGTAAAAATATTCTGATCGACTCCCTGCGCAAGCGCGGACACCATCTGGCTGAAGCGGCGTTACGCTCCCCCTCGGACGCCTGTGCCCTGCGTATGCTTTTGGCGCCGCCGCAGTCTGTACCGCTGCGATATCTGGTATATGCCGCCCATGCACAGTGGCTGGTGATGACGTACCAGCCCAAGGTGCTGATCAACGAGCGCAACGGTAGTCTCCATGCGCCGTTTCTGCGTCTGGCATTGGCTGCGCGTGGCGCTCGGCTGCTGCATCTGGCCCATGCCGCGACGCTGGAGTCTTCTCGACGACTGGCGATGAACGACTTTGATTACTACGGCGTCTTTGGGCGCAGTTCACTGGTGGCCTTGCAGGAACGAACGTTGCGGTTCGGAGAGTCGACGGTGGTGCTGGTCGGTTCCTACCTTGCCGATGAAACCTATGATTTACCCCCCGCCGATCCGGCTCTCCAGACGTTGTTGATTCTGGGGGTTGGCCCTGACCGGGAGAAAGAGCCGGGTTACCAGCGCACTTATCAGTTGCTGTGCAACTGGGCCGGGCAACATCCGCACTATCGCGTTCTGTTTAAGCGTCATCCGCGCAGCAAGGCGCAGTTCTGGAGCGATGCGGCCCTTCAGTTCACCAACATTGAGTTGCTGGACATCAAGTGCTCATTGGCTCAGGCGCTCGCGCAGTCCAGTGTTGTCGTCAACATCATGTCCAATGCCGGTATCGAGGCGGGGCTGGCGGGGCGGCCGGTGATTCATGTGAACGCGGGCAGCGACGTGGATGTTTTCTCTCATTCGTTGTTTTTCGGGCCTCAAGTTCGCAATGAGCAGGCGCTTTCCCGTCAGCTGCAAATGCTTGAGCAAGATTATCAAGGGCAGGTGGCTCAGGCCCGACGGTTTGCTGACTATCACCTGGTGCACGGTTCCCAGGGGTTGGCGAAGACCACTCAACTGGTCGAAAACCTGCTTCGCGGTGAGGACCCAAGGCGCGACTTCGAGACCATCAGGTTGCCTGCCGTCGGTTGAAGGAGGCTCAGGCGCCTAGGGCCTGGCTCAGTTCACGTTCGTTGCACACGCTTTGCTGGTTGAGGTAATACTCAAGAAACTGATTGTCCTCAAGCAGCCACTGGCGATCCTGTCGATAACGCAGGATATGTTTGAAGTTGCGCAGGCGCAGGCTCTTGCGCAGCGGCTTGCGATAGGTGCGCAGATCGGCGATATCGATCAGTCCCAGCTTGTTTTCAGGCGTCAGTACGACGTTGCCCAGGTGCGCAGAGCGAAAGTAGATACCCTTCTGATGCAGTTGCGCAATGAACTCACCCAAACGTGCCCGAAGCTCTCCATTGCCGTCCACGTTCAGCAGTTGACGCAGGGTTTGGCCGGGGAGTGGGTCGTAATGGACGGCATCGCGTTCAATGCTGGGGATGCGATAAATCTGACGAATTTGCGGGCACTCGATGCCACGTTCACAGAGCATTCGGCAGTTGTCGGCGAAGCGCTTTGCGTAAGGTGCCCAGAGTGCGGAGGTCAGCAGGCGTTTACGACGAAACAGCTTGAGTATCGAGCCATCAGTCAGGAGCAGGACTTTATCCCCTTTACCATCGGCTTCGAGAACGTCGGCACCTTCGCGCAGGCTGAGATAAAAAGCATGGTCGAGCGTTTGCATCTGTGCTCCAGGATTTGGCCCGATGGATGGGCCGCCGGCTATGTTACCGCAGTGTGCATGCTGCAAAAAACAGCTGTGATATAGTCGCGCCAATTTTCAAGGGACCCCGGCCCTGTCCATGGGGTCGCCTGGACTCTGTCACAGAGTGTTGTTTCTGATCTATGTTGCTATTCGCCATGCGTCGGCTGGCGTGTAGATGCCGCTTATCTTTTGGACACTCCATGACGACAATGCTGTTCATTTCTTTGGCCGCTCATCAGGGCCTTTACTTCAATCGGTTGCTCAACGAGACGGAACTGCAAGGCAAGGTCGTTACCCCTTCACAGATGCCTTGGCTTGGGTCACTGCAGATATCCAGAATTCTTTCTCGCGTCGACTGGTCAAGCCTGATCGAAGAGAAATGCGAGGAACGTCGCGTCAAGAACAAGAACAATGGCTGGCTGTACCGCCTGTTGTTGCGTCTTGAACTCTTTGGGATGGCACTGCGGGCCCAGGCTTTGCTTAACCGTGAGCGTCCTGATGCATTGGTATTCTGGAATGGTTCCCATCGCTATTGCCGATTGCTGACGGCGCTGGCCCCGTCGAGTTGCAAGACGTTCTTTTTCGAGAATGGCCTGTTGCCCGATACTACGACTGTGGACCCCAAGGGCGTGAACTACCTGAATGCGGTTCCGCGTGAGGCCGATTTTTACCTCAACTATCCTTACTTCGTGCCTGAAAACCAGGCGGCGCCAGTGCTGATCCCCCGTCCGCCTCGTACCACGGGCCCGGCACCCATTACGCTGCCGCAGCAGTTTGTCTTCGTTCCGTTTCAGGATGACCGAGATAGCCAGGTTCGGCTGTTTTCTCCCTGGATCAGCAACATGCGCGAGATGTTTGCCTTAGGCGAACGCCTGGCTAAAGAAACGGGGCTGACTGTGGTGTTCAAGGAGCACCCGTCCAGTCGCGAGACGTACCCGGAGCTGCATGAACGTACTCATGAGCGCGTGCTGTTCGCCAACGGTAATTCTACCCAGCAATTGATCGAGTCCAGTCTGTTTGTGGTCACGATCAATTCGACGGTTGGCCTGGAAAGCCTGCTCCTGGGCAAGCCCGTGCTCACCTTGGGCCAGGCCTTCTTCAACATCGAGGGGTTGGTGATGCATGCCGACACTGCTGGGCAGGTGGTGGAATTGGCGCGTGCATTCCCGCGATGGCCGCTCAACGAGCAATTAAGGCGTAACTTCCTGCACTACCTTTGCGAGCACTACTGCATTAAGGGTAGCTGGAAGACGGCCGATAAAGCTCAGTTACAACGAGTTGCTGATCGAATGCTGGGGAAAGTTGAGTGCTGACAGAAATGAAAAAAATGATCAACAAGGATGTCCTGGCGGTGTGGGCATCCATCGGTTTCCTCGTTTTATTGTGTGGGGCGTGGGTACTACCGAACAACAAACTGTATCACCAGATGTTGATTTTCCTGCTATGGCTCCCCGCCTTGCTGGCACTGTTTCATCGGGATTTTCGCCTGTTACTCAAGCAGCCTGAGTGCATTCTTCTCGTCTTGTTCGTGGCCTGGACGTTTCTGGTATTGGCGGTTGAGGGGGGGGATAACGTCTTCGGCAAGGTCAAGGTGACATTCTATGTAGCCCTGACCTTGGCAGGCGTGTTGCTGGCGGCACAGAACCGCCAGTGGCGGGTAGAGTCCATGTTGTTGTACGCATCGATTATTGGCGGTGTTTTTGCGGCCGCTTCCTGGGCATATTTTTATGGTCTGTCCGCTCGGCCTTTGCAAAGTCGGTTGATTGCCATCGGCTTGTGGGACACCCCGATCATGGCCGCGCACGCGGTGGGCGCCTTGGCGGTTATTGGCGTGTTCACGCTGCGAACCAGGCGCTTCACTCCTGCTGTGATGGCGTTGCTGCTGATCCCTGCGATCGGATACGCGCTGTTTCTGGGCTTCAGCCAAACGCGCGGTGTTTGGATCGGCTTGGTAGTCTGTCTATTCGTAATGGGGATAGCGCGACCGTCACGCCTGGGAAGTGGACTGATTCTTCTGGGGGTTCTGGGAGTGGCGTCCATTGCTGTGTTCAAATCGGAAGTTTTATTGCAGCGTGGCGTTTCTTTCCGGCCCGAGCTATGGCGAGGTGGTGTTCAGTTGATTCTGGACCACTGGGCGACGGGGTTGGGATTCAAAGAGTACCTGATTCCGGTCCCTGAGCTAGGACAGTCATTCAAACATCCCCATAACCTCTTTCTGGATACCGGTGTGCGTCTCGGGGTGCCCGGCCTGCTGTTGTTCGGCTGGCTGTGGCTGGCGGCTGGCTGGCGCGGCTGGATTTCGCGAGCTCAGCCGCTGGGTCAAGTGTTGCTGGCACTCTGGGTTTTTTCCGGGACGTCGTTGCTCACCGATGGCATCGGTCTCTGGCTCAAACCGAACGCCGACTGGTTGATCACCTGGCTGCCGATTGCTTTGAGTATTGTGTTGGCCGCTCGGGGGGACGCTGAAACCAGAAACTCCACCCAGAGCGTTTCTGCTGCTTGATGTCGGTGACGCGAAGGCGAATGGCTGCCTCTGCGCTGTCCGGTCGTTCAGTCCTGGCTGAGCCGGTGCTGTAATTCGTTCGCTGTTACAATCTACATCTTGTCTCTTTTTTCAAACGTCCGAGGCGCACCGAATGGCCAATTCCGACCAGCAATCGAGCATGACGATTTACCTGCGGTTGCTGAAATACGTGCTCCCGTACTGGGGCGCCTTCGCCATCAGTATTATCGGTTTCGTACTGTTCGCATCCAGCCAGCCGATGCTGGCAGACATGCTCAAGCATTTTCTCGACGCTTTGCAGAAGCCCAATGACACTCAGTTCATGGGCGTTTCGCTGGTGCTCGGCGTGCCGTTGCTGATCGTGCTCATTGCGGTCTACCAAGGTATAGGCTCATTCCTGGGTAACTACTACCTCGCCAAAGTTGCTCGTGGTGTTGTCCACGACCTGCGCTGCGCCCTGTTCGATAACCTGCTGACCCTGCCTAACCGCTACTTTGACAACCATAACTCCGGCCACCTGATTTCCCGTATTACCTATAACGTGACCATGGTCACCGGTGCCGCCACTGATGCGATCAAAGTGGTCATTCGTGAAGGGCTGACGGTGGTGTTCCTGTTCGGATATTTGCTGTACAGCAACTGGAAAATGACGCTGGTATTGCTGGCGATCCTGCCGGTTATTGCCGTTCTGGTGAGTAGCGCCAGCAAGAAATTTCGCAAGCAGAGCAAGAAAATCCAGGTGGCGATGGGGGATGTGACCCATGTGGCTTCGGAGACGATCCAGGGCTACCGTGTGGTTCGCAGTTTTGGCGGTGAAAACTACGAAATCGAACGGTTTCACAAGGCCAGTGCCGACAACATGAACCGCAGCCTGGGCATGACCCGGACCCAGTCGATCTATACGCCTATGCTGCAGTTGGTGATCTACATCGGCATGGCCGTGTTGATGTACCTGGTGCTTTACCTTCGCGGTGATGCTTCCGCCGGCGAGCTGGTTGCCTATATCACTGCCGCCGGTTTGTTGCCCAAGCCCATCCGTCAATTGTCGGAGGTCAGCGCCACGATCCAGAAGGGTCTGGCCGCTGCGGACAGCATCTTCGAGCAACTGGACGAAGAACCGGAAGTGGACAAGGGAACCAAGGAGATGGCGCGTGTCGGTGGTCGCCTGGAAGTGCGCAACCTGAGTTTCCAGTATCCAGATACCGAGAAAGTCGTGCTCGACGATATTTCCTTTACCGCCGAAGAGGGGCAGATGATCGCCCTGGTAGGACGCTCGGGCAGCGGCAAGTCGACCTTGGCCAACCTGATTCCGCGTTTCTATCATCATGACAAGGGACAGATTCTGCTCGACGGCGTGGACGTCGAGGAATACAAGCTCACCAACCTGCGGCGCCACATTGCCTTGGTGACCCAGCAGGTCACGTTGTTCAACGACAGCGTTACCAACAACATCGCCTACGGCGACCTCGCTGACGCGCCCTTCGAGGACGTGCGCAGGGCTGCCGAAGATGCGTACGCCGCCGAGTTCATTGAGCAGATGCCTCAGGGGTACGACACCCTGGTGGGCGAAAACGGTGTCCTGCTTTCCGGCGGTCAGCGCCAGCGCCTGGCGATCGCCCGAGCCCTGCTCAAGAATGCACCACTGTTGATTCTGGATGAGGCGACCTCGGCTCTCGACACTGAGTCCGAGCGTCACATCCAGGCGGCCCTGGACCAAGTGATGAAAGGCCGCACCACGCTGGTGATTGCTCATCGACTGTCGACCATCGAGAAGGCTGACCTGATCTTGTTGATGGACAAAGGGCGTATTGTCGAGCGCGGCACTCATGCCGAGTTGCTGGCACTCAATGGTTTCTACGCTCGGTTGCACGAGAAAGACTTCGTCGAAGGTGCCGAAGAGGCAGCGAAGGAGTCCTTCGTTTGATTTTGAGTTACTGGCGGGCCTGGCGAGAAAGCGGTTGGACCCCTATTGATGCTGCGGCTTACGCTCTTGCCTGGCAACAGTTTGGCGGCAGTGTGGCGACTCACCCTGATGTGGTCGAGCGGCTGGCCGGATTTGTAGGCATTCCTGTACGTTATCTGGGCTGGTTCGTCGACGGTCAATTGTGTGCTGCGATCCCGACCTGGGGCCGTCATGTGGCCTTATCCAAGGATGTGCTCAAGCGTGAAGGCAAGCGCGGCATGCTCGATCTCGGCAATGCCGAGGTCATCCTGCCGGTTGCCGAAGACACTCGGATTCGCGTACGGCATCGCATGCGCTATGTGTCTGCACTCAATGCCCAAAGCATAACGGGCCTTGCTGAGCAGCCTGAAGGCTTGGCGCTGGCCCGTGAGCCCGAGGATTACAGTAAGAAATTTCGGTACAACCAGCGTCGCGAGCAGCGTTTGCTGGAGGATGCGGGCGGCAGCATCCGGCCTATGCTGGAGCTCAGCGCCGGCGAGCAGGCGGTCATCTATGCCGACCTGTTCCAACGCCGCTGGAACTTCGAAGCTCCAGGCAAAAAGCATCTGGCTGAGGTGTTCGGCCTGATGCGTGAGTTCATGACCGGGTCCTTGATCTACTTGAACGATGAGCCGGTGGCGATTCAGATCCTGTACCGGGTCGAGGCCCCCAAGTGGACCAGCCTTGAATACATCAACGGCGGCGTCGACCCGCAGAGTCGCGAGTTCAGTCCTGGCAGCGTGCTCAGTTTCGTCAATACCCAAACCGCTTGGGAGCAGGCTCGCGCCCTGGGCAAGCCGCTGCGTTATTCGTTCGGCCGTGCCGACCGCGAATACAAGGATCGCTGGTGTCACCGGGTTCCGGTCTATCAGGTTTGAGCGAGGGTAAACAGCCATGAGCGGACGCAAGCAGCAATTGCTTAAACGCCATCGTCAACGCAAACGTCTGATCCTGATTGGCATGTTGCTGGTGGCGTCCGCACTGGGCTTTTTTGTGTCGTGGTGGTCGTTGCCGCTTTTCCTGTTGCTGGGCTGGATCGCCCACGAGGCCTGGTTTTGCGATCATCTGTTCTATGCTCCGAACGACGATTATCGTTATGACTTCCCGCCAGGCACGCCGCAGTTTCCCGCCATTTTGAACGATGGCCTGTTGCAGGTGGCGGGCGCGTTCAGTGCGGGGCAGACGCTGATTCTGCAGGTGCGGGTCAAAAGCCACTGGTTGGGACGTTTTTTCGATCCTCAGGTATGGATCGGTGACGACCGCCAGGATCTGGAGCGCGGTGTCGCGGGTGAGCGTTTCCTCAATCTGTCCGGGCAGGATTCGGCGCTGACGAGCGGGCTCCTGAGAGTGCACGGCCGTTTTTGCAGCCTGGCGTCACAGGCGACTCTTCATGTGCTGAGCACTCCGGATTTTGGCCAGCAACGTTTGCTCGTCATCGCTCCTCATGCCGACGATGCCGAGCTTGCGGCTTTTGGTCTCTATAGCCGGGCCAGCGATGTGGCTATCGTCACGCTGACCCAAGGGGAAATCGAAGCCGAGCACTATCGCGATATGGGCCTGGACGCCGCTCAGGCTGCTCGCCTCAAGGGTCGCCTGCGTAGCTGGGACAGTCTGGCGGTGCCGTTGTGGGGTGGGGTGGCGCAGCAGCAATGTGTGCAATTGGGCTACTACTGCCTGCAGTTGGGGGCTATGGCGCAACAACCGGAGCGAAGCTTTGGCTCTCTGGAATCGGGCGATAGTGATATTCGGGACGTGCGCCGGTTCAACGCCCTGAGTCTGCCGGGTGACGTCGACGGCCAGCCGAATTGGCGCAACCTGGTGGCTGATCTGGTACGGATGCTTGAGCATCACCGGCCCGACGCGGTAGTGACACCTCATCCCGAACTGGATCCTCACAGCGACCATGTTGCCAGTACTCGCGCCTTGATGGAGGCCATTGAACTCAGTACCTGGCGCCCGCGTACCCTGCTGCTGTATGCCAACCACCTGCACGACAACGACCGTTGGCCAATGGGCCCGGCAGGCTATGGTATCGCCTTGCCTCCAGCCATCGAGCCGTTGCCGGTCGATGGCCTATGGAGTCCGCTGCTGGATGCGCCGACCCGCATGGACAAGGCCATGGCGTTGGGCATGCAGCACGACTTACAAGGCCGCCCCCCCTTCAAAAGGCAATTGCGCCGAATGATTCAACGGTTGTTGGCCGGACGTCGCTGGCCTCGCACCGGGGAGGATGAGTTTTTCCGCAAGGCGGTGCGTCGACATGAGCTTTTCTGGGTGCGTCCGCTGGCTGCCCCGCAGCAGGATGATCACTGAAGTATTTGTTGGCGAGCCGGCACAATGTGGTGTTCGGCCTATGCTTTGCTTTGGGCAATAAGTCGGGAATACGCGCCCATGCCGCGCACAGGCCGGTAAACCCTAATGCAATTCGATATCCGGGAGAGGCTCGGTTATGGACAGGACGACAAAGGTATCGACACAACGGCCGGCGATTCGGCCCCAGGCGCTGACGGTATCCCCGCAGGCGCGGGCGGCGATCAAATCCCAGCGCCCGCGATGTATCTGGCTGACCGGGCTGTCCGGGGCGGGAAAATCAACCTTGGCCAATGCGTTGGAAGTTCGCCTGCACGAACAAGGTTTCCACACCTGTCTGCTTGACGGGGACAACCTGCGTCAGGGGCTATGCGGTGATCTGGGCATGAGTCCGGAGGCGCGCAAGGAGAATATCCGACGAATCGGCGAGGTGGCGCGGTTGATGGTCGATGCTGGGCTGATTGTCATTGTCGCGGCTATTTCCCCGTTTCGAGCTGACCGTGAGGCCGCACGGCAATTGTTTCCCCAGAATACTTTTCTCGAAGTCTATATGAGCACGCCTTTCGACGTTTGCGTCCAGCGGGACCCCAAGGGGCTTTATCGGGAAGCGCTCGCTGGAAGGATCAAGAACTTCACCGGGCTCGACAGCCCGTACGAGGCGCCGCTGGCAGCCGATTGCGAGATCGACACGGGTGAACTGGAGTTGAGCCAGGCCTGCGACCGGCTGTGGGCGCTGTTGCACCGCTGAGCAAAAGACGTGAGCGCATCCGGTCAAAGCCATGAACAAGCCTTGCGCCAACCCTGTGCTAATATCCCGCCCTTGTTCATTTTGTATGTGGGATGCTCCATGAAGTTGTCCATGCCGCGATTCGATCAAGCCCCTGTATTGGTGGTCGGCGATGTCATGCTCGACCGCTATTGGCATGGCGGAACCTCACGGATTTCCCCTGAGGCGCCGGTACCGGTGGTCAAGGTCGAGCACATCGAGGATCGCCCCGGTGGTGCCGCCAACGTTGCCCTGAACATCGCTGCTCTCGGCGCGCCGGCCTCCCTGGTGGGTGTGACCGGTGACGACGAAGCCGCCGACAGCCTGACCAACAGCCTCAAGGGCGCCGGGGTTCGGGCAATATTCCAGCGCATCGCGCACCAGCCGACCATCGTCAAGCTACGGGTCATGAGCCGTCACCAGCAACTGCTGCGGATCGATTTCGAAGAACCGTTCGCCACCGACCCCCTGGCCCTCGGTGCCGAAGTCGATCGCCTGCTCGAAGGCATCAAGGTGCTGGTATTGTCGGACTATGGCAAAGGTGCGTTGAAAAACCATCAGGTGCTGATCCAGGCCGCTCGTGCCCGGGGTATCCCGGTAGTGGCCGACCCCAAGGGCAAGGATTTTTCCATCTACCGTGGCGCGAGCCTGATCACGCCGAACCTCAGCGAGTTCGAAACCATCGTCGGTGGTTGTGTCGATGAGCACGACTTGGTGAGCAAAGGCGCGCAGTTGATGCAGGACCTCGACCTCGGCGCCTTGCTGGTGACCCGTGGCGAGCATGGCATGACCCTGCTGCGTCCCGATCACCCCGCGTTGCACTTGCCGGCTCGTGCCCGTGAAGTGTTCGACGTGACGGGGGCTGGCGACACCGTGATTTCCACCCTGGCCGCCGCGCTCGCCGCTGGCGAGGAATTGCCCCATGCGGTGGCCCTGGCGAACCTGGCGGCAGGCATCGTCGTCGGCAAGCTCGGTACGGCCGCTATCAGCGCCCCGGAACTGCGGCGCGCCATCCAGCGTGAAGAGGGTTCCGAGCGCGGTGTCCTGGGCCTGGAGCAATTGCTGCTGGCTGTTGACGATGCCCGTGCGCACAACGAGAGAATCGTCTTTACCAACGGTTGCTTCGACATTCTGCATGCCGGTCATGTGACGTACCTCGAGCAGGCCAGGGCCCAGGGCGATCGTCTGATCGTTGCGGTCAATGACGATGCGTCCGTGAGCCGTCTTAAAGGGCCTGGGCGCCCGATCAACAGTGTCGACCGGCGCATGGCGGTCCTCGCCGGTCTTGGCGCGGTGGACTGGGTGATCAGTTTCAGCGAAGGCACGCCGGAAAACCTGCTGCGCCAGGTCAAGCCGGATGTGCTGGTCAAGGGCGGCGACTATGGGATCGATCAGGTCGTGGGGGCAGACATCGTCGCGGCCTACGGCGGCACCGTGAAGGTGTTGGGACTGGTGGAAAATAGCTCGACGACGGCTATTGTGGAAAAGATCCGCAATAACTGACGTGTCAGGCAAAGCGCAGAACTTGTGGGAGCGAGCAAGCTCGCTCCCACAAGGGCTCATCGTCCAGCTAGATGATGAGCATCAGGCTCAACGAGCCGCCTTGCGCGGCACGATCTTCTTGAGCAATTGCCGGGCCTTGCCCTTCAGTCGGGCCAGGCCCGACTCCTTGCCCGGTGGCGTCAGCCCCTGCTGGCGCAGCCAGTCCTTCCAGCGAATCCGCTCGTCTCGCACCAGCCAACCGTCCTGCCGGGCGAAGCTCTCCGCCAGGTACAGCCCGCGGGTGCTGGCCGGGTACAGCTGATCCTTTTTCAAGGTATACAGCTCGGGCATGGGTTGGCCGTCCTGCAGCGGCATCAGGTACAAATCCGGTCGTTTGCGATCCAGGCGCGCCACCAGTTGATCGCCCTCAAGTCGCTCATCGACGTGAAACAGGCTCAGGGACTTGGCTTCCTTGGGCACATCCAGGCGCAAATCGTAAATCAGTTGCAAAGACGCCGTCGGCAGATGCACGTAAGCCCGCGGCCGCTCGATCAACTGCAGGTTGGCGCTGCGCACCGGGCGGGCCGAGCCCGACAGCGGGGTCAGGCGAAACGGCAGGGCTTCGCGGTAGTGCAGGGCGGTGGCATAGGGGGCGGGTAGCCAGGTGTCGTTGAACCGTCCGCCGAGCCAGCCCTCAGGGGTTTCCAGCAGGCACTCTTCGGCAATTTCACTGATGGCGGTGAGCAGTGGCAGATTCAGCTCATGGGCCGGGACGTAGCCGGAAATCAGCTTGAGCACCACATCGCCACGATCCTGCCGCCGCTGGCGTACCAGCACCCAGTAGTCGCGGTTCTGCCAATGCAGGGTCAGGCGTACCGAGACGCCGAGGTTTGCCAGCTCCAGGGAAAAGCGTTCGGCGTCGGCCACGGTGACGGGACGGCGGCGCTGCAGGGTCTGGGAGAAGTTCAACGGCATCCCGACACTCTGGTAAGTCAGGCCTTCGGGTGTCGCTTCGACGAACAGGGGCAGGGTCTTGAAGTTGCTTGGGTTCTTTCTGATAAGCGTACGCGGCATGTCGGCTCCTGCTTAATGCCGCGCAGGGCGGCGTCAATTTTTACGTAGGACCTTGGCTACGGTCGCGACGTTATGGGCGAGGTGCAGCGGATTGATGGTGCCGACAATAGCACTGGCGACTCCGGGATGCTCAAACAACAGTTCGAAGCTGGCACGGACAGGGTCTGTTCCGGGGCTCAGGCAGACGTGACCGCTGGCCAGGGCTTTCTTCACCAGGATCGCTTTGCCGTGCTCGGCCGCGTAGTCAATGACAGCCTTCTCGTTTCGTTCGTTCAAATTGTAGGTGACCATTGCGCAATCGCCTTGCTCCAGAGCTTTCAAACCGCCGTCGACGGTTTTGCCGGAAAAACCGAAGCCACCGATCTTGCCCTCGCGCTTGAGCGCCGCCAGGGTCGGGTAGACCTCGCTGTCGTTGAGGATCGCCAGGTCATTGCCGTCGGAGTGCACCAGCACCAGGTCGATATAGTCCGTTTCCAGGCGCTGGAGGCTGCGCTCCACCGAGAAGCGGGTATGGGCGGCACTGAAGTCGTGGCGCGACTGGCCGTCGCTAAACTCTTCACCGACCTTGCTGACAATCACCCAGTCGTGGCGCTGGCCGCGCAACAGCGGGCCGAGGCGCTCTTCGCTGCGGCCATAGGCCGGCGCGGTGTCGATCAGGTTGATGCCCAGTTCGCGGGCCAGTTTGAGCAGCATGCGTGCTTCGTCATCATCGGGGATGCGAAAGCCGTTGGGGTACTTGACGCCCTGGTCGCGGCCGAGCTTGACGGTGCCCAGACCCAGGGGGGAGACCCTGGGGCCGTTATGGCCCAGCGGACGATAGAAGTCGTGCAGGGTCGGTTGGCTCATGGCAGCAGTTGCTCCCAGGCTGGTACGCCCATGGGCGGTTTCGGCAGGTCCGGCAGTGGCGCCGGGTGACTGGGTTGAATGCCGTCACGTTGCAGGGCACTGATCACCCGATCAGCGAAATCCGGCGCCAGGGCCAGTTTGGTCGGCCAGCCCACCAGCAAACGATTCTGCTCGGCGAGGAAGGCGTTGTCCGGGCGGGTCAGGCCCGATTGCAGAGGTTCGGCGCGGTCCACTCGCAGCGTGGCCCATTGCGCGTTGCTGAGATCGACCCAGGGCAGCAACTGACCGAGCTCTTTCTGGGCGGCTGTAATCTGCGCGGCGGGCTCGCGGGCCACGCCCTCGCCTTCGGCGAGGTCGCCGCCCAGGTACCAGACCCATTGGCCGTCGGCGGCCGGATGGGTGGTCACGGTGACGCGTGGCTTTGGTCCGCCGCCCAGGCAATGGGCGTAGAGCGGCTTGAGGCTCGGGCCCTTGACCAGGACCATGTGCAGCGGCCGGCGTTGCATGGCCGGTTGGTCCAGACCCAGGGCACTGAGCAGGTCGGCGGTGCCGGCCCCGGCGCTGAGGACAATGCGCTGGGCGCGGATCTCGCGGCCATCCACCTTCAGTCCCACCAGTGCGTCACCTTCGCGCAGCGGTTCGATGTGTTGCCCGGCCAGCAAGCCGTCGCCGGCCAGTTCCGCCAGGCGAGCGATCAGGCTGGGCACATCCACCACCAGCTCGGCCAGGCGATAGACCTTGCCCTTGAAGCGCTTGTCTTGCAGGGCTGGCGGCAGTTGCTCGCCCTTGACCTGATCGACCCGCCCGCGCACGGCCTTGCTGGCGAAGAAACTGGTGAGGTTGCCGGCCAGGGTGCCGGGTGACCAGAGGTAATGGGCGTCGGACAGCAGGCGCACGCCGGACAGGTCCAACTCGCCCTCACCCTTCAAGGCTTCACGCCAGCGCCGCGGCATGTCGGCGATGGCTTCCGAGGCGCCGGTCAAGGCGCCGTGCAAGGCGTACTTGGCGCCACCATGAATAATGCCCTGGGATTTGACGCTCTGCCCGCCGCCGAGGCTGGCGCTTTCCACCAGCACGGTCGAAAAGCCCTGGCGGCGCAGGCGCGCATTCAGCCAGAGGCCGGCGACTCCGGCGCCGACAATCAGAACGTCGGTGGAAATAACGGATGGCATGCAGCGACCTCAGTGTTCAAGACGAGGGCGCAGTATACAGACTCGGTGCAGAGGGAATTTGTTGACGATCAACATCGGCAACTTGCAAGGAAAGCTTTTGTGGCGAGGGCGCTTCGCACCCAAGCGGGAGCAAGCTCCCTCGCCACAGAGGTGTTCCAGCTCAAATGATCAGTGTGTTTTCAGTGCCCGGCAGTCTTGGAAAACAGCTGGATCACCACCACCCCCAACACAATCAACGCCATCCCCAGCATCGCCGGCACGTCCAGCTTCTGCCCGTAGATGAACAGGGCCGCCACGCTGACCATGACGATCCCCAACCCGGCCCAGACTGCATACGCCACGCCCACCGGGACAGTGCGCACCACCAGGGTGAGCATCCAGAACGCAGTGGCGTAACCGACGATGACCAGCAACAGGGGCAAAGGTGTGCTCAAGCCTTTGATCGCTTTCATCGAAACGGTGGCGATCACTTCGGCGCAGATGGCGATAGCCAGGTAGTAGTAAGCGTTCATGGGTGATTCCTCTTTGAATGTCGCGTCTTTCGATGGCGCCATTTTAGAGATGGCTCAGATGCGGTAAAGTCATTACCTATCTGTATATGAGATAGGTTGAACCATGAACGTGCAGTGGAATCTGGAACAGTTGCGGCTGTTTGTGGGCGTCGCCGAGAAGCGTTCGTTTTCCGCCGTGGCCCGGGACCAGCGCAAGGCCCAATCGGCTATTAGCAGTGCGATAGCGTTGCTGGAGGCTGACCTGGGGGTGAACCTGTTTGAACGCAGCAGTGGCCGTCAGCCCAAGCTCACCGAAGCCGGCAAGGCGCTGCTGGAAGAAGCGCGGGAAGTGCTGCGCCAGTGTGAGCGCCTCAATGGTCGGGCCCTGGCCTTGATGCGAGGGCAGGAAGCACTGTTGCGCCTGGCCCAGGATGAGGCGATGCCGTATCAGCCGGTCATCGACAGCCTGGTGGCCCTGGCCGAGCAATTCCCGACCCTCGAAGTGCAACTGGCCTGTGCCGCCCAGGGTGATGTGGCGCGCAAACTGGTGGAGCGCCGCGCCGACCTGGGGCTGTTGTTCTATCACGACCAGATCCCCGAGGCGTTGGAGCGCCGGGTCTTGGGCAGTGTCGAGATGGTCACGGTCTGCGGCAAGGGGCATCCAATGGCGAGCCATGAATATGTGACCTGCCTGGAGATGGCCCGACACCGGCAGTTGTTGATGGCGACCCAGTCCAGCGTCTACCCCGGCAGTGAGCAGGCCAGCCCGCAAGTCTGGCGCGCCGACAGCTTCTACGTTTTGGCTGAATGGCTCAGGAGCGGCCTGGGCTGGGCCTGGTTGCCACGGCATGTGGTGCAATACCCGGCGTACCTGGGGGACATGGTCGAACTCAACAGCGAATGGACCCCGCCGGCCCTGGTGGTGGAACTGGTCTGGCGTCGCGACGAACCCCTGGGCCCGGCCGCGCGTTGGCTGGCGGAACGTTTTGCCGTGCAGTTGCAGGCGATTGGCTGAAAAACCGATAAACTCCGCCGCCATGAACAGAACTCTCTATAGCGCGTTGTTTTATCTGGGGCTGCCACTGGTAGCGATTCGGCTGTGGCTGCGGGCGCGCAAGGCGCCGGCGTATGCCCGGCGCATCGGTGAGCGGTTTTCCCGGAGCCTGCCGGTGATGGTGCCGGGAGGCATCTGGGTCCATGCGGTGTCGGTGGGCGAGAGCATTGCCGCCGCGCCGATGATCCGCGCCTTGCTGCAACGTTATCCACAGCTGCCGATCACCGTCACCTGCATGACGCCCACCGGTTCGGAGCGGATCCAGGCCTTGTTCGCCAACGAACCGCGGATCCAGCATTGCTATTTGCCTTACGACTTACCCTGCGCCGCGAAACGCTTCCTTGATCAGGTTCGGCCCTCTCTGGCGGTGATCATGGAGACCGAGCTGTGGCCCAACCATATTCACCAATGCGCCAAGCGCGGCATTCCTGTCGCCCTGGCCAATGCTCGGTTATCGGAACGCTCGGCACGCGGCTACGCGCGCTTCCCAAAACTCACCCGGCCTATGCTTGCCCAGATGAGTCTGTTCGCTGTCCAGACCGAAGCTGAGGCCGAGCGTTTTCGCCAGCTAGGTGCCCGGGCTGAAACCGTCGAGGTCACCGGCTCAATCAAGTACGACCTGACCATTGACCCGCAACTGCTCGAGAATGCCAGCGCCTTGCGCCGCCAGTGGCAGGCGACGGAGCGTCCGGTGTGGATCGCCGCCAGCACCCATGAAGGTGAAGACGAAGTGGTGCTGGCCGCTCACCGTCGGCTGCTCGACAGTTATCCCGATGCGTTGCTGATCCTGGTCCCGCGTCATCCCGAGCGTTTCGACTCGGTGTACCAGTTGTGCCAAAGCGAGGGTTTCGCCACGGTCCGGCGCTCCAGCGCACAACCCGTCACCGCCCAGGCGTCGGTGTTGCTGGGTGACACCATGGGCGAACTGCTGTTTCTCTACGCCTTGGCCGACAGTGCTTTTGTCGGTGGCAGCCTGGTGCCCAATGGCGGGCACAACCTGCTGGAGCCGGCGGCGCTGGCGAAACCGGTGCTCAGCGGGCCGCACCTGTTCAACTTCCTCGAAATCGCCACGCAACTGCGTGCCGCCGGGGCGTTGGTGGAAGTGGACGATGCCCAGAGTCTGGCCCTGGCGGTACAGCGCCTGTTCGAACTGCCCCGCGATGCCCAGCGCATGGCCGAGGCCGGTTTGAAGGTGATGCGCACCAATCAGGGCGCGTTGCAGCGGTTGCTGGAGGGGTTGGGGCGGTTGATTGATTGAGCGACTGAATATCTGTGGGAGCAAAGCTTGCTCGCGATGCAAACGCCCCGGCTCCAGAGAGACTGAGTTGTATTCATCGCGGGCAAGCCTTGCTCCCACAGGATGTTGCTGGCAGGGCTTCCCTCCGAGGGGTTACTGCGCCGGCCGCGAGCGCAACTGCTCCGCTGCCGCCTGGGCCAAGTCCGGCGGCAGGAAGTCCCTGTCCGGGTTGTAGTCGGGCTTGAGATAGCGTGACAGATCCTGCAGGTCCGCCGGGCTCAAGGTGCCGGCGGCCTGCTTGAGACGCAGGTTGTCGAGGATGTAGTCGTACCGGGCATTGTTGTAGTTGCGCACCGAGGTGTACAGCTGACGCTGGGCATCGAGCACATCGACGATATTGCGGGTGCCGACCTGATAGCCGATTTCCGTGGCTTCCACCGCGCTCTGGTTGGAGATGATCGACTGGCGCCGGGCCTGGACCTGTTCCACGTCGGTGTTCACCGCGCGGTGCAGGTTGCGGGTGTTTTCCACCACCTGCCGACGCAGGCCTTCGCGTTGCTGTTCGGTCTGGGTGAGCTGCGAGTAGGACTCGCGCACCTGAGAACTGGTTAGCCCGCCGCTGTAGAGCGGGATACTCAGTTGCAGGCCAATGGTGCGTTGCTCGGCATCACCGCCGTAGCGTTGGCCGGTAGGGTTCGGGTTGGTGAAGCCGAGGCCATCGTTATCACCTTTTTTGTATTGGGCGATTGCATCGAGGGTCGGCGCATGGCCGGCCTTGCGCTGGCGCAGCGTATCCTCGGCGGCGGTCACGGCGTAGTTGCTGGCCAGTAAATTCAGGTTCTGCTTGGCTGCCGTATCCACCCAGGCCTTGGCATCGTTTGGTGCCGGCGGCAGGATCGGCAAGGTATGGACGATACCCTGGAGCGAGTTGTACTGGCGGTTGGTCAACGTGATCAAGGCTTCAAAGGCGTCGTCGACCTGGCGCTGGGCGAGGATTCGATTGGCCCGGGCGGTGTCGTAGCTGGCCTGGGATTGCAGCACGTCGGTCTTGTCCGACAGGCCCACGTCGAAGCGCTCGTTGGACTGGTCGAGTTGGCGCTTGAACGCCGCTTCCTCGGCCTTGGTCGAGGCCAGGTTGTCCTGGCTGCGCAGCACGTTGAAATAGCTCTCGGCGCTCTGCAGGATCATGTTCTGTTCAGTGGCCGACAGTTGCAGCGACGCTTGCTCGTCGACTGACTTGGCAGCCTGTAACTGGAACCAGCGATCGGCACGGAAAATTGGCTGGGACAGCGTGGCCTGGTAAACCGTGGAACTGCGGGTGGCGGTCATCGCCGGCTGGTCGAGCTCGGTACGGGTGTTGTTCAGGTCGGCACCGGCCGAGAGGTTCGGCAGCAACCCGGCACGCGCCTGGGGCACCACTTCCTTCTGGACGCCGTACTGGGCACGGGCCGCGGCCAGATCGGCGTTGTTGTCCACCGCTTCCTGATACACGCTCACCAGATCGGTTTTGGTGGTCAAGGGCGCTTCGGCAGCCCAGGCCATTCCATTGGACGCACAAGACACGGCAAGGGCCAGTGAGAGTTTGCGCAGCATGAGGCGTTCCCTACTTCTCAAATGATTGCGCACAAGAGGCGCGGCGTAGCGAGTGTAGTTGCGCGGGCGCACGGCAACAATCCTGTATTTGCGCCATTCATCACGCCTTTTGCCCTGGCGATGGCGTTCTCTGATAGTTGTGTCTAGACTGGCCGGGTTCTTGTCGGGGTGCCTTGCTATGAGGCTGAGATCGAATAATTTCGGATCCCGTTGAACCTGATCAGGTTAGCGCCTGCGTAGGGAACAAGATTTCTCGTCACCCGGCGAGTCCTCTTGTGCTTCGTCCGGGATGTTGTTCGACCATCGACTTTCGATTTTCGAACATGCTCGAGCAGCAAGCACAGCATCCGCACTGTCGTGCTGGGGTGCGTCCATTCGTTACAGGTTCGCTCCGACAAAAATCCACTGCCTGGATGTGTGTCTGGAGAGCCCGTGATGACGACAAAATCAAAAAACGCGATCAACCTCAGTGATTCGGCCCAGGTCGATGAGCAATCGGTTCAACCCTTTACCCGCTCGCAAAAAATCTATGTCCAGGGCAGCCGCCCGGATATCCGCGTGCCCATGCGCGAAGTCAGCCTCGACGTGACCCCCACCGACTTCGGCGGCGAAATCAACGCGCCGGTGGTGGTATATGACACTTCGGGCCCCTACACCGACCCGAACGTGATCATCGACGTGCGCAAAGGCCTGGCCGACGTGCGCTCTTCGTGGATCGAAGCCCGTGGCGACACCGAGCGCCTGGCCGGCCTGAGTTCCAACTTCGGTCAGGAACGCCTGGCCGACCCAGAGCTGACCAAACTGCGCTTCGCCCACGTGAACAACCCACGTCGCGCCAAGTCGGGCGCCAACGTCAGCCAGATGCACTACGCGCGCAAAGGCATCATCACCGCCGAGATGGAATACGTCGCCATCCGCGAAAACATGAAGCTGGAAGTGGCCCGCGCCGCCGGCCTGCTGGAGCAGCAACACGCCGGCCACAGCTTCGGCGCCAGCGTGCCGAAAGTCATCACCCCGGAATTCGTACGCGACGAAATCGCCCGTGGTCGCGCGATCATCCCGGCCAACATCAACCACACCGAACTGGAACCGATGATCATCGGCCGTAACTTCCTGGTGAAGATCAACGGCAACATCGGCAACAGCGCGCTGGGTTCGTCCATCGAAGAAGAAGTGGCGAAACTGACCTGGGGCATTCGCTGGGGTTCGGACACGGTCATGGATCTGTCCACCGGCAAGCACATCCATGAAACCCGCGAGTGGATCATCCGCAACTCGCCGGTGCCGATCGGCACCGTGCCGATCTACCAGGCCCTGGAAAAAGTCGGTGGCGTGGCCGAAGACCTGACCTGGGAGCTGTTCCGCGACACGTTGATCGAACAGGCCGAGCAGGGCGTCGACTACTTCACCATCCACGCCGGTGTGTTGTTGCGCTACGTACCGATGACCGCCAAGCGCGTCACCGGCATCGTCAGCCGTGGCGGTTCGATCATGGCCAAGTGGTGCCTGGCGCACCACAAAGAGAACTTCCTCTACACCCACTTCGAAGACATCTGCGAAATCATGAAGGCCTACGACGTCAGCTTCTCGCTGGGCGATGGTCTGCGTCCGGGCTCGATTGCCGACGCCAACGACGAAGCGCAGTTCGGTGAGCTGGAAACCTTGGGCGAGCTGACCAAGATCGCCTGGAAGCATGATGTGCAGTGCATGATCGAAGGCCCGGGCCATGTGCCGATGCAGTTGATCAAGGAAAACATGGACAAGCAGCTCGAGTGCTGCGACGAGGCGCCGTTCTACACCCTCGGCCCGCTGACCACCGACATCGCCCCGGGCTACGACCACATCACCTCCGGTATCGGTGCGGCGATGATCGGCTGGTTCGGTTGCGCGATGCTCTGCTACGTGACTCCGAAAGAACACTTGGGGCTGCCGAACAAGGATGACGTGAAGACCGGGATCATCACCTACAAGATCGCCGCTCACGCTGCCGACCTTGCCAAGGGCCACCCGGGCGCGCAGATCCGCGACAACGCCTTGAGCAAGGCGCGTTTCGAGTTCCGCTGGGAAGACCAGTTCAACCTCGGCCTGGATCCGGACACCGCCCGCTCGTACCACGACGAAACCCTGCCGAAGGATTCGGCCAAGGTCGCGCATTTCTGCTCGATGTGCGGGCCGAAGTTCTGCTCGATGAAAATCACCCAGGAAGTGCGCGAGTACGCGGCCAACCAGCGCATTGAAGCGGTGGATGTCGATGTCGCCCAGGGCTTGGCGGAACAGGCTGAGCGGTTCAAGAAGGAAGGTAGTCAGCTTTACAAGAAAGTGTGATGTGAGCCGAAGGCGGCGGTGATCTCACTGCCGCCATCGCGAGCAAGCCCGCTCCCACAGTAGATCGTTGGTGTACGCAGCTGTTGTGTTCACAGCAGGTCCATTGTGGGAGCGGGCTTGCTCGCGAAGGCGATCATCGGAACAACAAGTATCCCTCTGAGATAACAACCCTTGAACATCCAACCCAGCACCTATTCCCCCGACACCGCTGTCCCCCTGGACAAACGCGTCTTCGGCGCCCGCGACCTGTTTTCCCTGTGGTTCTCCCTCGGCATCGGCCTGATGGTCTTGCAGGTCGGCGCCTTGCTGGCGCCGGGCCTGGGCCTGAGTGGTTCGCTGCTGGCGATTTTCCTCGGCACGTTGGTGGGCGTCCTGCTGTTGGCGGCCGTCGGGGTGATCGGCAGCGACACCGGCCTGTCGGCCATGGCCGCCCTCAAGCTCAGCCTCGGCGGCAAGGGCGCGAGCGTGCCGGCGGTATTGAACCTGCTGCAACTGATCGGTTGGGGCTCGTTCGAAATCATCGTCATGCGTGATGCCGCCAGCCTGCTCGGCGCCCGAGCCTTCAGTGAAGGCAGCCTGGGCTCCAACCCGCTGCTGTGGACGCTGTTCTTCGGCGCCTTGGCGACCCTGCTCGCAGTGAGCGGGCCGCTGACGTTCGTGCGCAAGGTCCTGCGTAAGTGGGGCATCTGGCTGTTGCTGGCGGCGTGCATCTGGCTGACCTGGAACCTGTTCGCCAAGGCCGACCTGGCCGCGCTGTGGGACCAGCCGGGGGACGGCTCGATGCCGCTGGCAGTGGGTTTCGATATCGCCATTGCCATGCCGCTGTCCTGGCTGCCGCTGATCGCCGACTATTCACGCTTCGGCAAGCGCGCCAAAAATGTGTTTGGCGGTACTGCGCTGGGCTTCTTTATCGGTAACTTCTGGTTGATGAGCCTGGGCGTTGCCTACACCCTGGCGTTTGCGCCAAGCGGTGAAGTCAACGCGCTGCTGCTGGCCCTGGCTGGCGCCGGCTTGGGAATTCCGCTGCTGCTGATTCTGCTGGACGAGTCGGAAAACGCCTTCGCTGACATTCACTCTGCGGCGGTCTCCAGTGGCCTGTTGTCGGGGCTGAAAGTCGAGCACCTGGCCTTGGCAATTGGCGTCATCTGTACGTTGATCGCCTGCTTCGCGCCGTTGGCGCAATACCAGAACTTCCTGTTGCTGATCGGCTCGGTGTTCGCGCCGCTGTTCGGCGTGGTGCTGGTGGACCACTTCATCCTGCGCAAACGCAGCCGCCAGGTGTTGTCAGCCGCGTTCCGCTGGCCGGCACTGCTGGCCTGGCTGGGTGGGGTGAGCACTTATCATCTGCTGGCCAATTTCTACCCGGACATCGGCGCAACCCTGCCGTCGTTGATCCTGGCAGGGTTGCTGCAACTGTTGCTGGGCCGGGCCTTCAGCTACGGCCGGGAAACAGCTCGGGCCTGAGAATGCCATTGAGGCGCGGGTAAGCGATCTTCAGTTCGATGTGGCCCAGGGCGTACGGCGCGATGGTGCTCACTTCGTACTTGAGGATCACCCCGCCGTAGGTCAGCGCCACGTTCGGGGTTTTCTGGAACGCCCACTGCTTCATGAAGTCAGGTTCCTGATCCAGCTTGGTGCTGATCAGCCAGCTGTTGTGGGCGACCTGGGCGGCTTTCCAGAACGCTTCTTCCTGGCCCGGCAGCAGCATGTCCGACAAGCTCAACACCTTGTGTTGTGGGCGCGAATAGTTGATGAAACCGCGCCCCGGCGTACCGTGGGCGCCGCCGGTGTCCAGGTAGCTGGACAATTCGATGATCACCAAGCCGTCATGCTGCTCACGTACCTTGGCTTGCAAGTAACTGCTGTTACGCGGGGCGGCGCTGCGCAGAAACTGCTCGCGGTAGGCGGCCAGCGTCGGTGCCACCGGGGCACCCGGGGTGGAGCGGGTCAGCTCCAGCAGGCGTTTTTCAACAATGCCGTCCAGGCTCGGTTCGGCGGGGAAGCGCAGGGTGTCAATGTTCACCAATGGGCAGTCGGCGCTGGCGCAGCCGGGCTGCAGTTGCTCCGAGGCGTCGCGGGTGGTTTCCAGCGGCGCGCGGTAGTTGGGTTGGAAAAGGCTTTGGCAAGCGCCCAGGGTCAGGGCAATGGCGGCCACGGAGGCAGTTTTGAAAAGCGACATGGGCGTCCTTCATGAAACAGGGAAAGGCAAAAAGTTACCCGCTTCGACTGTCAGCAGGGCAATCAGTTCGCCACTAAGCTCATTAGAGTTCTTTACACCTTCTGCCGTCTATCCCGATGAGTGGAAAGGGGCTGCATCAAAGGGTACGGGCGCGTTAGGATGGCGCGAAGCCGAGGTTGGAACCTCGTATTGATCTACTGCACACGAGGATTGTCATGACCGACTTCACCAACGCCACGCCGAACACCGTGGACATCGTCAAGCGCGAGAGCTGCTTCCAGGGGTTCTACAAACTCGACCGCCTCGTCCTGCGCCACGAATTATTTGCCGGTGGCATGAGCCGTGAGATCAGTCGTGAACTGTTCGTACGTCATGACGCGGTGTGCGTGCTGCCCTACGACCCGCAGCGTGATGAGGTGGTGTTGATCGAGCAGTTTCGCGTGGGCGCCATAGGCAAGACGACCAACCCTTGGCTGGTGGAATTGGTGGCCGGCCTGATCGACAAGGACGAGCAACCGGAAGAAGTTGCTCATCGCGAAGCGCAGGAGGAAGCTGGGCTTGTCTTCGCCGCGCTCTGGCCGATGACCAAGTATTTTCCATCGCCGGGCGGCAGTGATGAATTCGTCCATTTGTACCTGGGGCGTTGCGACAGCACGGGGGCGGGCGGGCTGCATGGCCTGGCGGAAGAAGCCGAGGATATCCGCGTCAAGGTCTGGTCCTTCGAGGATGCCCTGCAAGCTGTGCGCGACGGACAAATCTGCAATGCACCGAGCATCATCGCCCTGCAATGGCTGGCCTTGAACCGCGAGGAAGTGAGGGGGCTATGGTCCTGAACAAGCTGCGCGATCGCTATCGCGTCGATCTGGTGGGGTTGCAGGCGGCCTGTGAGGCCAACTACGCCCGCCTGATGCGCTTGTTGCCGGACATGCGCAACGATCCGGCGCCACGGCGCATCGCGGTGACCCACGGTGACCAGATGCTTGGCGTGCTGGCCCTCGAGGTGCTGCAAACCTGCCCATACACCACCACCTTGCAAGTGCGCCAGGAACACAGCCTGCCCTGGCTGCCGGTGCCGCAACTGGAGGTCCAGGTCTATCACGATGCGCGCATGGCCGAAGTCGTGAGCGCCGAACATGCACGACGCTTTCGCGGCATCTATCCTTATCCCAATGCGTCAATGCACCAGCCGGACGAAAAGGCCCAGTTGAATCTGTTTTTGGGTGAATGGCTGAGTCATTGCCTGGCGTTGGGTCACGAGTTCGAAGTCGTTCGGTAGTTGTCTTTCAAATACTGGACACTGGTTGTGAACCGGTTCCGGTTCGCGGGTTTCCCCTTTCGATCTTCCCCAGCATAATTGCGGCTTCATCCAATGGCGCGAGTGCGCCTGGGAGAGAGCGATTTGCCGAGCGTATCCACTTTGACCACCGCCGATGCGGCGTTGCTGGTCCAACTGTCCGACAGTCATCTGTTCGCCGAGGCCGACGCTTCGTTGTTGGGTATGAACACCCGTGACAGCCTGGGGGCGGTCATTGACCTGGTGCTCAAGCAGCAACCCAACATCGACTTGATGCTTGCCACTGGGGATTTGTCCCAGGACGGGACGCTGGAATCCTATGAAGCGTTTCGGCAGTTGAGTGGGCGAATCGATGCTCCGGCGCGCTGGATTCCGGGTAACCATGACGAGCCGCAGGTGATGCTCAAGGCTGCGGTCAAGAGTACGTTGCTCGATCCGGTGGTGGACATTGGCAATTGGCGGGTGACGATGCTCGACTCCGCCGTGCCCGGATCGGTGCCGGGTTTTTTGGCCGAGGAGCAGTTGATTCTGTTGGCCAATGCCTTGAGTGAGGCGCCGCAGCGGCATCATTTGGTGTGCCTGCATCATCATCCTGTTTCGATTGGGTGTGCGTGGATGGAGCCGATTGGGTTGCGTAATCCTGAGGCACTGTTTGCGGTGTTGGATCGGTTTCCTCAGGTGCGTGCTGTGCTGTGGGGGCATGTGCATCAGGAGGTTGATCGGGTGCGGGAGGGGGTTCGTTTGTTGGCTTCGCCTTCGACCTGTATTCAGTTTGAGCCTGGGAGTGAGGATTTTGCGGTGGGCTCGCAGGCGCCGGGGTATCGGTGGTTGCGGCTTTGGCCGGATGGGCGGTTGGAGACGGGGGTTGAGCGGGTGGTTGGGTTTGCGTTTACCCCGGACTATGAGTCCAACGGTTACTGAGGACGAGGCGGCCTTACAGCCGGCCTGCTTCTCCCGGTTGTATTGCGATCAAACTGTGGGAGCGAGCTTGCTCGCGATGGCGGCTTGACTGAGTACATATCCATTTCTGCGGTAACGGCCGCTTATGGTTCCGCCCTTACGGCCATCCCTTTCAAGGTCTTTTCGTTTTGGCGGCCTTGATTACCCGGTCCGTTGAAACATGTGCATGCACCGCAGTGCCTTGCACCCATGTTTTGGGTTTAGGCACCTTGGGGCCCCGGGGATTTTTCGCAACTTGTTTTGGTTGGATGTTTCTGGCCAGTTCCAACAAGCGCTGGGCCAGTTTTTCCAGAGGTATGACGGGAAAACATTCCGAGGGCAGCGCAATTTGCAGGCCTTCATAACCACTCCGGACCTGAACCGCCAAGTGATAGGTTGAGGCTTCCCAGCCGGCAGGCTGGGAAGCCTGATGAGCTTGCTCGACGCTTCGTTTGAGTACGGCCAGGACGTTGTAGGCCAACACCGCAGTAGTGAACCCGAGCAATGCAGCCTTTGGGCTACCAAGGGTTTCGATTTCACTTTCCAGGATTGTTTCCAGTCGCTGGAACATGCCTTCAATGCTCCAGCGGCGGCGATAGAGTTCCGCGATCTGCTGCGCGCTGACGCTTTCAGGCAGGTTGCTCCAGAACATCAAGCTGCTGTCACCCGAGTCTGTTGGCGAATGAAGCGTCAGTTCGACACGCCGACACTGATAACCGCCTCTGACCTGAATGATCTGCTCACGCACAGTGCCCGCGCCCACAGGCACGGGTTCTTGCCAATGACCCTCTTGAATCAAGCGCGGATGCTTGGCTTGTTGACGAATGACAAAGGAGGTTTTGACCTGTTCGCAAGCCTCCATGACCGGGAGCGTGCAATAGAGTCGATCAGCCAGCCACACCTGGCCCGGCTCGGCATCGGCCAAGAGAGGCAGCACACAAACACGCTCGCTTGCGTAGGCATCTTCACATGCCTGCAGGTCGATGACTTGATCCAGGTCGGGGTCGTAGACAACCACCGAAAACCCGGGCCGAGCGGCGCCGCGCTCGTGGCGTAAAGCCCCCAGTCGTTTCTCAGTGGATGCCAAGTGATTACCGTCCACCACCCGAACCTGCCAACCCGGCAACATCGTCGTGCAACCCAACTCCTTGATGGTTGGAGCCAGGCGCTGCGCACAGCCCGTGACCAGGGCGCGCAACAAAGCTGGCTCGGTACGACTGATCTTGTCGTAGAGGGCCGCCAGGCTGACAGGAAGATCTTCCAGTTGCCGCGCCGCGGCGTGCAGGGATGGCTTCAAACCCAATGAAACAAGGGACATCAGCTTGATGATGGTCGAGAACAGTAGCTCACGAGAATACTGCCGTTGCCGATGTTCTTCGAAGACCTGATCGACCCACTCAGGGGCAATAGCGTGCTCCAGCGCCAATTTGGCCATAACGCTGGCAGGTGCTTTTTTCTCGAAACGCGCTAGAACATCGGCCCACATCGTTCTGGTATCCCTGATAGAAACTTCAGGGGATTTTACCTAAGACCTTGAAAGGGGTGGCCCTTACGGCGGGTCACTTTCGAAAAGCGCGAAAGTAACCAAAGCGCTCCTGCCCCACCACTCGGTGCCTCGCCTAGGCTCGGCATGCCCTCACTCCGGCATTGTTCCGTGGGCCCGCCGCGAAGGGCCATCCATGGCCCAGCGCGGCTATCCCGGCATCCATGCCGGGATGCCTACTCCACAATGCCTGCGTTCGGCCATCGTGGTTAACGGGGCGCTGAGATCAACGTCCACCCCACCACGAGGCGGCCTGACAGCCGACCAGGGTTTGTGGGAATGGTCGGACACCCCTCCGGGCTGCATTAGATTTTTCCGACGAGCTCTGGCGGTTGCCGGGTGGGAAGGGCTGTCGCTAACCTTTTTCCGTCGCTGAAAACTCAGCGGCCGGGTCTGGAAACCCGAAAGTAGGGGGCGTTATTTCAATCCTAATGGAGCGCTCAACATGTCTGAAAGTAACTCTGGGCCAACAAAAAAAGATTCCATTTCTCCCGAAGCCAGCCAGATTCCCCCAATGCTTGATGAAGCCGCCAAGCGTGCCATCGACCATTATCTCGACCCCAAGCCCCAACCCAAGAAGAAACAACCCTCAAGCCAATTGTTCTCCGTCGCGGAGAGCGCAGACACCGAAACCCTCCTAGCCAACCTCAGCGAAACCCTGGCCTCCGCCAACGCTATGCTCGGCGACCTGACCTTCGACCTGGAAGGCTTGCGTCGGCATTTCGCCCTGGGAGTCCAGCAGATGATCGAGCTCAGTGAGTTGTTGGCGAATCGGGCGTTGGATATCGTCGATCCGCGCTAACGGCGAGCGGGAGCATTATGGTGAGAGCACTTATCTCCGGCTGTACTTCAATCCAACTGTGGGGGCTTGCTCGCGAAGACAGCGCAAGCTGGTCCACCGCCATCGCGAGCAAGCCCGCTCCCACAGGATAAACGCGATCCCAATAAAATCAGGTCGGCTTTAAGGCCGCCTCGCGGTGGACGTTGATCTCGGCGCCCCGTTAACCACGCTGGCCGAACGCAGGTATTGCGTAGTGGGCATCCCGGCATGGATGCCGGGATAGCCGCGCTGGGCCATGGATGGCCCTTCGCGGCGGGCCCACGGAGCAATGCCGGAGTGAGGGCATGCCGAGCCTAAGCGAGGCACCGAGTGGTGGGGCAGAAGCGCTTTGGTTACTTTCGCGCTTTTCGAAAGTGACCCGCCGTAAGGGCGGAACCATAAGTAGCCGTTACCGCAGAAATGGATATGTACTCAATCAACAAAATCCCGGTCGGCTATAAGGCCGCCTCGCGAGCAAGCTTTGCTCCCACAGGCACCGTGATCAGCTGATTATCGGCGACAACAAGACGGTCAAATCCCCCAAACCCCCACAAACTCCCTGTAAACTCCGGCCTTTGCCCAACACCCAGGGAGTCGGCAATGTCGGGTTCTATCCTTTATATCCATGGCTTCAACAGCGCCCCTGCATCGACCAAAGCCTGCCAGTTGACCGAGGTGATGGCACGCCTGGGCCTGAGCGACCAATTGCAGGTACCCGCCTTGCACCACCACCCCCGCGAGGCCATCGGTCAGCTGGAGCAGGCGATTGCACAACTGGGGCGGCCGCTGCTGGTCGGCAGCTCGCTCGGCGGCTACTATGCGACTCACTTGGCCGAGCGCCACGGCCTCAAGGCCTTGCTAGTCAACCCTGCCGTCAGCCCCCATCGGATGTTTGACGGTTACCTGGGCACGCAGAAGAATTTGTATACCGACGAAACCTGGGAGTTGACCCACGACCACGTCACGGCCCTGGCCGAACTGGAAGTGCCGGCGCCCCGGGATCCGCAGCGGTTTCAGGTATGGTTGCAAACCGGTGACGAAACGCTGGATTATCGCCACGCCCAGCAGTATTACCGCGCCTGTGCCTTGCGTATCCAGGC
This sequence comes from Pseudomonas viciae, assembly GCF_004786035.1. NCBI lineage: Bacteria > Pseudomonadati > Pseudomonadota > Gammaproteobacteria > Pseudomonadales > Pseudomonadaceae > Pseudomonas > Pseudomonas viciae. The sequence continues at coordinate 586,566 of NZ_CP035088.1, forward strand.
CGGCGGCGACCACAGTTTTCAAGGGTTTGCCCAGCAGTTGCCGGCGCTGTTGAGTTTTGCCGGCATTGGCGCCGATTTGTACCAGGCGATCGACTTCACGTCGCTGTGAGCCCATCGCCCCTTTTTCATTGAACACTGACGACGAGACCCCATGGCCACTCCCAGCGCTAGCTCTTATAACGCAGACGCCATCGAAGTCCTCTCGGGCCTCGACCCGGTGCGCAAGCGTCCCGGCATGTACACCGACACCAGTCGGCCGAACCACCTCGCCCAGGAAGTTATCGACAACAGCGTCGACGAAGCCTTGGCCGGGCATGCGAAGTCGGTGCAGGTCATCCTGCACGCCGACCATTCGCTGGAAGTCAGCGACGACGGTCGCGGCATGCCGGTGGACATTCACCCTGAAGAGGGCGTGTCCGGTGTCGAGCTGATCCTCACCAAGCTCCACGCGGGCGGCAAGTTTTCCAACAAGAACTACCAGTTCTCCGGCGGTTTGCACGGGGTGGGTATTTCCGTGGTCAACGCCTTGTCGACTCAGGTCCGAGTACGGGTCAAGCGTGACGGCAACGAATACCAGATGACGTTCGCCGATGGCTACAAGGCCACTGAGCTGGAAGTGATCGGCACCGTCGGCAAGCGCAACACCGGGACCAGCGTGTATTTCGCCCCGGACCCGAAATATTTCGATTCGCCGAAGTTTTCCGTCAGCCGCCTCAAGCATGTGCTCAAGGCCAAGGCCGTGCTGTGCCCGGGGCTGCTGGTCAGTTTCGAGGACAAGGCCACCGGCGAGAAAGTCGAGTGGCATTACGAAGATGGCCTGCGTTCGTATCTGGTGGACGCGGTCAACGGTTTCGAACGTCTGCCCGACGAGCCGTTCTGCGGCAGCCTGGCCGGTAATAAAGAAGCGGTGGACTGGGCGCTGTTGTGGCTGCCCGAAGGCGGCGAAAGCGTCCAGGAAAGCTACGTCAACTTGATCCCTACGGCCCAGGGCGGCACTCACGTCAACGGGTTGCGCCAGGGTTTGCTCGATGCCATGCGCGAGTTCTGCGAGTTCCGCAACCTGCTGCCCCGTGGCGTGAAGCTGGCGCCGGAAGACGTCTGGGAACGCATCGCCTTTGTCCTGTCGATGAAGATGCAGGAACCGCAGTTCTCCGGCCAGACCAAGGAGCGCCTGTCGTCCCGTGAAGCGGCGGCGTTTGTTTCCGGTGTGGTCAAGGATGCGTTCAGCCTGTGGCTCAATGCCAACCCGGAAACCGGTTTGGCCCTGGCGGAGCTGGCGATCAATAACGCCGGGCGCCGCCTTAAGGCCAGTAAAAAGGTCGAGCGCAAGCGCATCACCCAAGGGCCGGCATTGCCGGGCAAGCTCGCCGATTGCGCCGGGCAGGACCCGATGCGTTCCGAGCTGTTTTTGGTGGAAGGTGACTCCGCCGGTGGTTCGGCCAAGCAGGCGCGGGATAAAGAGTTCCAGGCGATCCTGCCGCTGCGGGGCAAGATCCTCAACACCTGGGAAGTGGACGGCAGCGAAGTGCTGGCCAGCCAGGAAGTGCACAACATTGCGGTGGCCATCGGCGTCGATCCGGGCGCCGAGGACATGAGCCAGTTGCGCTACGGCAAGATCTGCATCCTCGCCGACGCCGACTCCGACGGCCTGCACATCGCCACGTTGCTCTGCGCGTTGTTCGTCCAGCATTTCCGCCCGTTGGTGGACGCCGGTCACGTCTACGTCGCGATGCCGCCGCTGTACCGTATCGACTTGGGCAAGGAGATTTACTATGCCTTGGACGAGGCCGAGCGTGACGGCATTCTCGACCGCCTGGTGGCCGAGAAGAAACGCGGCAAGCCCCAGGTCACCCGATTCAAGGGTCTGGGCGAGATGAACCCGCCGCAACTGCGCGAAACCACCATGGATCCGAACACCCGCCGCCTGGTGCAGTTGACCCTGGATGATTTCGAAGCCACGTCGGAAATGATGGACATGCTGCTGGCGAAAAAACGCGCCGGCGATCGTAAGACCTGGCTGGAATCCAAAGGCGACCTGGCTGAGGTGCTGGCCTGATGCGCAACGGTTTCGCCCTGGCGTTACTGTTGTGGGTAGGGGGTGTGGCAGCAGGTCCTGCACCGGAGCTGAAGTTGCTGTCCGAGCATGCCGTCGATGGCCTGCGTGGCGGCAACCTGTCCGGGCTGGCTCTGTGTGGCGGCGAAATGTGGACGGTGTCTGATCGCGACGATGATCGGATCTACCGTCTCGCGCCGTCCGAGGCTCCGGTCTGGCAGGCTGAGGTGGTGGATATCGAGGTGCCTGCGGTGCCGGACAGTGGTTTCCCCTGGGGCTTGAAGTCTCGAACCTGGGCGGCGTCGTTCTTGCGCGGTGGTGAGCTGGATTTCGAAGGCATCAGCTGTGACAGTGCCGGCAACCGCTATGTGGTCAGCGAGTCCCATGCCGCGGTGTTGCAGGTACCGCCGTCGGGGCCTGCGTCCTGGTTGAAAATCGCCCCAACATTGATCCGTCAGGCCCGGGGCAGCGGCATGTTGCTGCATTTCAATGCCTTGTTCGAAGGCCTGGCGGTCAACCCGGCTGGTGATCAGTTGTGGCTGGCGGCGGAGCGCGAACGCCGTGGCCTGTTGCTGATCAAGCGTCAGCAAACGGTGTGGGACTGCGATGGCAATTGCGTGCTGCTCAGTGAAGCGGGGAAGGAAATGCAGCCGGTGCAGTTCCCTGATCCCAAGGCGGTTTCACGGGATTTCGCCGATCTGTCATTGTTCAACGGCAAGCTGTTTACCCTGGAGCGCAACGCCTTTCAGGTCTGTCGCCGTGACCCGCAGACCGCCAAGGTGGAGCGCTGCTGGTCGTTCGCCGCCGAAGCGTTGCAGGACAACCGTCGTTATCCCCAGGCCTACGGGCTGGCCGAAGCGCTGGTGGTGGACGCCGAGGGTGCCTGGATCGGCCTGGACAACAACGATGGCGCCCGCGCCGACGGCGAAACGCGGCCGATCATCTGGCGCTTCGCCGCGCCGGACGATGGCTGGAGCGCCTCGCCATGAGCCAGCAACCGCCGGGCAAGCGCGCCGGCCGGGTGTTGATGATATTGGCCTGGTGCGCGGCGCTGTTTCTGGCGACGCGGTTTTTTGCCCAGTGGGAGCAGCGCCAGCAAAACCCCAATACCCAGGTGTATTCGCAACGGGGCGAAGGGTTTATCGAGGTGAAGTTGGTCGGCAATGTGCAGGGGCATTTCGTCGCCAGCGGCCAGATCAACGGCCAGCCGGTGGATTTCATGCTCGACACGGGCGCCACCGACGTGGCGATTCCGGTGGAGCTGGCCGAGCGCCTCAAGTTGGAAAAAGGTTTCGGCGTGACGTTGAGTACCGCCAACGGTTTGAGCGAGGGCTATCGCACCCGCATCGACCGGCTGCAATTGGGTGACATCGTCTTGCGCGATGTCCGTGCCCTGGTGGCGCCAGGCCTGGGTGGCACGCAAGTGCTGCTGGGCATGAGCGCCCTGAACAAACTTGAATTCACCCAGCGCGACGGCACCATGCTGCTGCGCCAGACAACGAACTGATGAGGCCCGCATGAGCGACATTCTTGCAGACAGCTTAGACGGCGTAGAGCGCCGATCGCTGGCTGACTTCACCGAAAGTGCCTACCTCAATTACTCCATGTACGTGATCATGGACCGCGCCCTGCCGCACATCGGCGACGGATTGAAGCCGGTCCAGCGGCGGATCATCTATGCCATGAGTGAGTTGGGGCTGGACGCCGACTCCAAGCACAAGAAGTCGGCACGGACCGTCGGTGATGTGCTCGGTAAGTTCCATCCCCATGGCGACTCGGCCTGCTATGAAGCCATGGTGCTGATGGCCCAGCCGTTCAGCTATCGCTACACCCTGGTGGACGGGCAGGGCAACTGGGGTGCGCCGGACGATCCCAAGTCGTTCGCGGCCATGCGTTACACCGAGGCGCGGCTGTCGCGTTATTCCGAAGTGCTGCTCAGCGAATTGGGCCAAGGCACGGCGGACTGGGGGCCGAACTTTGACGGCACCCTCGATGAACCCCTGGTGTTGCCGGCACGTTTGCCGAATATCCTGCTCAATGGTACCACCGGCATCGCCGTGGGCATGGCCACTGACGTACCGCCCCACAACCTGCGGGAAGTGGCCGCGGCGTGCGTGCGGCTGCTGGACGAGCCGAAAGCCACGGTCGAGCAACTCTGCGAGCATATCCAGGGACCGGACTACCCGACCGAAGCGGAAATCATCACGCCGCGCGCCGATCTGCTGAAAATCTACGAGACCGGCCGCGGTTCGGTGCGCATGCGCGCCGTGTACCACATCGAAGACGGCGACATCATCGTCACATCGTTGCCGCATCAAGTCTCCGGGGCCAAGGTGCTGGAACAAATTGCCGCGATGATGCAGGCAAAACCGTCGAAAGCGCCGCAAGTGGCCGATCTTCGTGACGAATCCGACCACGAAAACCCGTGCCGCATCGTGATCATCCCAGTCAACAGCCGGGTCGATCACGACGCGCTGATGCAACACCTCTTCGCCAGTACCGACCTGGAGTCCAGCTATCGGGTCAACATCAACATCATTGGCCTGGACGGCAAGCCGCAGTTGAAAAACCTGCGGGCGTTGCTGGTGGAGTGGCTGGAGTTCCGGGTGAAGACCGTGCGCCGGCGCCTGCAATTCCGTCTGGACAAGGTCGAGCGCCGCTTGCACCTGTTGGACGGTTTGCTGATTGCCTACCTCAACCTCGATGAAGTGATCCACATCATCCGCACCGAGGAGCACCCCAAGACCAGCCTGATCGCGCGCTTTGCCCTGAGCGAAATCCAGGCCGACTACATCCTCGACACTCGCCTGCGGCAATTGGCGCGGTTGGAAGAGATGAAGTTGCGCGCCGAACAGGATGAACTGCTCAAGGAGCAAGCCAAGCTGCAAGCCTTGCTGGGCAGTGAAGCCAAGCTCAAGAAGCTGGTACGCACCGAGCTGATCAAGGACGCCGAAACCTATGGCGATGACCGTCGCTCGCCCATCGTCGAGCGTGCCGAAGCCAAGGCGCTGACCGAGCACGATCTGCTGCCGAACGAGAAAGTCACCGTCGTGCTGTCGGAAAAAGGCTGGGTGCGTTCCGCCAAGGGCCACGACATCGACGCTACGGGGCTTTCCTACAAGGCCGGGGACGGTTTCAAGGCCTTGGCGGCCGGGCGTTCCAACCAGTTTGCGGTGTTTGTCGACTCCACCGGCCGCAGTTATTCGGTGCCGGCGCACACCCTGCCATCGGCTCGCGGTCAGGGCGAACCATTGACGGGTCGATTAACTCCGCCACCGGGTGCAACTTTTGAATGCGTGCTGATGCCTGATGATGATGGGCTGTACGTTATTGCATCGGACGCGGGTTACGGCTTCGTGGTCAAGGGCGAGGATCTGCAAGCCAAGAACAAGGCGGGCAAGGCGTTGTTGAGCCTGCCGAACAACGCCAAGGTGATTGCGCCGCGGCCTGTTGCGGATCGGGAAAGCAACTGGCTGGCTTCGGTGACGACGGAGGGCAGGCTGCTGGTCTTCAAAATCAGCGACTTGCCACAGTTGGGTAAAGGCAAAGGCAACAAGATTATCGGGATTTCCGGCGAACGGGTGGCAAGCCGCGAGGAATATGTCACGGATATTGCAGTGTTACCGGAAGGTGCCACGCTTGTGCTACAGGCTGGCAAGCGTACGCTTTCATTGAAGGCAGACGATCTTGAACATTACAAAGGTGAACGCGGTCGGCGGGGCAACAAGCTTCCAAGAGGGTTTCAGCGGGTCGATGCACTGCTCGTCGAAAACCTGAATTAAGCGTCCTAGAGCGCTCGGTCTGCGATTAAAAGCCGCAGGCCGATGCTTTCGCGCTGGAGTCGGGAAGCATATTCACGGATGATAGGCCCTTTCAAGCGCCGGCGTGGCCGAGCGTTCTTCATAATGACCGAGTATTTTTCACTGTGGTAAGCCTTGTGGCCGCCACCTGGACGGGACGATGACTGCTCTGCGCCTTCCTATTTTGTGGCTCGCTGGCCTGCTTGGCCTGGCGGGTTGCAGCGTTAATCAACCGGTGTCGCTGTATCAACTCGACAGCGGAACTCCGGCCCAGCCTGCGCAAAGTGCAGGCATGGCGGTATTGCTGGGGCCGGTGCTGATCGCCGACTACCTGCAACGCGAAACCTTATTGCAGCGTCAATCGGATGGCAGCCTGCAGGCCGCCACTGATGGCCGCTGGGCCGGTAGTCTGTCCTCGGACATCGACCAGTTGCTGTTGCGTCAGGTCGCCGGGCATCTGGACAGCCAGCGCGTCGTATTGGCGCCGGCCACCCAAGGCTTCACACCGGATGTCCAGGTGTTGCTGTCGATTACCCGTCTGGACTCGGGCAAATCGCAACCGGCGGTGCTCGATGCGCAATGGCGGTTGATCGACCGTCGCGGCAAGGTTCGCGAGAACCGCATCATTCATCTGCAAGAGCAACATGCTGGCACGACCGCGGCGCAGGTCCAGGCTCAAGGTGTGCTTCTGCAGCGCCTGGCTGAGCAGTTGTCCGTATCGCTCAAGCCGTTGGCCAACCAGCCTCCTATCGCAGAAGTTCCACGCAAGCCCGCTCCTGCCCCGGCCAAGCCGGTAGAAAAGGAAAAGGATAAGATTCCCATGGCCTTGCCTATTCGCACGGACATGGAAGTGTTCAGGTTCTGACGCCAGGACTGGATGCAAAACAAAGCCCGCGTTGACGCGGGCTTTGTTGTTTCTGGGGTGCAAGGGCTCTTATTCCTGGTGGACGTCAGGCAAGATGAGTGCCCGGCGAATCGGGCCTCCCACAGAACGACAAGGAAGAGTTAAACCCCTATGAAAACGACCGTCAGTTGCACCTTTCAGATAACCGGTTGGGATGAGAAGCCGTCGCAAATTCTTGAGGACGCTCCAAAACTTTCCCATGCCAACATCACGCAGTCCTATTCCGGTGCCATCGAGGGAACCAGTAGCGTCGAATACCTGATGTCCTATAGCGCTGACGGCACCGCGTGCTTCGTGGGTTTTGAGCGCATTTGTGCGGTGGTGGCCGGTAAGCGCGGAACATTTGTGGCCCGGCATTCGGGATCATTTTCCGAAGGCAAGGCGCGCAGTACCTGGAGTGTCGTGGAAGGCGCCGGCAGCGGGGAGTTGGTCAATCTGAGTGGTAATGGCAGCTACGTGGCTGGCCATGGCGAGCCGGCACAGGTGTCATTTGAGTATTCGTTTGAGTCTGATCGCTAGGATGTGTTGGATGGGCGCGAATCTGTAGTCTGGATTTGTGCTGTCTGTCCTGACGCCTTTGCGAGCAAGCCCGTTCCCACAAGTGATCTGTGCACGTCACTGATCCAATGTGTGCGGGCTTGCTCGCGAAGAGGCCAATGACAGCAACAAAAAAGCCCGCAGACAATCACTCATCTGCGGGCTTCGTCATTTCAAGTGCTGAGGCTCAGGCCTGGCGTTCATGCATCCGTGCCAGTTGCCGTTCCAGCATCGATGGGTAAGGCTCCATCAGGCGCTCCACGCAGCACGCGCCTTCCGGGCTGGCGATGGGGCGAATGCGTGCGCGTTGGCGGATCAGCGCATTGTCATTGATCTTGCGCTCCACCAGCAGCAGGTTGCGACTGTGTTGCGACAGGGCCAGGGCGTCCTGGGCGGTTTCGGTCAGCAACAGGTCGATCTGGCTCAGGCCGAACAGCCCATCACCCAGGGTCAGGCCCAGTTGCAATTGCAGGGTGATTCCGCTGTCGGCGACCTCGATCTGCAATTGGTGACCCAGGGCCCGCAGTAACTCACCGCAGCAAATGGCGTTGGTCAGGTAGTCGTCACCGCTGTCCTCGGTGTGGAACAGCATCAGCGTGCTGCCGTCGTTCAAGGTGTGCACTTCGCCCTGATAAAGCGACGCAGCCTGGTCGAGGCAGTCACGGTAGCGTTCGAGTAGCTCCTTCAGGCGTGCCTGGGGCAGGCGGCGCAGTTGTTCCTGGGCGCCCAATTGCACGGCCAGCACGGCACTGTGCTGTGGCTGGTTCGAGGCGACAGGCCGGGCGACGGGTTGCGGCGTGCCAGCGACCGATTCGTCCCGCAGGTCGGCAAAGGCGTCGTCGTCTTCATCGTCTTCAACGGTGCGTACCACGTGGCGTGGAGCCGCCTTGGCGGCTGGCATCGGCTGGCTTTCGTCGAAGCCCGGGTCGCGCAGGTTGCGCACTTCGAAACCTGGCTCGGCATCGTCGTCAACGTAATCGATGTCCTCAGGCTCCGGCACGGGTTCAGGCTCCGGCGCGAAACTGGCGTGCAGTTGCCGGGCCAGGTCGCCGATTTCGTCCTGGCGCTGGGTGGCCGGGGTGTGTTCGTCGATGTCCCGCAGCCAGACGCGCAATTGCAGCAGCGGCGTGGAGATGTGTCGGCCCAGGCGCAGGCTCAAGGCCAAGGCCAGCGCCAGCAGTATCGCGCTGAGGATGCCCATGCTTTGCAGGCTGATGGTCATCGGTTGCTGGAACTGATCCATGTCCAGGCTGATGCGCAGTTGCCCGGCGGTCACGTCCTGGAAGGTGATCTTGCTCTGGTACATGCCGCCGGATTCGCCCAGCAGGCCAGGCTTGGGACGCTGGCCGGCCTCGGCGAGGATGCGGTTGTCCACGCTGTAGATGGCAGCATGGGCCACCAGTTTGTTCTTGGTCAGGTTGTTGAGCAGCACGTTGAGACTGAGGATGTCGTTGGACACCAGCAGCTCGGTGGCAGAGGTTGCGGTCTGGGTGGTCAGGCTCTCACCCAGCGCATCGGCCTGCTCATGCATGGCCTGCTTGAACTGCAGACCCATCACGCAGGCATAGATGACCAGGGCCAGGGCGACCAGAATCACGTTATGGCTGGCAATGCGCAATGCAATCGGCACGCGACGGTGGCGCAGTGCGCGGAAGATCAGCAGGAAGAAATTGTCGGTTTTGACTGGCGTGGGCCGGTTCACTGAGCTCGGCTCTTTGTCCGTGAAATTGACGCGCAGTATAGCGACAGCCCCATGACCGGCAAAGCACTGGCGGTGCCCGATGGTCACTGAATGTGGGTAGAATGCGGTTTTTTTCCACCTGCGGGGGTGCGCCTTGCGCGAAATCGTCCTGATAAACATCACTGGCAGCGACCGTCCGGGTCTGACTGCGGCCATTACCGGCGTTCTGGCCCAGGGTGGTGTGAACATTCTCGACATCGGTCAGGCGGTGATTCATGACACGCTGTCGTTCGGCATCCTGGTTGAAATCCCGGACGCCGAACAGAGCAAGTCGGTGCTTAAAGACATCCTGTTCACCGCGTACAAACTCGACCAGCAGGTGCGTTTCACCCCGGTCTCCGAAGCCGACTACCAGCAATGGGTGGCCGGTCAGGGCAAGAAGCGCCACATCGTTACCCTGTTGACTCGCAAGGTCACCGCCGAGCAGTTGCAGCGCGTCAGTTCGATCACCGCCAAATATGACCTGAACATCGATCACATCGACCGTTTGTCCGGGCGCATGCCGCTGGATACCCCGGACGACAAGGGCAAGGGCTGCATCGAGTTCTCTGTGCGCGGTGAACCGGCCGATCCCCAGGCGTTGCGTGCCGAGTTCCTGAGCGTGGCCCAGGAGCTGAATGTCGACATCGCATTCCAGGAAGACTCGCTGTTCCGTCGTAACCGCCGCCTGGCGGTATTCGACATGGATTCGACGCTGATCGAAGCCGAAGTCATCGACGAGTTGGCCAAGGCGGCCGGCGTCGGTGACCAGGTGTCGGCCATTACCGAGCGTGCCATGGCCGGCGAGCTGGATTTTCGCGCCAGCTTCAAGGAGCGCCTGGCGCTGCTCAAAGGTCTGGACGTCAACGTGCTGGACGCCATCGGCGCCTCCCTGCGCCTGACCGAAGGTGCCGAGACTCTGTTCGCGGAACTCAAGCGCCTGGGCTACAAGACGGCGATCCTGTCTGGCGGCTTCACCTACTTCGCCAAGCAGCTGCAGGCCAAGCTCGGCATCGACTACGTATTCGCCAACGAACTGGAAGTGGTGGATGGCAAGGTGACCGGCGTGGCCGTCGAGCCCATCGTCGATGCCCAGCGCAAGGCGGACCTGCTGCGTGAGCTGGCCGAGAAGGAAGGCCTGCGCCTGGAGCAGACCATCGCTGTGGGCGACGGCGCCAACGACCTGCCAATGCTGGCGATCGCCGGCTTGGGCGTGGCGTTCCGGGCCAAGCCGCTGGTAAAACAGTCGGCCAGGCAGGCGATTTCAACCCTGGGGTTGGATGGGGTGTTGTATCTGCTGGGCTTCAGGGATCGGGATGGGCAGCTTTAAGCCCGACGCTTACCTGTGTAGGAGTTGCCGAAGGCTGCGATTTTTTGATCTTTCGCTTGAGACTCAATTGTTCTTGGAAAGATCGCAGCCTCGCTTCGCTCGGCAGCTCCTACAGCGACTTCCACAACGAATCAAAATCTCCCTCAGCGTCGTTGCCATCACCGGTCTCGCCTGAATCCTCCTGGTGATAAGCAAACTGGTTGAAGCTGTGGGTGCTGGTGACCCGTCGGTCCAGCCCCGCCCGGCGTTCCTGGCCATTGGTATTGATCAGCACGTGCTGGCCCTCCTGAAAAGGCAGGCGCGGGGCGATCATGGTGGCAGGCAGGTCAATGGCGCTGATCTCGGGAAGCAACAGCCCTCGCAGGTAGTGGCCGTGCTCATTTTCTTCGCGCACCAGTTGCAGTCCGCAAGGCTGGGCATGGGGCGCGACCAGTTCGATGCCCATTTGCATGGCGCCGTTGCGCACCTGGCGGATCCAGCGCACCACCGCGATGCTCCAGGCTTGATCGCTGGTGTCCCGAATGCCGACCATTTCCCCGGCCTGTAGCTGCTCCGGCACCTCTTTTGGCCAGCCAAGGCAGTAACCGCCGGGGCTGTGGTTGATGATCGGCAGGTCGTAGGTGGGGAAGTGGTGCTGGTTGTCGGAACTGGTGCCATCGTCATCGGCCGGGTTGACCGGATACTCGATTTCTTCATAGGGCAGCAGGTCGCTGTCGCCGGCCGGGGCGGCGTCGAAGGCTTGTTTCCAGGTGTCGTTGGCCTTGGTTGGCGAGGCCTCGAAGCGCGCCTTGCGCGTGCTGGGGTTTTTCAGGATCTCGCTGAAAGAGCGCTCGCCGCCGAGGTAGTAGTGCAGCGCACTCATGCCCACGCACAACGTGAGCGTGCCATTGCCCTCGGTACGCTGAAAGCTGCGTTCAGCGGCTTCGCCCCAGGCGGCTTGCAGGTGATGCAAAGTGTCGGCGCTCATGCCGCCCGGGACTGGCAGGGTGTGGTCGGCGGGTTGTTCCAGATGGCCGGCAATCGCGCGTACCAGTGGTTGTGGATCAAACCCCTGCAAAGTCGGCTGCTGCTCGGCCCTGAACTTGGAGCGATAGCGCGGCCCGACATCCAGTTCCGGCGCGACGGCGAACAGGCTGGCGGTGACGGCGGTCGGATCGAGCTTGACCCACTGGCTCCAGGACTCCAGTACCTCGGCCAGCCGTGCGATCTGGCCCTGGCGCAGTTGATTGCTGCGTGAGGCGTCCAGCAGCAGGGCGACCACATAGGTTTGCTCGGCATTCAACTGTTGCACCTGGCTAGCCAGTTCATCGCTTACGTTGAGGTGCTGCAACCGGTGCTGGCAGGCGATCCGGTACAACTGATGCAAATCGAGCCACAGTCCTTCGGGCACAGGACTGTACAACTGGGTAACACGCAGCAGCGTGCCGTCGAGGGCATGCATCGCCCGTTGCAGCGCGGTGCTCAGCAGGCGGGCCTGGTCCTTGGTGTACTTCGGGGCGATGCGCGCCACGATCTGTTTGTAGCCCATTGCCAGTTGGGTTTGCAGGGCCTGGCACAGGTTGACGATCTTGCGTGAGCGATCATCCAGCATGATGGCCTGTTGCAGGAAGTGCCGCTCCAGGTGCTTGCAGACGTAATACACCTCGGGTCGCAGCAATTCGAGCAACTGCAGGCGATTATCGCTGGGCGTGAGCAACTGGTTGAGTTCGCCGAGGGCCTGATACAGCAAGCGGGCGGTTTCGCCGATGTTGGCCTTGGGCAGGTTGGCGATCCAGCGCTTGAGGTCGCGTGGCGTGGCGTCGCAGAACGACAGGCGTGATTGCGTCGGGGCCAGGACGCGCAATAACTGGAGAGGGCTGGTCTCATTCATGCCGTGGACGGGCTCCGGCGGGAAATGAAAGGGATGTTTCCAACTCTAGCAGTTGTAGTCAAAAGAAGTGCGCTATCTATGCTGGATACCCTGTGGGAGCGAGCTTGCTCGCGATGGCGTCGGACCAGTCGATATCAAGGTGACTGAAGAATCGCTATCGCGAGCAAGCTCGCTCCCACATTTGATCTTTTATTCAGACTTTGGCAGCGCCAGCCCCTGGCCCATCTGCACGGGTGAACCGGCCACCAGTTCTTCGGCCCATTTCACCTGGTCCGGCCCGAACAGCACGATGGCGGTGGAGCCCAGTTTGAAGCGGCCCAGTTCGGCGCCTTTTTCCAGATGGATCGGCGCGCGGGCGGCTTCGTCATAGCGGAAAGTCTTGAGTTCACGCTTGGGTGGAGTCACCAGGCCGGCCCAGACGGTCTCGATGGACGCCACGATCATGGCGCCCACCAGCACCACGGCCATCGGCCCGCGCTCGGTGTCGAAAATGCACGCCACGCGCTCGTTGCGAGCGAACAACTCCGGAACGTTTTCAGCGGTGGTCTGGTTGACCGAGAAGATCCGTCCGGGGATGTAGACCATTTCCCGCAGGGTGCCGGCCAACGGCATGTGCACGCGGTGGTAGTCCTTGGGCGAGAGGTAAATGGTGGCGAAGTCGCCGCCCATGAACGGCGCTGCGTTGGTCGAGTCACCGCCCAGCAGTTCCAGCACGCTGAAGCTGTGGCCCTTGGCCTGGAATACCCGGCCGTGCTCGATCGGGCCGAGCTGGCTGACGGCGCCGTCGGCGGGGCTGAGGATCGCGCCCGGGGTTGGGTCCAGTGGGCGTGCGCCGTCTTTCAAGGCGCGGGTGAAGAATGCGTTGAAATGCTCATAGGCGGTCAGGTCTTCCACCAGGGCCTGGGACATGTCCACTTGATAGCGCTTGGCGAACCACGCGGTGAAGGCATTCTTGAACCAGCGCACGCGGCATTCGGCAATGCAGCCGGCCAACCGCGACAGCAGATGGTGGGGCAACAGGTATTGAGAGAGGATGAACAAACGGTTTTTCATTAACTGTCCTTAAGAACCTTCAGAGCTCGATAGGGGTGTCGGGGTGGTTGCCCCATTCGCCCCAGGATCCGGCGTAGCCTTTGACTCGCGGATAACCGAGCGCCTTGGCCACCAGATAGGTGAAGCCAGAGCGATGGTGAGTCTGGCAGTGGGTGATGATTTCTTTGTCCGGCGTGATGCCCAATTGCTCGAGGATCTGCGGCATATCCTTGCGAATGCGCAGGTTGCGCGCCTGATCCATGCCGGCGGTCCATTCGAAATTGACCGCGCCGGGAATGTGTCCACCCCTGGCGGCGACGACTTTCTCGCCGGAGTATTCCAGCGGGCCGCGTGCGTCCCAGATTGCCAGGTCGGCGGCGCCGAGACGGCTTTGCAGGTACTCACGAGTGGCCGTGGGTTCGTCGTGCAGCGTCAGGTTCACCGCGCCGGCGACGGGTGCGGGCACTTCAGTGGAGACGGGCAGGCCCTCGTTCAGCCACGACAGCAGGCCGCCGTCGAGGTAGTGGTAGTGCGAGTGGCCGATCACGTCCAGTAGCCAGATAAAGCGCCCGGCCCAGCCACCGCCTTCATCGTCATAGACCACGTAGACCGCATCCGGGTGATGCCCGAGCTCACCGAACAGCGCTTGCAGATCGGCTTTGGCCGGCAACAGGCCTGGCGCTGGGGGCAGGCCCAGTTGCGTGCGCTTGGGGTCGACGAAACGTGCGCCGGGAATGTGTCCGGTGCTGTAGCGGGCGGCGCTGGTCAGGTCCACCAGGATCAGTTCGCGGGCGTCGAGGCGCGGCAGCAGCTCGCTCGGCTCGATCACCAGCGGCAAGCCAGAGAAGTCAGGCATGTGAGGTCTCCAGGGGCGCAAAGGGAAACGATTGTAGCAAGTTCAGCGACTGCGGTTGGTAAAGGTATGCAGGGCTCTTTCGATGCATTGCACGGTTTTGCCGAAGGCCTGCACGGTCACGTCCGAGAACGGTCCGCCGCCCTGGTCCACGACCACCAGCATGATCACCCGACCGTTGCAGGTCAGGGAACGCAACAGCAGATGCTCACCCCGGAATAGGCCGCGCAGGCCCGGCGGCAGCAGCGCGGAAAACTGCGCATTGTTCTCGGGGTTAAGGCGCACCTGGGCCTGCTGGGCCAGCAAGCGCTGCAAGACCTTGCTCTGGTTGATGGAGAAACTCATGGCCGCTGCATCCTGGGGCAAGCCGGCGGTTTGATGTACGCGCACGCTGGTCTGGCTGCGGTCGGCCATCAGAATCATCACCCGGCGCATACCGCACGCCACCAGCGCATCCCGAGCCGAGGTGGTCAGGTGGATAGCGTTGCTGAAGGGGCTGGGTTCCACCAGCAATTCGGCACATCGTTTGCGCCATTGACCCAGGTCCTCGGCGCTGGGCGGGGCGGCTGGCAGCAAACCGGGGTGAATGCGACGACTGCCCCAGGGCCAGATCAGCGCCACGGCCGGGTGCCAGAGGTCTGGCATGCTGTGATGGCGGGCACTGTTGACGGCCTGTTGGTGCAGTTGCTGCTGGATTTCATCCATGGACATTTGCAGATACAAACTAGTGAGGTATTGCCAGCGGGCACTGTGAGGACCGTCCCAGGCCTGTTGCGCTGAAAGGGCCAGGCCGTTGGCCAGCAACACGGTGTTGGCCGGCTGATTGAGCCAGCGTCGCAGGATCGGGTCGTCGTCCAGGCGATTCTGCTGGCGCAGCGGGTGTTCGCTGTCCCTGGCGATGCGCAGCACTTTCACCAACTCGCGGCGTTCATTGAGTAACAGGCGGTAGCCCTGTATGACCCAGACGGGCAGCCGCCAGGTCTCCACCAGCGCCAAACAGATTTTCAGCAGGCCGACGCCGAACAGCTCGCGCTCCACCTTGCTGGCCGGCTCGCCTTTATGGATGACCCGCAATTCCCATTCTTCCAGCAATCGCGGGTGAGTCAGGGCCAGAGGCCAGAGTGGTGACAGAAACAACAGGCTGCCCCAGTGGATGTCTTGCCACAGCCGCGCCAGGCGGCTGGCAAAAAAACCATTGGCCTGTTGTGTCGCGTGTTGGCTGATCAATTGCAGCTGGCGCAGGGCAACGGGTATCAGTTGCTCCGGCAACGAGGGCAGGCGGGCAAGCAGTTCTTCGGTGCGCTTGAGACCGAGGCGGTTGATGGCCACTTCGAGATTTTCCGCAGGTTCTGCAAGGCTGCCATGGGTGTGATGGTTGGCTTCGCGGATGACGCTCAGTGCCAGGGCAGGGCTGTCCTGGATGAGCTCGGCGATGTCACGCAATGACCGACGACTGTCGGCAATGGCCTTGCAGACCAGGTCATGACTGGCCTGGGGCACCGGCAGGTGCACGCCCTCGAGCAGCTTTACCCAGCCTTCGAGCGTGGTCGGTCGCGCAGTTGATGTCTTCGTTTCGTGAGTCATGGTTGGACGTGATCATCGGATGAAGTATCTACGCCCGGAACGGGGCAAATTGGCTTTTCGCCAGAACTGGCTATAGTCTGGCGCAGTTTTGCCGATAAGTAGAAGAAGAGATTTTCCAGCTTCCGAATATGACCTTGAACCCGACTTAAATAAGTACTTTCTACCTATGGCTAAAATTATCGGCATCATTGTCGTGTTCGCGAGCGTGCTCGGCGGATACGTACTCTCCCATGGCAAGATTGCCGCCCTGATCCAACCTTTCGAGGTGCTGATCATCGGTGGCGCGGCCCTCGGCGCATTCTTGCAGGCCAACCCTGGCTATATGACGATGCATGTGCTCAAAAAATCCCTGAGCATGTTCGGTTCGCGCTTCAGTCACACCTTCTATCTTGAAGTGCTGGGGCTGATCTATGAAATCCTCAACAAGAGCCGCCGCGAAGGCATGATGGCGATCGAGGGGGATATTGAAGATGCCTCCGCCAGCCCGATCTTCGCCAAGTACCCCTCGGTGCTCAAGGACGCCCGCATGACGGCGTTCATCTGTGATTACCTGCGCATCATGTCGTCCGGCAACATGGCGCCCCATGAACTCGAAGGTCTGTTCGACATGGAGCTGTACAGCCTCAAGGAAGACTTGGAGCACCCGTCCCACGCGGTCAATGGCATCGCTGACGGCATGCCCGGCTTCGGTATCGTCGCGGCGGTATTGGGCATCGTGGTGACCATGGCTTCCCTGGGCGACGGCGACCAGAAATCCATCGGCCTGCACGTGGGTGCGGCACTGGTGGGTACCTTCTTCGGTATTTTGGCCGCGTATGGTTTCTTCGGCCCGCTGGCCCACTCCCTGGCCCACGACGCCAAGGAAGAACTCAACGTCTACGAAGCCATCAAGGCTTCCCTGGTGGCCTCGGCCTCGGGCATGCCGCCATCGCTGGCAGTGGAATTCGGCCGCAAGGTCCTGTACCCGGCGCACCGTCCAAGTTTCGCCGAGCTGGAACAAGCGGTTCGCGGTCGTTAAGTCATGGAAAATAATCAGCCGATTATCGTCAAGCGCGTCAAGCGCATTGCCGCCGGGCATCACGGGGGCGCCTGGAAAATCGCCTTCGCCGACTTCGCGACGGCGATGATGGCGTTCTTCCTGGTGCTGTGGCTGCTGTCCACCGCAACCCCGGAACAGAAGATCGCCATCGCCGGTTACTTCAAGGACCCGGTGGGTTTTACTGAAAGCGGCACGCCGTACATCATCGATCTGGGCGGCTCACCAACCCTGGCGCCGGACACGACCCTCAACCCTGAAGTCAAATCCGAGCCCCAGCCCGACAAGGTGACGGTGGATTCCGAGCAGGTCGAAGGCATGGCCGAGCAGGTCGAGCGTGAACGCCTGGAGTTGCTGCTGCAGGAGCTGCAGAACAAGGTCGAAGAGAACCCGCAGTTGCAGAAATTCAAGGACCAGATCCTCTTCGAAATCACGCCGAACGGCTTGCGCATCCAGATCATGGACGCCGAGAACCGGCCGATGTTCGATTCTGGCAGCGCGCGGCTGAAACCATATTTCGAGGACATTCTGCTGGCCATGGCCGACACCATCAAGGCGGTGCCGAACAAGATCAGTATCAGCGGCCATACCGATGCCAAGCCTTACATAGGTAAGGGCGATTTCGGTAACTGGGAATTGTCTGCCAACCGCGCCAACGCGGCCCGTCGCGCCTTGGTGGCCGGCAGTTATCCCGACGAGCAGGTGGCGCGGGTGGTCGGTTATGCGTCCTCGGCGTTGTTCGATCGCAAGGATCCATTCAACCCGGTCAACCGGCGTATCGATATCGTGGTGTTGACCAAGAAGGCCCAGCAAGCCATCGAAGGTTCGCAAACCGATGATCCGGCGCCGGATCCTGCCCAGGGCGCGCCGGGCGAGGTGCCGCAGACGCCGGGTGCAGCGGCTGATCCGAACGCCTTGCCGGCGGACCAGCAGCCCGTGCCGGCCCATGAGCTGCGCGAACGTCTGAACCTGTTCGACGACGCCGCGCCGAAACCGGCCGAGCCGCCTGCGCAGTAACCCACAAAAAAGCCGACATCATTGTCGGCTTTTTTGTGGATCACTGTTCGCATTAGGCTTGCTCCCGCTGGGCTGCGAAGCAGCCCCATCCAAGGTGAGTGCTTCGCACTCAAGCGGGAGCAAGCTCCCTCGCCACAAGAGTGATTGGTTCCATATTGCGTGCAGGTCAGTAACTACTTTCCGGCAAGCTGGCGATGATCGAGCGGTAGCTGTTCATCCGTTGCTGATGCACGCGGCCTTCTTCCAGGGCCTTGAGCAGGGCGCAACCGGGTTCGCGGTCGTGCTTGCAGTCGCGGAAGCGGCAGGTGCCGATCAGGTCGTTGAACTCGATGAACCCGGCTTCGACATCGGCCCGGCTGACGTGGCCCAGGCCGAATTCGCGGATGCCTGGCGAGTCGATCAATTCACCGCCGCCAGGGAAGTGGAACAACCGCGCGGTGGTGGTGGTGTGGGTGCCTTGGCCAGACAGTTCGGACAACGGCCCGACGCGGGTTTCGACTTCCGGCAGCAGGCTGTTGACCAGCGATGACTTGCCGACGCCGGATTGGCCGACGAACACGCTGATGCGTCCGTCCAGTTGCTGTTGCAACTGCTCCATGCCGTTGCCGTGATGAGCCGAGACTTCCAGCACCGGGTAACCCAAATCCCGATAAACCGACAGCAAGGCATTCAGCGCCGGGGCGTTGTGCTCGTCGATCAGGTCGAATTTGTTGAGCAGTAACAGTGGGCGGATGCCGGCGTGTTCGGCCGCCACCAGGTAGCGGTCGATCAGGTTGGCGTGGGGTTCGGGCAGCGGGGCGAACACGATGACGATCATGTCGACGTTGGCGGCCACCGGCTTGAGCTGGCCGCGGCTGTCCGGACGGCACAGCTCGGTGTGGCGCGGCAATTGCGCGACGATCACGCCGATACCCTGGTTGCCGGCACGCCAGACCACCTTGTCGCCGGTGACCAGCGCTGGCAGGTTGGCCCGCAAGTGGCAGCGGAACACCTGGCCGGCCAGTTCGCCTTCGCAGGCTTCGACCTCGACCTGCACACCGAAGTGTGCGATCACCAGGCCGGTCTGTTCAGGGCCCAGGTCGCCGCCCTCCAGGGCCTCGACCGCACTGGACTCGCGTTTGGCGGCGCGGGCGGCGCGCTCGCCCTGGATCTTTTCGATGCGCCAGTTCTGACGACGATTGAGTTGGCGTTTGGCCATGGGTGTTCCGTATGAAGAAATGCAGCGAATAGGGTAAAACGGCCGCGAGTTTAGCACGCCCAAAGGCCGGCCTAGGCTAAACTGCGCAGCTACGCCGAGGAGCTCCCCTATGCAAAACCCGCAGAACCTGATCTGGATCGACCTGGAAATGACCGGTCTGAACCCTGATACCGACGTCATCATCGAAATGGCCACCATCGTCACCGACAGTGACCTCAACACGTTGGCCGAAGGCCCGGTGATCGCGATCCACCACAGCGACGAAATCCTGGCTGGCATGGACGAATGGAACACTCGCCAGCATGGCGGCTCGGGCCTGACCCAGCGGGTACGTGAGAGCAAAATCAGCATGGCCGAGGCCGAAGCCCAGACCATCGCCTTCCTGGAACAGTGGGTGCCAAAGGGCAAGTCACCGATCTGCGGCAACAGCATCTGCCAGGATCGTCGTTTCCTGTATACCCACATGAAATCCCTGGAAAGCTACTTCCACTACCGCAACCTGGACGTCTCCACCCTCAAGGAACTGGCCGCCCGCTGGGCTCCAGAAGTGCGTGACAGCTTCCAGAAGGGCGGCAGCCACCTGGCCTTGGACGACATTCGCGAGTCCATTGCCGAGTTGCAGCATTACCGTAAGCACTTCATCAAGTTCTGAGTCGGCTCGCAGGCTACTGCGGCGAGGTGGCAGGCGAGAACGCTTTTGTGGCGAGGGAGCTTGCTCCCGCTGGCCTGCGAAGCAGGCCCTCAAAGTTTTTCAGGTCAAACGCACTGCCCGGTTTGCGACTGCTTCGCCGCCGAGCGGGAGCAGGCTCCCTCGCCACGGGGATCAGTTTGGACGGGTGGACAGGGTGTTTAGGCTGGAGTCGTTGCCTTGCCCTCTTTTGGTGCCTGCCCGAAATGGCTAGACTGCGCGCCTTCCTGTAAGGACCGCCCCCATGTTGCTGATGCTCTATCTGATCGCCATCACCGCCGAAGCCATGACCGGCGCCTTGTCCGCCGGGCGCCGTGGCATGGACTGGTTCGGCGTGGTGCTGATCGCCTGCGTCACGGCGTTGGGTGGCGGTTCGGTGCGCGACGTACTGCTCGGTCATTACCCGCTCACCTGGGTCAAGCACCCGGAATACCTGGTGCTGACCACCGCGGCGGCGATGCTCACAGTGTTCCTGGCGCGCTGGATGCGTCATCTGCGTTCATTGTTCCTGGTGCTCGACGCCGTGGGCCTGGTGGCGTTCACCCTGATCGGCTGCATGACTGCCCTGGAAATGGGCCACGGCATGCTGGTGGCGTCGGTCAGCGGTGTCATCACCGGTGTGTTCGGTGGCATCCTGCGGGACATTTTCTGCAACGACATCCCGCTGATCTTCCGCCGCGAACTCTACGCCAGCGTCTCGTTTGCCGCGGCCTGGTGCTATTTGCTGTGTGTCTACCTGCAATTGCCGAATGAGCAGGCGATTCTTATCACCTTGTTTGGTGGTTTTTTGCTGCGGCTCCTGGCGATCCGCTTCCACTGGGAAATGCCGAAGTTCGTCTATAACGACGAGGTTTGACGTCCGGTGTGCTGGCGCAACGCCCATTCCACATGCTCACGCACCAGCTCCGACGGATAGTCGCGCCGGGCCTCCAGCGCTTGTAGCACCGGAATCGTTGACGGGGCATTTCCAAGGCCCACCGCCAGGTTGCGCAACCAACGCTCGTAACCGGCGCGGCGCAGAGGGGAGCCTTCAGTGCTGCTGAGGAATTTCTCCTCGTCCCACATGAACAACTCGGCCAGCCCGGCATTGTCCAGGTTGTGGCGAGGCTTGAAGTCGCTTTCCCCGGACGGTCGGGCGAAGCGATTCCATGGGCAGACGATCTGACAGTCATCACACCCGAACACCCGGTTGCCGATCAACGGTCGCAGTTCCTCGGGGATGGCGCTTTTCAGCTCGATGGTCAGGTAGGAAATGCAGCGGCGGGCATCCAGCACGTAGGGGCCGACGAAGGCATTCGTAGGACAGATGTCCAGGCACGCGGTGCATTTGCCGCAATGTTCGCTGGCATGGGGTGGATCCACCGGCAGGGGCAAGTCGACAAACAGCTCGCTCAAGAAGAAGTAGCTGCCGGCCTTGCGGTTCAGCACCAGGGTGTTTTTACCGATCCAGCCCAGGCCGGCCTGTTCGGCGATGGCTTTTTCCAGCACCGGTGCGCTGTCGACGAAGGCGCGATAGCCAAAGGGGCCGATGACCGCCTGAATTTTTTCTGCCAGTTGCTGCACACGTTTACGGATCAATTTGTGGTAATCGCGGCCCAATGCATAACGCGAGACGTAGGCCTTTTCCGGTTGGCCGAGCATCTGCGCCATTTGTGTGTCGCCCGACAGGTAGTCCATGCGCAGGGAAACCACCCGCAATGTGCCCGGCACCAGTTCCTCGGGGTGCGAGCGTTTGCTGCCGTGGGCGCCCATGTAGTCCATCTCGCCGTGATAGCCCGCGTCGAGCCAGCGCTGCAAATGTTGCTCATGCTCGGCAAGGTCCAGGCCGCTGATGCCGACTTGCTGGAAACCCAGCTCGCGGCCCCAGTCCTTGATGGATTGGGCGAGGGCGGGGAGGTCTGTGGGAATGGCAGGCATGAGGCGAGAGAAACCGGAGCTGAGATGCGTATAATTCTGCCAGACATCGGAGCCTGAAGACGCATGCCGCACACTAAAGATGATTTTCCCGACGCGCTGTACAGTGCCGCGCAGGTCCGGGCCCTTGACGCGCAACTGATCGCGGCAGGTACCAGCGGCTTCGAATTGATGCAGCGCGCGGCCCGTGCCACTTGGCGAGCGATTGTCCGGCACTGGCCTGACGCCAGCGAGCTGACCGTGCTGGCCGGGCACGGCAACAACGCTGGCGATGGCTATCTGGTAGCAACTCTGGCTCGGCGCGCCGGCTGGTCGGTGCGGGTGCTGACGGTGGGCGAACCTCGGCGTTTGCAGGGCGATGCCGCCAACGCCCACGCCGAGGCTGTCGCGGTGGGTGTGCCGGTGGAGCCTTGGTCTGACGAGTCCGAATTGCGTGGCGTGCTGCTGGACGCGTTGCTCGGTACCGGGTTGAGTGGCGATGTACGCGAGCCCTATGTGCGAGCCATCGATACGATCAATGTCAGTGGCCTGCCGGTCGCGGCGGTGGATATTCCCTCGGGACTGTGCGCTGACACCGGGCGGGTGCTGGGCACGGCGGTGGCGGCCGATCTTACCGTGACCTTCATTGGCCTGAAGCTGGGGTTGTTCACGGGGGATGCGGCGGATCGGGTTGGCGAACTGGTGTTCAACGATCTGCACGCCGATCCCGATATCGTTGAGTCGGCAGCGGCCAGCGCCCGACTGCTCTCACCGCACAATCTGCCGTGTCTGACGCCTCGCATGCCGAGCTCCCACAAAGGCAAGTTCGGACATGTGCTGTTGATTGGCGGCGACCGGGGTTTTGGCGGCGCGATCCAGATGAGTGCCGAAAGCGCCCTGCGTTGCGGCGCGGGCATGGTTTCGATGGCGACCCGTAGCGAGCATGTCTCGGCTGCGCTGACGCGTTTGCCCGAGGTCATGGTGCAGGGCACCCATTCGGCCAATCAATTGATGGGCCTGCTCAAGCAGGCCAGTGTACTGGTGGTCGGGCCGGGGCTGGGCCAGGCCGCGTGGGGTCGCAGTCTGCTGTCGGCGGCGGCCAATGCGCTGCTGCCGCAAGTCTGGGATGCCGATGCGCTGAACCTGCTGAGCAGCGGCGTTGTCAGTCTGCCCGAACACTGTGTCATCACCCCGCATCCAGGCGAGGCGGCGCGGCTTCTGGATGTATCCACGGCCCAGGTGCAGGCCGATCGTCCGGCGGCGGCCCGCGCGTTGAGCCAGAAGTACACCGCCACGGTGATTCTCAAGGGCGCCGGAAGCCTCATCTCCAGCCCGGATGGTCGCCTGGCGGTTTGCAGCCAGGGCCATCCGGCCATGGCCACAGCTGGGCTGGGGGATGTGTTGGCCGGCGTGGTCGGTGCCTTGCTCGCCCAGGGCATGGACAGTTTTGAGGCCGCGTGCCTGGCGGTGTGGCTGCACGCCAATGCCGGTGCGCAAACAGGTCGGTCGGGCCGGGGACTGGCGGCGACCGATCTGATCCCGGTCATTCGTCAGTTGTTGGAGGAGCATTCACCGTGCCTGAAGTAACCCTGTACGTGGCGGACGAACAAGCCATGACGGCATTCGGGGCGCGTATTGCGCGCACCACTGGGGGCCATGGCCTGATTTTTCTCGAAGGCGACCTTGGCGCGGGAAAAACCACGTTGTCCCGTGGCATTATTCGCGGCCTCGGACACGTCGGCGCGGTAAAAAGCCCCACGTTCACCTTGGTCGAGCCCTACGAGATCGGCGACATTCGCGCCTTTCATTTCGACCTGTATCGACTGGTGGATCCTGAAGAGCTGGAATTCCTCGGTATTCGCGATTATTTCGAAGATGATGCCTTGTGCCTGATCGAATGGCCCCAGAAGGGTGCAGGCTTTTTGCCAAAGCCCGACCTGACCATTACCATTGGCGCGCAGAACGGCGGGCGTTCGCTGAAACTGACGCCGCAAGGCTCGCGTGGCGAGTCGTGGTGTGCCGCTTTGGCATTGGAAACTAATTGATGATGGGGTTTGGTATGCGCTTTCGCGCGGTGGTTGCTGTCGTAGGACTGTTGCTTACGGCACTGGCCGTCGATGCTGTGGCCGAGACAAAGGTCAACAGCGTTCGCCTCTGGCGGGCGCCGGACAACACACGGCTGGTCTTCGATCTGACGGGGCCGGTGCAGCACAGCGTATTCACCCTGACCGCCCCGGATCGCCTGGTGATTGACATCAATGGCGCGTCCCTGGGGGCGCCACTGAACGTGGCCACCGCCAATACACCGATTACCGCGATGCGCTCGGCCCAACGGACGCCGACCGACCTGCGAGTGGTCATCGACCTGAAAAAAGCCGTGACCCCGAAAAGCTTCACCCTGGCCCCGAATGCCCAATACGGCAACCGATTGGTGGTGGACCTGTTCGACAACCCGGCCGACGCCGCGCCGCCACCGCCGCCGCCAACCAACGTGGCTACCCTACCGGCGGTGCCGGTGACGCCGACTGAACCGGCGATCAAGTTGCCACCGGCCCCGGCCGGCAAACGCGACATCATCGTGGTGATCGACGCCGGTCACGGTGGCGAAGACCCAGGGGCTTCGGGCTCGCGTGGGCAACGTGAAAAAGACGTGGTGCTGTCCATCGCCCGTGAGCTGCAGCGCCAGGTCAACGGCATGAAAGGCTTCCGTGCCGAGCTGACCCGTACCGGCGACTACTTCATCCCCTTGCGCGGCCGTACCGAAATCGCCCGCAAGAAAGGCGCCGACCTGTTCGTTTCCATCCATGCCGACGCTGCACCTTCGGCGGCGGCATTCGGCGCTTCGGTATTTGCCCTGTCCGACCGTGGTGCCACTTCGGAGACTGCCCGCTGGCTGGCCGACAGCGAAAACCGTTCCGACCTGATCGGTGGTGCGGGCAACGTCAGCCTCGACGACAAGGACCGGATGCTTGCCGGTGTGTTGCTCGATTTGTCGATGACCGCGTCGCTGACCTCCAGCCTGAACGTCGGCCAGAAAGTCTTGAGCAACATCGGTCGCGTCACGCCGCTGCACAAGCAGCGTGTCGAGCAGGCCGGGTTCATGGTGCTGAAGTCGCCGGACATCCCGTCGATCCTGGTGGAAACCGGCTTCATCTCCAACGCCAACGAAGCGTCCAAGCTGTCGTCCGCCAATCACCAGCAGGCCCTGGCCCGCTCCATCAGCAGTGGCGTGCGGCAGTTCTTCCAGCAGAACCCGCCACCGGGCACCTACATTGCCTGGCTGCGCGACTCCGGCAAGATCGCCCAAGGCCCGCGGGACCACCGCGTCAACCCTGGCGAGACCCTGGCGATGATTGCCGTGCGCTACCAGGTGTCGCCCGCGCTCTTGCGCAGCGCCAACAATCTCAAGAGCGACGAGCTCAAGATTGGCCAAACCCTGACCATTCCCGGCAATGAAGTGGCGGCCCAGCAATGAGTGATGAAGTGATCGGCAGCAACGCTCGCATCGAACTGCTCAGCCCCCGGCTGGCGAACCAGATCGCCGCCGGTGAAGTGGTCGAGCGCCCGGCGTCGGTCATCAAGGAACTGCTGGAAAACAGCCTCGATTCCGGGGCCAAGCGTATCGATGTGGATGTCGAGCAAGGTGGCGTGAAGCTGCTGCGCGTGCGTGATGACGGTGGCGGTATTTCTTCCGACGACCTGCCGCTTGCCCTGGCGCGTCACGCCACCAGCAAGATTCGCGATCTGGAAGACCTCGAGCGGGTGATGAGCCTGGGCTTTCGTGGCGAGGCGCTGGCGTCCATCAGTTCGGTGTCGCGCCTGACACTCACCTCCCGCACCCGCGACGCCGAGCAGGCCTGGCAGGTCGAGACCGAAGGCCGGGACATGGCCTCTCGCGTGCAGCCCGCGGCTCATCCGGTGGGCACCTCGGTGGAAGTGCGCGATCTGTTCTTCAACACCCCGGCCCGCCGCAAGTTTCTAAAGGCCGAGAAGACTGAGTTCGATCATCTGCAAGAAGTCATCAAGCGTCTGGCCCTGGCGCGTTTTGACGTGGCGTTCCATTTGCGCCATAACGGCAAGACCATCCTCAGCCTGCACGAGGCCCACGACGATGCGGCCCGTGCCCGGCGTGTGGGCGCGGTGTGCGGTGCCGGTTTTCTGGAGCAGGCATTGCCCATCGAGGTGGAGCGCAATGGCTTGCACTTGTGGGGGTGGGTCGGGTTGCCGACCTTTTCCCGCAGCCAGGCGGACCTGCAATATTTCTATGTGAACGGCCGGGCGGTGCGCGACAAGCTGGTGGCTCATGCGGTGCGCCAGGCTTATCGCGACGTGTTGTTCAACGGTCGGCATCCGACCTTCGTGCTGTTTTTCGAAGTCGACCCGGCGGTGGTGGACGTCAACGTGCACCCGACCAAGCATGAAGTGCGTTTCCGTGACGGGCGCATGGTCCACGACTTCCTTTACGGCACCTTGCACCGCGCCTTGGGCGATGTGCGGCCGGAAGATCAACTGGCGGCCCCGGCTGCGGTCGGCGGCATGGTCCGGCCCACCGGGTTGGACGCAGGCGAGTTCGGCCCCCAGGGCGAAATGCGCCTGGCGGCCAATGCGTTGCTGGAACAGCCCCAACCGCAGCCGAGCTACAACACGGCCGGAACCGGTGCTGGCAGCGGCTATCAGTATCAATACACGCCGCGCCCGCAATCGAACGTGCCGGCGGCTGAGGCCCAGGCGGCCTACCGCGAGTTTTTCAAACCCTTGCCCGAACCCGGCGCGGCGGCATTGCCTGACGGCCAGGGTGACATCCCGCCGCTGGGTTATGCCCTGGCGCAACTCAAAGGCATCTATATCCTTTCGGAAAATGCCCAGGGCCTGGTCCTGGTAGACATGCACGCCGCCCACGAGCGGATCATGTACGAACGGCTGAAAATCGCCATGGCCAGCGAAGGCCTGAGCGGCCAGCCGCTGTTGGTGCCCGAATCCCTGGCGGTCAGCCAGCGCGAAGCCGATTGCGCCGAAGAGCATGTGAGCTGGTTCCAGCGCCTGGGCTTCGAATTGCAGCGCCTGGGTCCGGAAACCCTGGCGATCCGCCAGATCCCGGCGTTGTTGAAACAGGCCGAGGCCAATCGCCTGGTCAGCGACGTACTGGCGGACCTGATGGAATACGGCACCAGCGACCGGATCCAGGCGCACTTGAACGAACTGCTCGGCACCATGGCCTGCCACGGCGCGATCCGCGCCAACCGGCGCCTGGCCCTGCCGGAAATGAACGGCCTGCTGCGGGACATGGAAAACACCGAGCGCAGCGGTCAATGCAACCATGGCCGGCCGACCTGGACCCAACTGGGCCTGGACGATCTGGACAAACTGTTTCTGCGCGGTCGTTGATGAGCCAGTTGCCACCCGCGATTTTCCTGATGGGGCCGACTGCCGCTGGCAAGACCGACCTGGCCATCGAGTTGACCAAAGTCCTGCCGTGCGAGCTGATCAGCGTCGATTCGGCGCTGGTTTACCGGGGCATGGACATCGGCACCGCCAAGCCGTCGAAAGAGCTGCTGGCCGAATTCCCCCACCGCCTGATCGATATCCTCGATCCGGCCGAGGCTTACTCGGCGGCCGATTTCCGTCGTGATGCCCTCCAGGCCATGGCCGACATCACCGCACGGGGCAAGATTCCGCTGCTGGTGGGCGGCACGATGCTGTATTACAAGGCCTTGGTCGATGGGCTGGCGGACATGCCAGCAGCCGATCCCGAAGTGCGTGCGCAGATCGAAGAAGAGGCTGCACGCCTTGGCTGGCAAGCACTGCACGAGCAATTGGCGGCCATCGATCCGGAGTCGGCGGCGCGTATTCACCCCAACGACCCGCAGCGGCTCAGTCGGGCGCTGGAGGTTTATCGGGTCAGTGGCCAGAGCATGACGGCCCTGCGCCAGCGACAATCTGCGCAAAGTACTGAAGCAGCCGCTTCGGGACTGCAACAATTGCCCTATACTGTCGCGAATCTGGCCATCGCTCCGGCGAACCGGCAAGTGCTGCATCGGCGAATTGAACAAAGATTCACATTAATGTTGGAACAGGGATTCATCGACGAGGTCGTAGCCCTGCGTGAGCGAAGTGACCTGCATGCCGGGTTGCCGTCTATACGTGCGGTAGGTTATCGACAAGTCTGGGACTACCTGGACGGCAAGCTGACGTCAGCCGAGATGCAGGAGCGGGGGATCATTGCCACGCGCCAATTGGCGAAACGCCAGTTCACCTGGCTGCGCAGTTGGACTGACTTGCATTGGCTCGACAGTCTCGATTGCGACAATCTGCCACGCGCCTTGAAATACCTCGGGACCATCTCCATATTGAGCTGAGTCCTTGCAATTGCCGTCTATCCTTGGGGGTGTGACGGCCCAAGCCATCTGATTCCGATTTTAATTATTGATCCTTAAAGGAGTGCGGCACATGTCAAAAGGGCATTCGCTACAAGACCCTTACTTGAACACTTTACGTAAAGAGAAAGTTGGGGTGTCCATCTATCTGGTCAACGGGATCAAACTGCAAGGCACGATCGAGTCTTTCGACCAGTTCGTCATCCTGCTGAAAAACACCGTCAGCCAGATGGTCTACAAGCACGCGATCTCGACAGTGGTGCCAGTTCGTCCAATTCGTCTGCCTAGCGCAACCGAATCCGAAGGCGGTGACGCTGAACCGGGTAACGCCTGATAGGAGTCTCCTTTGTTCTTTGAGCGCCACGGTGGTGGTGAGCGGGCCATTCTCGTTCACTTGGATGGACAGGACCCTGAGGCGCGCGAAGATCCGCAGGAGTTTCAGGAATTGGCATTGTCGGCCGGCGCCGAGACCGTCGCGTTTTTCAACGTGCCGCGTCATCGGCCAACCGCCAAATTCCTGATCGGCAGTGGCAAGGTCGAGGAGTTACGCGACCTGGTCAAGGCCGAGCACGTCGATCTGGTGATTTTCAATCACATCCTCACGCCCAGCCAGGAACGTAACCTCGAACGTGTTTTCGAGTGTCGCGTGATCGACCGTACGGGGCTGATTCTCGATATCTTCGCCCAGCGCGCCCGCACCCATGAAGGCAAGCTCCAGGTCGAACTGGCCCAGCTTGAGCATATGAGCACGCGGCTGGTTCGCGGCTGGACTCACCTTGAGCGGCAGAAGGGCGGTATTGGTCTGCGCGGCCCGGGTGAAACCCAGCTGGAAACCGACCGACGCCTGCTGCGGGTTCGCTTGCGCCAGATCAAGGGGCGCCTGGAAAAGGTCCGCAGCCAGCGCGAGCAGTCGCGGCGCGGGCGCAAACGCGCGGACATCCCGACGGTTTCACTGGTGGGCTATACCAACGCCGGCAAATCGACCCTGTTCAATAACGTCACCCAATCCGACGTCTATGCTGCTGACCAGTTGTTCGCCACGCTCGACCCGACCCTGCGCCGGCTCGATCTGGACGACCTCGGGCCGATCGTGCTGGCCGACACCGTAGGTTTCATCCGCCACCTGCCGCATAAGCTGGTCGAGGCTTTCCGGGCTACGCTCGAAGAGTCGAGCAACTCCGACCTGCTGCTGCACGTGATCGATGCCGCCGAGCCGGACCGGATGCTGCAGATCGAGCAAGTGATGGTGGTGCTGGGCGAGATCGGGGCCCAGGACTTGCCGATCCTCGAGGTATACAACAAACTCGATTTGCTCGAAGGCGTGGAGCCGCAGATCCAGCGCGATGCCGATGGCAAGCCGCAACGGGTCTGGTTGTCGGCCCGTGACGGCAGTGGCCTGGACCTGCTCAAGCAGGCCGTGGCGGAGCTGTTGGGCAACGATCTGTTTGTCGGCACGCTGAAGTTACCGCAACGTTTCGCCCGGCTGCGTGCCCAGTTCTTTGAGCTGGGGGCGGTGCAAAAAGAAGAGCATGACGACGAGGGTGTCTGTCTGCTGGCTGTTCGCCTGCCTCGGTCGGAGTTGAACCGACTGGTCAGTCGCGAAGGGTTGCAGCCGATGGAGTTCATCGAGCAACACACTTTGCAATAAAAGCCTGAGAAAGCTGTGTCAGGCATTCTGTAGCATTGGTCGGCGCGCCGTGGGTGCGTCTTTGCTTTATCAGATGGAGAGCGCTATGGCTTGGAATGAGCCGGGTGGCAACTCGAATAATCAGGATCCTTGGGGTGGCAAACGTCGTAACAACGGCGACCGCAAGGGGCCACCAGATCTCGACGAGGCCTTCCGAAAGCTGCAGGAAAGCCTGAACGGTTTGTTCGGTGGTGGTAAGAAACGTGGTGACGATGGCGGCGGTCGTCCGGGCAAGGGCGGCGGTTTCGGCCTGCTCGGCATTGGCCTGGTCGTGCTTGCGGCCGTCTGGCTGTACAGCGCGGTCTATGTCGTGGACGAGCAGGAGCAGGCCGTGGTGCTGCGCTTCGGCAAGTACTACGAGACGGTTGGTCCGGGCCTGAACATCTATTTCCCGCCGATCGACCAGAAGTACATGGAGAACGTCACGCGTGAGCGTGCGTACACCAAGCAGGGCCAGATGCTGACCGAAGACGAGAACATCGTCGAAGTGCCGCTGACCGTGCAATACAAGATCACCAACCTGCAGGACTTCGTACTGAACGTCGACCAGCCGGAAATCAGCCTGCAGCATGCGACCGAAAGTGCCTTGCGCCATGTGGTGGGTTCCACCGCCATGGACCAGGTGCTGACCGAAGGGCGTGAGTTGATGGCCAGCGAAATCAAGGAGCGCCTGCAACGGTTCCTCGATACCTATCGCACCGGTATCACCGTGACTCAGGTCAACGTCCAGAGCGCCGCGGCACCGCGTGAAGTCCAGGAAGCCTTCGACGACGTGATTCGTGCTCGTGAAGACGAACAGCGTTCGCGCAACCAGGCTGAAACCTATGCCAACGGCGTCGTGCCGGAAGCCCGTGGTCAGGCCCAGCGCATCATCGAAGATGCCAACGGTTATCGCGATGAAGTGGTCTCCCGCGCCAAGGGTGAGGCTGATCGCTTCACCAAGCTGGTGGCCGAGTATCGCAAGGCCCCAGAAGTCACCCGTGAGCGTCTGTACCTGGACACCATGCAGGAAGTCTTCAGCAACACCAGCAAGGTCCTCGTGACCGGCAACAAGAACGGCCAGAGCAATCTGCTGTACCTGCCGCTGGACAAGATGGTCGAGAGCGGTCGCAACACCAGCGCACCGTCGACCGGCGCGGCAGCCACCAGCAATGAAAGCAACGCCCGTGCGGCGGATCTGCAGCAACAGCAAGCACGTACCAGGGAGAGTCGCTGATGAGCAATAAATCGCTGATCGCCCTTATTGTCGGTGTCGTCGTGGCGATCGCTGCCTGGAACTGCTTCTACATCGTGGCTCAGACCGAGCGTGCGGTGTTGCTGCAGTTTGGTCGCGTGGTCCAGGCTGATGTCCAGCCAGGCCTGCATGTGAAAGTGCCGTACGTCAACAAGGTGCGCAAGTTCGACGCCCGCCTGATGACGTTGGACGCGCCGACGCAACGCTTCCTGACGCTGGAAAAGAAAGCCGTGATGGTCGACGCCTATGCCAAGTGGCGGGTGAAAGATGCCGAGCGCTTCTACACCGCGACCTCGGGCCTGAAGCAGATCGCCGACGAGCGTTTGTCCCGTCGTCTGGAATCGGGCCTGCGTGACCAGTTCGGTAAGCGCACGCTGCATGAAGTCGTGTCCGGTGAGCGTGATGCGCTCATGGCCGACATCACTCGTTCGCTGAACGCGATGGCGGAAAAAGAGCTGGGTATCGAAGTGGTCGATGTCCGGGTCAAGGCCATCGATTTGCCGAAGGAAGTGAATCGCAGCGTATTCGAGCGTATGAGCACCGAGCGTGAGCGTGAAGCCCGCGAGCACCGCGCCAAGGGTAACGAGCTGGCCGAAGGCATCCGTGCCGACGCCGATCGCCAACGTCGCGTGCTGCTGGCCGAAGCCTACCGTGAATCGGAAGAGGTCCGTGGTGATGGTGATGCCCAGGCCGCTTCGATCTACGCCAAGGCCTATGGTCAGGATCAGGAGTTCTACGGGTTCTACCGTAGCCTGCGCGCCTACCGTGAAAGTTTTGCGAACAAATCCGACGTCATGGTCCTGGACCCAAGCAGCGACTTCTTCCGTTACCTGGAAAAGGCCAAGCCTTGATGCGACGTTGACCTGAGGCACTCCGCCTGGCGGCTAAAGCGTCGGGCGGGGTGATCCTTTGGGAAAACGTGTGTATGATGCGGCAGCCGGGAAATTCCCGGCTTTTTTGCGTCTGCACGTTCGATTGCGTTCTTAGTTGCAGGCGTCGGGTTGAACGACTCGACAGGTTTTTCGAGGAAAGTGCCGGGCGAGGCCGATTGTGGGCCATTCGTCACGTCGCCCTTGCGCGTTTTTTGCCCAAGATGTGCGCATGGCTCAGGCATTTTCTGCTTCACTCAAGGCCAGCCCGAAAGCTGGCCGCCCGGACCATAGGGGAATGGCGTAATGGCAACGGTAGACCGCTGGCTGCTGCCAGATGGCATCGAAGAAGTACTGCCACCGGAAGCTGCGCGTATCGAAGTTGCGCGTCGGCAGGTGTTGGATCTGTTCCAGAGCTGGGGTTACGAGTTCGTCGTCACCCCGCATATCGAGTACCTGGAATCCCTGCTGACCGGCGCGGGCCAGGACCTGGATCTGCGCACCTTCAAGGTTATCGACCCGCAGTCGGGCCGGCAGATGGGTTTTCGTGCCGACATCACGCCACAAGTGGCGCGCATCGACGCCCACACCCTGCGCCGCGAAGGCCCGAGCCGGCTGTGCTACGCCGGCAGCGTGCTGCATGCCCAGCCACGCGCCTTGTCGTCTTCCCGGAGCCCCATCCAGCTGGGCGCCGAGTTGTATGGCGACGCCAGCCCGAGCAGCGACGTGGAGGTCATCAGCCTGATGTTGGCCATGTTGCAACTGGCCGACGTGCCCGATGTCCACATGGATCTGGGCCATGTCGGCATCTATCGTGGCCTGGCTCGCGCGGCCGGTCTGTCGGGAGAAGTGGAGCAACAATTGTTCGATGCGTTGCAGCGCAAGGCCATCGACGAAGTCATCAGCTTGACCGAAGGCCTGCCGGCTGATCTGTCGGGCATGCTGCGGGCGTTGGTGGGCCTGTGTGGCGGTCGTGAAGTACTGACGGCTGCCCGCGAACGCCTCGCCCATGCACCGGCGCCTGTGTTGGCGGCGCTGGATGATTTGCTGGCGGTTGCCGAGCGTCTGTCGGTGCGTTTCCCCGAGCTGCCGCTGTATTTCGACCTGGGCGAGTTGCGCGGTTATCACTACCACACCGGCGTGGTGTTCGCGGTGTTTGTACCGGGTGTGGGCCAGTCCATCGCCCAGGGCGGTCGTTATGACGATATCGGTGCCGACTTTGGTCGTGCCCGTCCGGCGACTGGCTTCTCCACCGATTTGAAAACCCTGGTGACCCTGGGGCGTGCTGAAGTCGAGCTACCGTCTGGCGGTATCTGGATGCCTGACAGTACGGATGCGGCACTCTGGCAGGCGGTCTGTCAGTTGCGCAGTGAGGGTCAGCGTGTTGTCCAGGCCTTGCCCGGGCAACCTTTGGCCGCCGCCCGTGAAGCGGACTGCGACCGGCAATTGATTCAGCAGAACGGGCTTTGGCAAGTATTGCCGCTGGCTTCTTGAGTTTTCCCGCCGGCTGCGGCCGGCACCAAGTTTGCGCGAATGAGGACAAGTGTTATGGGTAAGAATGTCGTAGTCCTGGGCACCCAGTGGGGTGATGAGGGCAAAGGCAAGATCGTTGATCTGCTGACCGAACATGCTGCCGCCGTAGTGCGCTACCAGGGTGGCCACAACGCAGGTCACACCTTGGTGATCGACGGTGAAAAAACCGTTCTGCACCTGATTCCGTCGGGCGTGCTGCGCGAAGGCGTGCAGTGCCTGATCGGCAACGGTGTGGTGGTCGCTCCCGACGCCTTGCTGCGGGAAATCGTCAAGCTGGAAGAAAAAGGCGTACCGGTGCGCGAGCGTCTGCGTATCAGCCCTTCCTGCCCGCTGATCCTGTCCTATCACGTTGCGCTGGACCAGGCCCGTGAGAAGGCCCGTGGCGAGCTGAAGATCGGCACCACCGGTCGCGGCATCGGCCCGGCCTATGAAGACAAAGTGGCCCGTCGCGGCCTGCGCATCGGGGATCTGTTCCACCGCGAGCGCTTCGCCGCCAAGCTGGGTGAGTTGCTGGACTACCACAACTTTGTCCTGGTCAATTACTACAAAGAGCCGGCCATCGACTTCCAGAAGACCCTGGACGAGTGCATGGAGTACGCCGAGCTGCTCAAGCCGATGATGCTCGACGTCACTGCCGAGCTGCACGAGCTGCGTCGCGCTGGCAAGGACATCATGTTCGAAGGTGCCCAGGGTTCGCTGCTGGACATCGACCACGGTACCTACCCGTACGTCACCAGCTCCAACACCACGGCTGGTGGCATCGCCACGGGGTCGGGTTTTGGCCCGATGTACCTGGATTACATCCTGGGTATCACCAAGGCCTACACCACCCGCGTCGGTTCGGGTCCGTTCCCGACTGAGCTGTTCGATGACGTTGGCGCTTTCCTGGCCAAGCGTGGCCACGAGTTTGGTGCTACCACTGGCCGTGCCCGTCGTTGCGGCTGGTTCGATGCCGTCATCCTGCGTCGCGCCATCGACGTCAACAGCATTTCGGGCCTGTGCCTGACCAAGCTGGACGTGCTGGACGGCCTGGAAACCATCAACATCTGCGTGGGCTACAAGAATCAGGACGGCGCTGTCATCGACGCACCGACCGACGCTGACAGCTACATCGGCCTGGAGCCGGTGTACGAGCAGATGCCAGGCTGGACCGAATCGACCGTGGGTGCCAAGACCCTGGAAGAGCTGCCAGTGGCGGCTCGCAACTACATCAAGCGCGTTGAAGAGTTGGTCGGTGCGCCGATCGACATTATTTCGACGGGGCCAGATCGCAACGAAACCATCGTTCTGCGTCACCCGTTCGCCTGATAAGTCATTGATGTAAAACACAAAGGACCCTCGTTTGGGTCCTTTGTCGTTTTTGCCTGCCAGACGGCACGACCCTTGCTACACACCATGAATAATAAGTACTTCTTTTGAAGTGCCATCAAATTAATGGCGTTAGTAGAGGGATTCCCTGTGTCGGCCGTTCTCTCACTGTTACAAAGCCGTTTGTTGCGGCCTGTGTTCGTTACCCTCGGTATCGCCCTTTTGGTGCAAGTGCTGGTGGCGGTTGCGCTGACCCGAAGCACGGTTACCGCGCTGGAGGCCGATCTAGGCGCCCGGCTGGGGGGCGACAGCCAAAAGTTGTCTGGCGAATTGGAACAGGCCGGGCGTGAAGTCACCTCGAGCCTGGACAGTTTGTCTGCCAGCACTCGTCAGCGCCTCACCGCCGGTTTATCCGCGCGTTTGAAGGACGAGCAGGCGCAGTTGCGGGCGACGCTGGAGAAAACCCTCAAGGATTCCGCCAATGATATGGCGCAACTCCTGGCCTCCGTCGCACCCCGCGCCATGTGGGACAGCGATGTGCCCACCCTCTCCGAGTTCGCTCGCCGGGCCCAGCGCAATCCCAACGTGTTGTTCGTCATCTATGACGACGCTGCTGGTGAGCACCTGACCCGCTATCTGAATCGGGAGAACCCGATCAACAAGGCCTTGCTGGAAAAGGGCAAGGGCGAGCGGGCGTTGGATAAGGTGTTGGATGCGGCGAAGAACGATCCGTCGGTGTATTACCTTGAGGCGTCGATCAATCCCAATGGCGTGGAGATCGGCAAAGTATTGATGGGGGTTTCCACGGCTTCCGTGGAAGCCGACCTGAAGGCGCTGGACCAGCGTTTCCTGGCCTTGATCGCCAGCAGCGACCAGTTGGTCGGCGACAGCCTCAAGGGGGCGGCGGCTGACAGCGCCACCGCCATGCGCGGCCGCCTGCAATCGGCCCAGGCCACCGCCACGCAAATGCAGACCAACACCGCGAGCACCGTGCAGGAAGCGGCAGGCACCTTGCGCTGGCGCATCGGCATGGGCCTGGCGCTGGTGGGCTTCGGTGTGCTGGTGCTGCTGGCCGTGGTGCTGGGGCGTCGGGTGGTCAATCGCTTGAAGCTGCTGATCGCGGCGATGAACGATCTGGCGGCAGGCGAGGGCGATCTGACCAAGCGCGTACAAATCAGCAGCAAGGATGAAATCGGCGACATGGCCTCGGCGGTCAATCGCTTTGTGGATAAGTTGCAACCCATCGTGCGGGAGGCGGGGGATGTGGCCCAGCGCACGGGTGTGGAAATCGGCGCGATGACCCTGCGCAACTCCGGTGCCGATGCGGCTGCCGGGATGCAGCGTGATGAAGTGGCCGAGAGTCTGCGGGCGCTGTCGCAAATGGCTGACGAAGCGCAGTCGGAAAGCCAGGCGATGCAGGCGGCCTTGCAGCAAGTGGTGGAAATCCGCCAGGCCACTGATGAAAACACCCGCACTTCGACCAAGGTCAGCGGTTTGATTGAGGCGCTGGCCGGGCAGGTGGATACCGGGGCGAAGGTCATCGAGCGACTGGCGCAGCAGAGCGAGCAGATCGAAGTGGTACTGACGGTGATTCACGGGATCGCCGAGCAGACCAACCTGTTGGCTTTGAACGCGGCCATCGAAGCGGCGCGCGCCGGAGAAACCGGGCGTGGGTTCGCGGTGGTGGCGGATGAGGTTCGGGCGTTGGCGAGCAAGACCCAAAGTTCCACGGGTGACATCCAGGCGCATATCGTGGCCCTGCAGCAGGGCGCTCGCGAGGCGGTGGCTGCGATTGGCCAGGCCGGGCGCCAGGCCAATGAGGGTCTGTTGGTGCTGCGTGACAGCGCGCGCTTGCAGCAGTCGGTGCAGGCCTCCGTGGAGCAGGTGCATGCGGCCATCGGCCTGGCGACCCAGGCGGCGGCGCATCAGGCCCAGGGCGCGCAAGCAGTGCGCGGACGGGTGGAAACCATTCATGCCCAGGCCGAGAAAGCGGCCCAGGCTGTGGTCGAGACCACTGCCAGCGGCAAGGTGTTGGATAGTTTGGCGGCGCAGTTGAAGGCGAGCCTGGGGCAGTTCAGGGCTTGATCGGGCGGCTGGGCTGGCCTCATCGCGAGCAAGCTCGCTCCCGCAGTTGATTTTCAGTGGATGCAGATTTTGTGTCCGACATGAATCCCTGTGGGAGCGAGCTTGCTCGCGATAGCGATTTCGGTGATTCAGATATTTTCGCGTCCGTTTCCAAGGCCCAGAAACGCAAAAACCCGCTTTCGCGGGTTTTTGTGAAGCTTGCAGATCATTGATCTGCTGCTTGAAATTGGTGCCCAGAAGAAGACTCGAACTTCCACGACCTTGCGGTCACCAGCACCTGAAGCTGGCGTGTCTACCAATTTCACCATCTGGGCAGCATCTTCAGCGTTGCCGCTGTTGATGTGGCGCACTATACGGAGCGCGTTTTAATCTGTAAACCCCTGTTTTTGTTTTAGTAATTGCCAAACGAAATTGCAGGTGCCAGAAACGCAAAAACCCGCTTTCGCGGGTTTTTGTGAAGCTTGCAGACCGTTGATCTGCTGCTTGAAATTGGTGCCCAGAAGAAGACTCGAACTTCCACGACCTTGCGGTCACCAGCACCTGAAGCTGGCGTGTCTACCAATTTCACCATCTGGGCAGTATCGGCAACGTGTGTACGTCGTCGATGGCGCGCACTATACGGAGCGTGTTTTTAACTGTAAACCCCTCACGGCAAAAAAACCGCTAAATTTCACGAGCGGTGCTTTTTCGGGCTTCAAAAGGTGGCGCAAAAGACTTTAGAAAAGACATCGCGTGCTTGAAATTTCCCGTTTCATTAAGCCTATGCCAAACTAACCCGCATATAGACAAGGTGAAAACTCTCTAATGGCCGATTGGCAGTCCCTCGATCCCGAGGCCGCTCGTGAAGCGGAAAAATATGAAAACCCTATTCCTAGCCGCGAACTGATCCTGGCGCATCTCGCCGATCGGGGTTCGCCTGCTAGCCGCGAGCAACTGGTCGAAGAGTTCGGTCTGACCACCGAAGACCAGCTCGAGGCCCTGCGCCGCCGTCTGCGCGCCATGGAGCGCGACGCACAGCTGATCTACACCCGGCGCGGCACCTATGCTCCCGTGGACAAGCTCGACCTGATCCTGGGTCGCATCGCCGGCCACCGTGACGGCTTCGGCTTCCTGATCCCGGACGATGGCAGTGATGACCTGTTCATGAGCCCGGCGCAAATGCGCTTGGTGTTCGACGGTGACCGGGCCCTGGCCCGCGTGTCCGGCCTGGACCGCCGTGGTCGTCGTGAAGGCGTGATCGTCGAAGTGGTGTCCCGTGCCCACGAAAGCATTGTCGGCCGTTACTTCGAAGAAGGCGGCATCGGCTTTGTCGTCGCGGACAACCCGAAGATCCAGCAAGAAGTGTTGGTCACTCCGGGGCGTAACGCCAACGCCAAGGTCGGTCAGTTCGTCGAGGTGAAGATCACCCACTGGCCAACCCCGCGCTTCCAGCCGCAAGGCGATGTGGTGGAAGTGGTCGGCAACTACATGGCGCCGGGCATGGAAATCGATGTCGCCCTGCGTACTTATGACATCCCGCACGTATGGCCTGAAGCGGTGCTCAAAGAAGCCGCCAAGCTCAAGCCGGAAGTTGAAGAGAAAGACAAAGAGAAGCGCATCGACCTGCGTCACCTGCCGTTCGTCACCATCGACGGCGAAGACGCCCGGGACTTCGACGATGCGGTCTACTGCGAAGCCAAGCCTGGCAAGCTGCGCCTGTTCTCCGGCGGCTGGAAGTTGTACGTGGCGATCGCCGACGTCTCCAGTTACGTGAAGCTCGGCTCGGCGCTGGACGCCGAAGCCCAGGTGCGTGGCAACTCGGTGTATTTCCCCGAGCGCGTCGTGCCAATGCTGCCAGAGCAACTGTCCAACGGGCTGTGCTCGCTCAACCCCCACGTCGATCGCTTGGCCATGGTTTGTGAGATGAGCATCTCCAAATCCGGCGAAATGACCGACTACTGCTTCTACGAGGCGGTGATCCATTCTCACGCCCGTCTGACCTACAACAAGGTCAGCGCGATGCTGGAGACGCCAAAACTGGCCGAGTCGCGCAAGCTGCGCGGCGAATACACCGATGTGGTGCCGCACCTCAAACAGCTCTATTCGCTGTACAAGGTGCTGCTGGGGGCGCGTCATGTGCGTGGTGCGATCGATTTCGAAACCCAGGAAACCCGGATCATCTTCGGTACCGAGCGCAAAATCGCTGAAATCCGTCCGACCATTCGTAACGACGCGCATAAACTGATCGAGGAATGCATGCTGGCGGCCAACGTGGCCACTGCCGAGTTCCTGAAGAAACACGAAATCCCTGCGTTGTACCGGGTCCACGACGGCCCGCCGCCGGAGCGCCTGGAAAAACTGCGGGCGTTCCTCGGTGAACTTGGCCTGTCCCTGCACAAAGGCAAGGACGGTCCGTCGCCCAAGGATTACCAGGCCTTGCTGGCCAGTATCAAGGATCGTCCGGATTTCCACCTGATCCAGACCGTCATGCTGCGCTCGCTGAGCCAGGCGGTGTACAGCGCCGATAACCAGGGCCACTTCGGCCTGAATTACGAAGCCTACACCCACTTCACTTCGCCGATCCGCCGCTACCCCGACCTGCTCACGCACCGGGCGATCCGCAGTGTGATCCATTCGAAGGCGAACACCCCGCACGTCAAGCGTGCTGGTGCGATGAGTATTCCCAAGGCGCGCATCTATCCGTACGACGAGGCAGCCCTGGAGCAGCTCGGCGAGCAGTGCTCGATGAGCGAGCGGCGTGCCGACGAAGCGACTCGCGACGTGGTGAACTGGCTCAAGTGCGAATACATGAAGGATCGCGTCGGTGAGTCGTTCCCGGGTGTGATCACTGCCGTGACCGGTTTCGGCCTGTTCGTCGAGCTGACCGATATCTACGTCGAAGGCCTGGTGCATGTCACTGCGCTGCCGGGCGATTACTACCACTTCGACCCTGTGCATCATCGCCTGGCAGGCGAGCGCACCGGTCGCAGCTTCCGTCTTGGCGATACCGTCGAAGTGCGGGTGATGCGCGTCGATCTCGACGAGCGCAAGATCGATTTCGAGATGGCGGAAAAAACCATCAGTGCGCCGATTGGCCGCAAAAAACGTGGTAGCGAAACCGCTGCGCCTGCGGCCAAGACCGCCGCCGAGCCTGCGTCGTCCAAGTCCGGGCGTCGCGGTCCGGCCAAGGAAAAAGCCGTCGAGGCCTATCGCCCAAGCGATGCGGCGGCGAAAAACGCCGAGTTGCGCAAAAGCCGTGAGATGAAGCAGGCGTTGCTCGCCGAAGCCAAGAGCGGTGGTAAAGCGGCGTCTGGGGGAAAGACCGGAAGGTCGGCCCCGGACAGCGCGACCAGCAAACCGAGCAAACACCGTAAAGGCCCGCCCAAAGCGGGCTCGGCCCCCGCCAAAAGCGGCGGGGCGCGTAAACCCAAGGCCAAGTCATGAGTCAGTTGGAAAAAATCTACGGCGTGCATGCCGTGGAAGCGTTGCTGCGTCATCATCCCAAGCGGGTCAAGCAGATCTGGTTGGCGGAGGGTCGTAGCGATCCGCGAGTCCAGACCCTGGTCGAGTTGGCCAACGAAAGCCGTGTTGCGGTCGGCCAGGCCGAACGGCGGGAGATGGACGCCTGGGTTGAGGGCGTGCACCAGGGCGTCGTGGCCGAGGTCAGCCCGAGCCAGGTCTGGGGCGAAGCAATGCTCGACGAACTGCTCGATCGCACCGAAGGCGCGCCTTTGTTGCTGGTGCTCGATGGCGTGACCGACCCGCACAACCTCGGCGCCTGCCTGCGTTCGGCGGATGCCGCCGGTGCGTTGGCGGTGATCGTGCCTAAAGACAAGTCGGCAACCTTGACGCCAGTGGTGCGTAAGGTTGCCTGCGGCGCGGCGGAAGTGATTCCGCTGGTGGCCGTGACCAACCTGGCGCGCACCCTGGAAAAACTCCAGCAGCGCGGCCTGTGGGTCGTGGGCACGGCGGGCGAGGCTGAGGTCAGCATTTATGACCAGGACCTGACTGGCCCGACCATCCTGATCATGGGCGCCGAAGGCAAGGGCATGCGCCGCCTGACCCGCGAGCATTGCGACTACCTGGTCAAGCTGCCGATGGCTGGTAGCGTCAGCAGTCTCAATGTCTCAGTCGCGACGGGTGTGTGCCTGT
Organism: Pseudomonas viciae; assembly: GCF_004786035.1. NCBI lineage: Bacteria > Pseudomonadati > Pseudomonadota > Gammaproteobacteria > Pseudomonadales > Pseudomonadaceae > Pseudomonas > Pseudomonas viciae. Next base: position 627,302 of record NZ_CP035088.1, read on the forward strand.
TCGAGGCGCTGCGCCAGCGTAGCGTCAAGACTACCGCCAAGAAGCCTTAAGCCGGACGCAAGTCAAATGTGGGAGCGGGCTTGCTCGCGAAAGCGCAGTGTCATTCAACCTATTTGTTGAATGTCGGACCGCATTCGCGAGCAAGCCCGCTCCCACATTGGTTTTTGTGTATGGATGAAGACTGGTTGTTGTTCAAATAATCACCAATCACCTTGCGCCGCCCTCGGCCCTTCTCTACAATTGCGCCCCTTGCTGTGATGGCAGGCACTTATGTGTCTAGCGTCCACAAGTCCATAAGTGTCATTCACTCCTTGTCTGACCGTTTTTGAGCGGCAGGCTACAACCCGTAAGGAGCATTCATGCGTCATTACGAAATCATCTTTTTGGTCCACCCGGATCAAAGCGAGCAAGTCGGCGGCATGGTTGAGCGTTACACCAAGCTGATCGAAGAAGACGGCGGCAAAATCCACCGTCTGGAAGATTGGGGCCGTCGTCAACTGGCCTACGCAATCAACAATGTTCACAAGGCTCACTACGTGATGCTGAACGTTGAGTGCACCGGCAAGGCCCTGGCCGAGCTGGAAGACAACTTCCGCTACAACGATGCAGTGATCCGTAACCTGGTCATCCGTCGCGAAGAAGCCGTTACCGGCCAATCCGAGATGCTCAAGGCTGAAGAAAACCGCAGTGAGCGCCGTGAGCGTCGCGACCGTCCTGAGCACTCTGACAGCGCCGATGGCGATGACAGCGATAGCGACAGCGACAACAGCGATAACGCTGACGAGTAATCCACGGACCTTTTAAGGAGCCAATCACATGGCACGTTTCTTCCGTCGTCGTAAATTCTGCCGCTTCACCGCTGAAGACGTGAAAGAGATCGATTACAAAGATCTCAACACTCTGAAAGCCTACGTATCCGAGACCGGCAAAATCGTTCCAAGCCGCATCACCGGTACCAAAGCTCGTTATCAGCGTCAGCTGGCCACCGCTATCAAGCGCGCCCGCTTCCTGGCCCTGCTGGCCTACACCGACAGCCACGGCCGCTGAGACCGGGCAGTCGATACGTAGCAAAGGATTGAATGCATGCGCGCCATAGCTGAGTTCATTATGCGCGGCCGTATGCAGGCCACTCTGGTAGTGGCTGGATGCGCGGCATTGCCGTTGTTGTATTGGTTGGGTGCTGCCGCGGTGAGTCTTGTACTCCTGCGGCGCGGATTGAAGGACGCCTTGGGCGTTCTTGCTCTGGGACTGCTGCCAGCCTTGTTCTGGTGGTTGTATTCCGCTGACCCGCGGGCACTCATGGTGCTGCTGGGGTCTTCGGCGCTGGCGTTGGTGTTGCGCGCCAGCGAATCCTGGAACCGCGTGCTGCTGGTCAGCATAGCGATGGGAGTGGTGTTTTCAGTGGTGCTCGGGGTGGCTTTTGCGCTCCAGATCGAGATGCTGTCGCAGGCTTTGATAAAAATCCTGCCCGAGGCCCTCGGTGATCTCTACCAGCAGATGTCGGTAGAGGAGCAGGCGCGTTTCGCGTCCCTGATCGCACCGGTCCTGACCGGCCTGATTGCGGCCTTGTTGCAAATCGTCAGTGTGCTGAGCCTGATTGTCGGGCGCTACTGGCAGGCGTTGTTGTACAACCCGGGTGGTTTTGGTCGCGAGTTTCGCGCCATCCGATTCCCGTTTGGGCTGGCGATGTTGCTGCTGGCGGGCATGCTTCTGGGGCCGAACTTCGGTCCGCAGATGGCCATGCTTACGCCGCTGTGCAGTGTACCGCTGGTATTCGCCGCGCTGGCCCTGATGCACGGGCTGGTGGGGCAAAAACGACTGGCCAGGTTCTGGCTGGTGGGGTTGTACGTCACGTTGTTGCTGTTCATGCAACTGATCTATCCGTTGCTGGTGGTCTTGGCCATCGTCGACAGCCTGATTGATTTTCGCGGTCGTATGGCGCCGAAAGACGCCGACAACGCGAACGGTGAAGGTTAAAAGTTAGAGGATTTTCACATGCAACTGATCCTTCTGGAAAAAGTCACCAACCTGGGCAACCTGGGTGACAAAGTAAACGTTAAGGCCGGTTACGGTCGTAACTACCTGCTGCCTTACGGCAAAGCCACCGCTGCGACCGCTGCCAACCTGGCTGCGTTCGAAGAGCGTCGCGCTGAGCTGGAAAAAGCCGCAGCAGACCGTAAGACCTCGGCTGAAAGCCGTGCTGCCCAACTGGCCGAGCTGGAAGTGACCATCACTGCCACCGCTGGCGACGAAGGCAAGCTGTTCGGTTCGATCGGTACTCACGACATCGCTGACGCACTGACCGCCTCCGGCGTTGAAGTGTCGAAAAGCGAAGTTCGTCTGCCGAACGGCACCATCCGCAACGTAGGCGAATTCGACGTAGCCGTGCACCTGCACGCCGAAGTTGAAGCCACCGTACGCGTTGTCGTGGTAGCAGCCTAAGCAACACCTGTCGGTTGGCACCCTCGGGTGCTAGCCGGTAACATCGGGCACGATCCTGTTTACAGGTCGTGCCCTTTGTCTTTCTGCAATTGCTGATTTTCATAACCCCCTGGGTTTCCCAAAGAATCAAGTGGCCATGAACGAAATCACCGCTCCAGAGCAATACGATCTGCAAACCGCTGCCCTGAAGGTGCCTCCGCATTCCATCGAGGCCGAACAGGCCGTGCTCGGTGGCCTGATGCTGGACAACAACGCCTGGGAGCGGGTGCTCGATCAAGTTTCCGACGGCGATTTCTATCGACATGACCACCGCCTGATTTTCCGTGCGATCGCCAAGTTGGCCGATCAGAACATGCCGATCGACGTCGTGACCCTGTCCGAGCAATTGGACAAGGAAGGTCAGACATCCCAGGTCGGCGGTCTCGGTTACCTGGGCGAATTGGCCAAAAACACGCCGTCGGTCGCCAACATCAAGGCCTATGCCCAGATCGTGCGCGAGCGGGCGACCTTGCGCCAATTGATCGGCATCAGCACCGAAATCGCCGACAGCGCCTTCAACCCGGAAGGCCGCACCGCTGCCGAGATCCTCGATGAAGCCGAACGGCAGATCTTTCAGATCGCCGAGGCCCGGCCGAAAACCGGCGGCCCGGTCAGCGTCAACGACCTGCTGACCAAGGCCATCGACCGCATCGACACCTTGTTCAACACCGACAATGCCATCACCGGCCTGTCCACCGGCTACACCGACCTCGACGAGAAGACCAGCGGCCTGCAGCCATCCGACCTGATCATCGTCGCCGGCCGTCCGTCCATGGGTAAAACCACCTTTGCGATGAACCTGGTGGAAAACGCCGTGTTGCGCAGTGACAAGGCGGTCCTGGTGTACTCCCTCGAGATGCCAGGCGAATCGCTGATCATGCGTATGCTCTCGTCCCTGGGGCGTATCGATCAGACCAAGGTTCGTTCCGGCCAGCTGGAAGACGACGATTGGCCGCGCCTGACTTCAGCGGTCAACCTGCTCAATGATCGCAAGCTGTTCATCGACGATACGGCGGGTATCAGCCCGTCGGAAATGCGTGCCCGAACCCGGCGCCTGGTGCGTGAGCACGGTGAGGTCGGGCTGATCATGATCGACTACCTGCAATTGATGCAGATCCCAGGCTCCAGCGGCGACAACCGGACCAACGAGATTTCTGAAATCTCTCGTTCCCTCAAGGCCCTGGCCAAGGAATTCAACTGCCCGGTGGTGGCGCTTTCCCAGTTGAACCGCTCCCTGGAACAGCGCCCCAACAAGCGCCCGGTGAACTCCGACTTGCGGGAATCCGGAGCGATCGAGCAGGACGCCGACGTCATCATGTTCGTGTACCGCGACGAGGTGTATCACCCCGAGACGGAACACAAGGGCATCGCTGAGATCATCATCGGCAAGCAGCGGAACGGCCCGATCGGCTTCATTCGTCTGGCGTTCATCGGTAAATACACTCGATTCGAGAACCTGGCGCCGGGTAGCTACAATTTTGATGACGACGAGTAACGTGTGCGGGCTTGCTCGCGAAAGCGGTGTGCCCGGCAACCTCAGCGTCGACTGACACACCGCCTTCGCGAGCAAGCCCGCTCCCACAGGGGGGAGCGCAATTTCCGACCATAGCCGTCGGAATTGGTTAATTTTTGTGCTATATTCCGCGCCCGCGATTTTTCATCTTTTATACCGGTCATCGACATGCAAGCAGCCAAGCCGTTATTTGACTATCCCAAGTACTGGGCCGAATGTTTCGGCCCAGCGCCATTCCTGCCCATGAGCAGGGAGGAGATGGATCAGCTTGGCTGGGATTCATGCGACATCATCATCGTGACCGGTGATGCCTACGTCGATCACCCGTCATTCGGCATGGCGATCATCGGCCGTCTGCTGGAAGCCCAGGGCTTTCGCGTCGGGATCATCGCCCAGCCGAACTGGCAGTCCAAAGACGATTTCATGAAGCTCGGTGAGCCCAACCTGTTTTTCGGCGTCGCGGCCGGCAACATGGACTCGATGATCAACCGCTACACCGCCGACAAGAAAATCCGTTCCGATGACGCCTATACCCCCGGTGGTCTGGCGGGCAAGCGGCCGGACCGTGCGAGCCTGGTCTACAGCCAGCGCTGTAAGGAAGCCTACAAGCACGTGCCTATCGTGCTCGGCGGCATCGAAGCGTCCCTGCGCCGCATCGCGCATTACGATTACTGGCAGGACCGGGTGCGTAACTCGATCCTGATCGACGCCTGCGCCGACATCCTGCTCTACGGCAACGCCGAGCGTGCGATTGTCGAAGTCGCCCAGCGTCTGTCCTACGGTCATAAGATCGAAGACATCACCGATGTGCGCGGCACGGCGTTCATCCGCCGCGACACCCCGCAAGGCTGGTACGAAGTCGATTCCACGCGCATCGACCGTCCGGGCAAGGTCGACAAGATCATCAACCCGTACGTGAACACCCAGGACACCCAGGCTTGCGCTATCGAGCAGGAAAAGGGACCGGTTGAAGATCCGAGCGAAGCCAAGGTCGTGCAGATCCTGGCGAGCCCGAAGATGACCCGCGACAAAACCGTGATTCGTCTGCCATCGGTGGAAAAGGTTCGCGGCGACGCGGTGCTGTACGCCCACGCCAACCGCGTACTTCACCTTGAAACCAATCCGGGCAACGCCCGTGCCTTGGTGCAGAAGCATGGCGACGTCGATGTCTGGTTCAATCCGCCGCCCATTCCGATGACCACTGAGGAAATGGACTACGTGTTTGGCATGCCTTACGCGCGTGTTCCGCACCCAGCGTACGGCAAGGAAAAGATCCCGGCCTACGAGATGATCCGTTTTTCGGTGAACATCATGCGCGGCTGCTTTGGCGGCTGCACCTTCTGCTCGATCACCGAGCACGAAGGCCGGATCATCCAGAACCGCTCTGAAGAATCGATCATTCGCGAGATCGAAGAAATCCGCGACAAGGTTCCGGGTTTCACCGGCGTTATTTCCGACCTCGGCGGCCCGACCGCGAACATGTACCGCATCGCCTGCAAGAGCCCGGAAATCGAATCCGCGTGCCGCAAGCCATCCTGTGTGTTCCCTGGGATCTGCCCGAACCTCAATACCGACCATTCTTCGCTGATCCAGTTGTACCGCAGCGCCCGGGCCTTGCCTGGGGTGAAGAAGATCCTGATCGCCTCCGGCCTGCGTTACGACCTGGCGGTCGAGTCGCCGGAATACGTCAAGGAGCTGGTGACCCACCACGTCGGCGGTTACCTGAAGATCGCCCCGGAGCACACCGAGGAAGGTCCGCTCAACCAGATGATGAAGCCGGGCATCGGCAGCTATGACAAATTCAAGCGGATGTTCGAGAAGTACACCAAGGAAGCCGGGAAAGAGCAGTACCTGATTCCGTACTTCATCGCCGCCCACCCGGGCACCACCGATGAAGACATGATGAACCTGGCGTTGTGGCTCAAGGGCAACGGTTTCCGGGCCGACCAGGTGCAGGCGTTCTATCCGTCGCCGATGGCCACGGCCACCGCCATGTACCACTCGGGCAAGAACCCGCTGCGCAAGGTCACCTACAAGAGCGACGCGGTGACCATCGTCAAGAGCGAGGAGCAGCGCCGCCTGCACAAGGCGTTCTTGCGTTATCACGATCCCAAGGGCTGGCCGATGCTGCGCGAAGCGCTGACCCGCATGGGCCGCGCCGACCTGATCGGGCCGGGCAAGAACCAGTTGATCCCGTTGCATCAGCCGGCCACCGACAGCTACCAGAGCGCCCGTCGCAAGAACTCGACACCGGCCGGCAGCCACAAGGTGGGCAAGGAAACCACCAAGATCCTGACCCAGCACACCGGCCTGCCACCACGCGCCAGCGACGGCGGCAACGCGTGGGACAAGCGCGAGCAAGCCAAGGCCGCGGCATTCGCCCGCAACCAGCAGGCCGCCAAAGAACGCAAGGATGCCGCCAAGGGCAAAGGTCCGAAGCCGGCGCGCAAGCCTGTCGTGCCGCGCTGATCCTTGAGCGACAACGTAAAACGCCAGCCTGAGTGCTGGCGTTTTGCTTTCTAGCGGCGGTGCTGGCCGTTTGTTATCGTGGCGCCCGCATAGCCCTTGTGGCGAGGGAGCTTGCTCCCGCTCGGCGGCGAAGCCATCGTAAACCGGCTGGCACGGTCTATCTGGGAAAATTGCATTGGTTTGTTTGGGGCTGCTTCGCAGCCCAGCGGGAGCAAGCTCCCTTGCCACAGGGTTCAGTGTGGATAAAAGTCTCACCCTCCGATTCTCAAGGACGATTCATATGAGCAGCGCTTCAACGGGCATCGGCATGGACCTGAACTTCTCCCAGTTCATGGCCCGCAAACGCATCGAAAGCCAGATCAACCTGCCACGCCTGTTCGCGGCCATCGACGCCGATCCAGGCATTGCCGGGGCGGGCGTGGTGTATGTCGATTCCGAATACAACGTCGTGACCCTGCGCGAATTCAAGCCGATTTGCAGCATCGCGCCCAAGCGCATCATTTTGCGCGAGGCGAAAAAATACATCGCGCCGCAGCAATTCATCGATCAGGTAAAAAGCAGCCCGCGCGAGTCCAAGCTTGGACTTGAAGCAACCAACGCCGGCTTGTCCTGTGTCGCCGCGGTGATTGGTTGGGTGGTGGTGTTCAGTGGAAGCGTCGCTGTGCCCTTTACGGCGGGGGCAAGTGCCTTTGTCGTTGCCCTGGGCGCCGCTGCCGCGACGGCCAGTACCGCGCAATGCGTCATTGGCGGGATGCGGGTGGCGAATGAGCTGACCAACCCGACTGGCAACGATGAGATGAACGACGCTGACTGGTACAACATCGTATCCCCGGTCCTTGACGGGGTTTCCCTGGTGGGCGTCGGCGGGTCAGCCCTGACGACTGTTCGTCTGCTCAAGGCCAATAAAGCGTCTGCCACCGGAAAAAGCTGGTACCAGTTGCTCAAGGGGTTGAACCGGCAGGAACGAAGCAAGTTAACCAAGGAACTGTTGACGCTGAAGGACCCTAGCCTGACCGCAAAATTGCTCAAGCTGCAGCAACGAGCGGGGGCCGTCCCCAAGCGTTATTCTTCTGCGGAAATCAGGCACGCTACGCTGACCCAGATTAAAGACTCCCTGGGTGGCGCTCTGGGCGTTATCGGCAGTTATACAGGGGGCGGCCATGTGAAAACCGTCGCCGTCGGCCTGTACGAGGAGTTCACGGAGTGATCGGCGGGGGCTCACTGAAGAGCTTTCTTGCCCGCTATTTTCCGGTTTTCATGGGCACCATTCTGCTCGGGTGCTTTTCAGGATCAACGCTGCTCGTCTTGGCTGGGACGACTTACTGGCGTGCCTTGGAGGCTTCCGTCAGGGTTGATTATGTCGGGCTCGGCACTTTGGCTCTGGTGGTCATTTTGGTCTTGGGCAACCTCATGATCGCTCGCGGGCGCGCCTGGGCGGTCTGGTGGGTGGCCGGCTATTTCCTGTTATGCCTGGCAGCGGTGTTGCCGATGTTTGCCTACCGACCGCATCAAGGCGTCTACCTGTTCGCTGTGCTACTGCCGCTGCTGGGGCTGTTGCTGCTCAATAGCAAACGCCATCGGGAAATGCGCAGCAAACTGATAGAAATCCGTCGCCAGCGTGAGCTCATCATCCAGGCCGCCAAAGCTGAACGCACACGCCGCTGAGTCGATTCGCTACCTCGGTGCCACATTTATGTGCGCCGCTTTGCACCCGAATGCGAGCATCGCGCGTTTTTAGTGCTCTACTGCGCTATGTAGACGAAGAAAGTGTCCGGCCTGCCTGCATGGCATAAGTCTTGCGCCGCTTTCGATAACGCCCAGGCTCGCAGGAGGCACGCTGTGTCGATCCATGTCGCATTGCATCACGTCACGCATTACCGCTACGACCGCGCTGTCGAACTCGGCCCGCAGATCGTTCGCCTGCGCCCGGCGGCCCATAGCCGCACGCGCATTCTTTCGTATGCGCTGAAGGTTTCGCCCGACCAACATTTCATCAACTGGCAGCAGGATCCCCAGGGCAATTATCTGGCGCGACTGGTGTTTCCCGAGAAAACCCGGGAGCTGCGGATCGAAGTCGATCTGCTGGCGGAAATGGCGGTGTTCAACCCGTTCGATTTTTTCCTCGAGCCCTACGCCGAAAAGATCCCGTTCTCCTACGCGGCCGATGAACGCAAGGAGTTGGCGCCTTATCTGGAAACCCTGCCGCTGACGCCGAAGTTCCAGGCTTATCTGGACGGCATCGACCGCACGCCGCTGCCGGCGGTGGATTTTCTGGTGGCGCTCAACCAGCGCCTGAGCGAAGACATCAACTACCTGATCCGCATGGAGCCCGGCGTCCAGACCCCGGAGCACACCTTGGAGCACGCGTCCGGCTCCTGCCGCGACTCGGCCTGGCTGTTGGTGCAGTTGTTGCGCAACCTCGGCCTGGCCGCGCGGTTCGTGTCCGGTTACCTGATCCAGTTGACCGCCGATGTGAAAAGCCTCGATGGCCCGTCCGGAACCGAGGTGGACTTTACCGACCTGCATGCCTGGTGCGAGGTATACCTGCCCGGTGCCGGCTGGATCGGCCTGGATGCGACGTCCGGGTTGTTCGCTGGCGAAGGACACATCCCATTGGCCTGTAGTCCCGATCCGTCTTCTGCAGCGCCCATCAGTGGCTTGGTGGAGCCTTGCGAGTGCGAGTTCAGCCATGAAATGTCCGTGGAGCGGATCTGGGAAGCTCCTCGCGTAACCAAGCCTTACACCGAAGAACAATGGCTGGCGATCCAGGCGTTGGGTCACCAGATCGATGCCGACCTGCTGGAGGGCGACGTGCGCCTGACCATGGGCGGCGAACCGACCTTCGTGTCCATCGATGACCCGGACGGCGCCGAATGGAACACCGCCGCGCTTGGACCGGACAAGCGCCGGCTCTCCGCCGAGCTGTTCCAGCGCATGCGCAGTCACTACGCGCCCAAGGGGCTGGTGCATTTCGGCCAGGGCAAGTGGTATCCGGGCGAGCAACTGCCGCGCTGGTCGCTCAACTGTTATTGGCGGCGTGATGGGGTGCCGATCTGGCACAACGGCGCATTGATCGCCGACGAGCAGCAGGACTACGGCGCCGATGGCGAATTGGCGGGGCGTTTTCTGACGAGCGTCGCCGAACGCCTGAACATTCCTGCGCGGTTCGTGTTCCCGGCCTACGAAGACAATTTCTATTACCTCTGGCGCGAAGGCGCGTTGCCGTCGAATGTCACGGCCGAGGATCCGCGTCTGGAAGACGCCCTGGAGCGGGCACGCCTGCGCAAGGTCTTCAGCCAGGGCCTGGACAAAGTGATCGGGCAGGTCCTGCCGCTGGCGCGCACCGCCAAGGGCGATCAATGGCAAAGTGGTCGGTGGTACCTGCGGGACAACCACTGCCGGTTGGTGCCGGGGGATTCGCCCCTGGGCTATCGCTTGCCACTGGCGTCCCAGCCTTGGGTGACGGCGGCCGAGTACCCGTTTATCCATCCCACCGACCCGAACCAGGATTTGCCCGAGTTGCCCGACACCGAGCGACTGGCGCGTCATGGCGAGCCGGCCGTCGAACTGGATCGTGTTCCGCAGATCGATAAGTCCGCGGACTGGCTGACGCGCACCGCCTTCTGTGCCGAGGCCCGGGAAGGCCGGTTGTACCTGTTCATGCCGCCACTGGAGCGGGTCGAGGATTACCTGGAACTGGTCAGCGCCATCGAGGCGACGGCCGAAGAGCTGCAATGCCCGGTGCTGTTGGAAGGCTATGAGCCGCCGAGCGATCCGCGCTTGAGCAATTTCCGCATCACCCCCGATCCGGGTGTGATCGAGGTCAACGTGCAGCCATCGGCGACCTGGGATGAGCTGGTCGAGCGCACCGAATTTCTATACGAAGAGGCGCGACAAACCCGACTGACCACCGAGAAGTTCATGATCGACGGTCGGCACACCGGCACCGGCGGCGGAAACCATTTCGTACTGGGGGGGGCGACACCGGCTGACTCACCGTTCCTGCGGCGTCCCGATCTGCTGCGCAGTCTGATCAGTTACTGGCATAACCACCCGTCATTGTCCTACCTGTTTTCCGGATTGTTCATCGGCCCGACTTCCCAGGCACCTCGGGTGGACGAGGCGCGCAACGACGCGTTGTATGAGCTGGAAATCGCTTTCGCGCAAATGCCTCAGCCCGGTGAGGAATGCCCGCCCTGGTTGGTTGACCGGCTGTTGCGCAACCTGTTGATCGACGTGACCGGCAACACCCATCGCGCCGAATTCTGTATCGATAAACTCTATTCGCCGGACGGCGCCACCGGGCGCCTGGGCCTGTTGGAGTTACGCGCTTTCGAAATGCCGCCTCACGCGCGCATGAGCCTGGCCCAGCAACTGTTGCTGCGGGCGCTGGTGGCGCGGTTCTGGCGTGAGCCCTATGCACCGGCGAAACTGGCGCGATGGGGCACCGAGTTGCATGACCGCTTCCTGTTGCCACACTTTATCGAGCAGGATTTTGCCGACGTCATCGAGGAGCTGAACGCTGCCGGCTACCCGCTGCGGACCGAGTGGTTCGCCGCGCACCTGGAGTTCCGCTTTCCCAAGGTGGGCGATTACGCGGTCAGTGGCATCGAGTTGCAATTGCGCCAGGCCCTCGAACCCTGGCATGTGCTGGGGGAAGAGGGCGCGGTGGGCGGCACCGTGCGTTATGTGGATTCATCCCTGGAGCGCTTGCAGGTCAAGCTCAGCGGCCTGGCGCCGCAACGCTACCTGCTGACGTGCAATGGCGTGCCGGTACCGTTGCAACCCACCGGGCGGGTCGGCGAGTTCGTCGCCGGGGTGCGGTTCCGCGCCTGGCAACCGGCCAACTGCCTGCAACCGACCATCCCGGTCCATGCGCCGCTGGTCTTCGATGTGCTCGACACCTGGATGCAACGCTCCGTGGGCGGTTGCCAGTACCATGTGGCCCATCCGGGCGGGCGTAACTACGACAGCCTGCCGGTGAATGCCAACGAGGCGGAGAGTCGGCGAATGGCGCGTTTTTTCCGCATCGGACACACGCCTGGGAAACTTCCGATACCCAACCTGGCAATGGATGACGAGTTTCCCTTCACTCTCGATCTGCGACGTTTTTAACGCCTACACGACACCCGGATATTTCAACTATCCGGGCGTCATCTGCTTGCGCTAGTCTGACCGTTCATTGCTGTCTGCCGAGCTTTCCATGCCTGACCTGCTTGACCGTTACCCGCTGACGACGGGCACCTATCACGAACTACTGGACGACAACGGCGCCGTGCGTCCGCACTGGCGGCGCTTGTTCGACCAATTGCAGCGCAGTACGCCGGCCCAGCTGGTTCAGCGCCAGGCGCTGCTGGCCCGGCAGATCCAGGAAAACGGCGTTACTTATAACGTCTATGCGGACCCGAAAGGGGCGGATCGGCCATGGGAGCTGGACCTGCTGCCCCATGTGATCGATGCCCAGGAATGGAAGCATCTGTCGGCCGGGATCGCCCAGCGCGCACGCCTGCTCAATGCGGTGCTGGCCGACCTGTACGGGCCGCAGCGGCTGATCAGTGAAGGGCTGTTGCCGGCGGAGCTGGTATTCGGACACAACAATTTCCTCTGGCCCTGCCAAGGCATCGCCCCGCCGGACGGGAGCTTCCTGCATTTGTATGCCGTGGATCTGGCGCGCGCACCTGATGGGCGCTGGTGGGTCACGGCGGACCGGACCCAGGCGCCTTCCGGGGCGGGTTATGCGCTGGAAAACCGCATGATCGTCTCCCGCGCCTTCCCCGACCTGTATCGCGACCTGAGGGTGCGACACCTGTCCGGTTTCTTCCGCACCTTGCAGGAAACCCTTGCGCGGCAAGCCCCCAGCGATGGTGAGGCGCCGCTGGTGGTGCTGTTGACGCCAGGGCGGTTCAACGAAAGTTATTTCGAGCATCTTTACCTGGCGCGCCAGCTTGGTTATCCGCTGGTGGAAGGGGGCGACCTGACGGTTCGGGACGCTACGGTCTATCTCAAGACCCTCAGCGGGCTGCGCCGGGTCCACGCGATCATGCGCCGGCTCGACGATGATTTCTGCGACCCGCTGGAGCTGCGTACCGATTCGGCCCTGGGCGTGCCGGGGTTGCTGGAGGCCGTGCGCCAGGGCCGGGTGTTGGTGGCCAATGCCCTGGGCAGCGGCGTGCTGGAGTCACCAGGCCTCTTGGGATTCCTGCCGAAGATCAACCAGTTTCTGTTCGGTGAAGAGCTGATGCTGCCGTCCATTGCCACCTGGTGGTGCGGTGAGCCGCCGGTGTTGGCCCAGGCCTTGGAAAAGTTGCCCCAGCTGTTGATCAAGCCGGCGTTTCCCTCCCAAAGCTTCAGCCCGGTGTTCGGTCGCGACCTGAACGAAGCGCAGCGCGGCCAACTGGCGGCGCGTATGCAGGCAAGGCCCTACGCCTATGTCGCCCAGGAGTTGGCGCAACTGTCCCAGGCACCGGTCTGGCAGGCCGAAGACGGTCACATCCAGCCTCGGGCCATTGGCATGCGCGTGTATGCCGTGGCCGGGAAGGACGACTACCGGGTGCTGTCGGGTGGCTTGACCCGCGTGGCCGCCGAGGCTGACGCCGAAGTGGTGTCGATGCAACGCGGTGGCGCCAGCAAGGACACTTGGGTGCTGGGGGAGCAGGCGCCCGGCGGTGAACAATGGACGGCCCAGCGAACCGTAGGGGTCCACGATCTGGTTCGGCGCGATCCGTACCTGCCTTCGCGGGTGGTGGAAAACCTGTTCTGGTTCGGCCGTTACTGCGAGCGCTGCGACGACAGCGCGAGGTTGCTGCGGATCATGTTGGCGCGCTATGTCGATGGCGACGATCCGCTGGCCCTGCAATCGGCGGTGTCCCTGGGTGAAAGTTTGATGCTGCTGCCCGATGAGGGCGAATTGCCCGAGCGTCTGCTGGCGGCGTTGCTGGGGGACGACTGGTCGTTCAGCCTGCGCTCCAACCTGCAACGCTTGCAGTGGGCGGCCTCGCAGGTTCGCGGCAAGCTTTCCCGGGAAAACTGGCAGGCGCTGGTGGAGTTGCAGCGCGAAGCCATGGAGTTGGAAACCGAGGAACCGGATTTCGGCGAACTGCTGGATTTCCTCAACCGATTGGTGATGTCCCTGGCAGCGTTGTCCGGGTTCGCCCTGGACGACATGACCCGTGACGAGGGCTGGCGCTTCCTGATGATCGGCCGACGCCTGGAGCGCCTGCAGTTTCTCAGCAGCAGCTTGGCCGCGTTCCTTCGCGGTGAAGCGGTGTTCGACCAGGCCGGCCTGGAGTGGTTGCTGGAACTGGGCAACAGCAGCATCACCTACCGCTCGCGTTATCTGGCCGTCGCGCAATTGATCCCGGTGCTCGACCTGTTGCTGCTGGACGAGCAGAACCCCCACGCGGTGCTCTTCCAGTTGAAATTGGTGACCCGTACCCTCAAGCGCCTGAACGATGATTTTGGCGCGCCGCGGGAGACTGCTCTGCCTGAACTGGTGACGCGCCTGTCACGCTTTGATCTGCGCTGCCTGGAAAATCCACTGTTTGGCGAAGCCAGCCTGCGCGCAGCCCTCGACGGGCTGGCCGATCTGTTGCAGGAAGTGGCCGATGTCAGTGGCCAGGTTTCCGATCGCCTGGCCTTGCGTCATTTCGCTCACGTCGATGACGTCAGCCAACGCACGGTGTCCGTCTGATGAACGCTCGCTACCAGATTCTCCACGATACCCATTACCACTACGACAGCCCGGTGTCCCTGGCCCAGCAGCTTGCCCACCTGTGGCCGCGGCCCTGTGACTGGCAGCGTTGCACCGAGCAGCTGTTGCTGATCAGTCCGGAGCCGACGACCCGGCGCGATGAGCAGGATGTGTTCGGCAACCCGCTGACCCGCCTGGCCTTCGAGCGGCCCCATGACGAGTTGTTGGTCAATGCCCGCCTGAGCGTCGAAGTCCTGGCCCGTCCTGAACTGGATTTCACCCTGTCCCCCGCCTGGGAGTCGACCTGTAAAGCGTTGACCTACAGCAGCCGACCGCTCGCCGCGCCGTTGCTGGACGCTTGCCGCTACCGTTTCGAGTCGCCCTATGTGCACCTCAAGCGCAGCTTTGTCGAGTTTTCCGAAAGTTGCTTCCCGCCGGGGCGCCCGTTGATGCTTGGCGTCCGGGCGCTGATGGAAAAGATTTTCGAGGAGTTCACCTTCGACGCCGAAGCGACCCAGGTGGCGACGCCGCTGGTGGAAGTGCTGGAGCGGCGGCGAGGTGTGTGCCAGGACTTTGCCCATCTGATGCTGGCCTGCGTGCGTTCTCGCGGGCTGGCGGCGCGTTACGTCAGTGGCTATCTGCTGACCCAGCCACCGCCCGGCCAGCCCCGGCTGATTGGCGCCGATGCGTCCCACGCCTGGGTCTCTGTGTATTGCCCGGTGCTGGGGTGGGTGGACTTCGACCCGACCAACAACGTGCAACCGGCCCTGGAGCACATCACCCTGGCCTGGGGCCGGGATTTTTCCGATGTGTCGCCGCTGCGGGGGGTGATCCTGGGGGGCGGTAGTCATGATCCCGAGGTGCGGGTGACGGTGATGCCGCTTGAATCGTAAGCAGATCCCACAGGGTATGTATTGAATTGATGAGGAAGGTGCATGTTCCCGGTTTCCATCAAAGGCGTGCTGCAATCCCCCGAAGGTCTGGTCGTGCTGATGCTCAACGAACGGGATGAATGGGAGTTGCCCGGCGGGCGGATCGAGTTGGGTGAAACGGCGGCGCAATGCCTGGCCCGGGAAATCGACGAGGAGCTGGCTGTTGCGGTGAGTGTGGGGGAACCGCTGGATTCGTACTTGTTCGAGGTCATTCCCGGCAAGCACGTCTTCATTTCCACTTACCGCTGCCAGTTGTTGGGCGGTTTTGTGCCGACGGTCAGTCATGAGCACAAGGAAATCGGGCTGTTCGAGCCGGGCCAGTTGCCGGTCAATCTGCCATGGGGTTATCGCGAGTCGATTATCAAAGCGCTGGGGTTGTGAGGGCCGGCAGCGAGGCTGCCGGCCCTGGACACAAACCGTGGGGCCGGATTACATCACCGGGCCCGGAGGGGCTCAGGCGTCGGGCGCCTGGTCTTTCGGTGCATCAACATCATCTTCTGCCGTCACTTCGCCTTCGGTATCCGGGGTCAGTGCTGCTGCTTCTTCTTCAGCTGTAGCTTTCTTGCGCTGAAGCTTTTCCTCTTTCTTCTGCTCCTTGGCCAAGTCTCTCTGACGTTTGGCGAAGGAATAATTGGGTTTAGCCATGGGCGATCCTCTGGGGTCGAAGGTGAGGTTGAGCGGCGCGTATTCTGCCCTGTATTGGGGCCAAGCCGTTAGCTGGGTTTTTGTTCGGCCCATTTTGGCTGCACCGACGGTTGCCACTCGTCCAGCGCATCGAGCAGGCTGTGGGGCGACTCGCTCACTTGCAGCATGTCACGATGCGGCGCGCGGACGAAGCCCTCGCCGACGATATGATCGAGAAAACCGGTGAGTTGGCTGTAGAACCCGTTCACTTCCAGCAGACCCAGCGGTTTACCGTGGTAACCGAGCTGGCCCCAGGTCCAGACTTCGAACAGCTCCTCCAGTGTGCCGAGGCCGCCGGGCAGGGCGATAAAGGCGTCGCTGAGTTCGGCCATGCGCGCCTTACGCGCATGCATGCCATCCACTACCTCCA
Organism: Pseudomonas viciae; assembly: GCF_004786035.1. Lineage (NCBI taxonomy): Bacteria > Pseudomonadati > Pseudomonadota > Gammaproteobacteria > Pseudomonadales > Pseudomonadaceae > Pseudomonas > Pseudomonas viciae. Next base: position 643,441 of record NZ_CP035088.1, read on the forward strand.
GGCGGGTCAGGCCGCTGTGGCCGATTTCCTTGTCTTTGAGGCTTTGCGGGATGATGCCGATGACCTCGCCGCCGGCCGCCAGGGCCGCATCGGCGACGATGCCCATCAGGCCCACGGCGCCACCGCCGTAGACCAGGGTCAGCTTTCGTTCCGCCAACGCTCGTCCCAGGGCCTGTGCCGCTTCTCGATAGGCTGGATGGGTGCCGGTGCTGGCGCCGCAAAATACACAAACAGACGCTATGGACATGCTTTACTCCATGATCGGTAACCGATCCAGAGTAAAGCTTGGCCTTGGTTGCGCAAAGCGATTAAACCTCGCGTTGGGGTTTTTCGTAGGTGCCACTGGCGCCGCAGGCGTAGGCGGCGAGCAAGCTGCATAACAGGCTGTTGACGTTCATGAAGGGCGCTCCAGAGAGGTGATGGAGTCGATCATAGAGGGGTGTCATACGTCTGGCTGGTTGATTGTGTCCATCAGGCTGATAGCCTTAAGTTGTATACAATTTTTGATTCAGGTCATAGGAACTTGTCTCAAATTCAGGCAGTCTTCCCCTTTGACGGAATTTTGTTAACCATGCCTTGGAGATTCACGATGTTTGCCAAAATTGTTGCAGTATCCCTGTTGACGCTGGCCAGCAGCCAACTGATGGCAGCGGAGTGCAAGACCACCATCGACTCGACCGACCAGATGTCCTTTAACACCAAGGCCATCGAGATCGACAAGAGCTGCAAGACGTTCACCGTTGAGCTGACGCACTCGGGCAGCTTGCCGAAAAACGTCATGGGCCATAACTGGGTGCTGAGCAAAGAGGCGGACATGCAGCCGATCGCCACCGATGGCCTGGCCGCTGGTATCGACAAGAACTACCTCAAGGACGGTGACGCTCGCATCATCGCCCACACCAAACTCATTGGTGCCAAGGAAAGCGATTCGGTGACCTTCGACGTGTCGAAATTGGCTGCCGGTGAAAAATACGGTTTCTTCTGCTCGTTCCCGGGCCACATCTCGATGATGAAAGGCACTGTTACCCTGAAGTAATCCTACCAGGCACAAAAAAGCGCCCGTTTCAGGGCGCTTTTTTGTGCCTACAAACACCCCCTGTGGGAGCGAGCTTGCTCGCGATGGCGTCAGGCCAGGCACCTCAGAAGTCACGGCGCGTACGGCATCACTCGCTTGTGCTCGGTCTTGCGATAGGTTTCGCAAATGATCCTGAATGCCTCGTCCCGCACCGGCTCGCCGTGCAGGAACGCATCGATCTCGGCATAGGTCACGCCGTGGGACGCTTCATCCGGCTTGCCTGGCGACAGGTCTTCGAGATCGGCGGTGGGGATTTTTTCCACCAGCGATTCCGGCGCGCCAAAGTCACGGGCGATGGCTCGGACCTGGTTTTTCACCAGCCCGCTCAACGGCGCCAGGTCGCAGGCGCCGTCGCCGAACTTGGTGAAGAAGCCCATCACCGCTTCGGCCGCGTGGTCGGTGCCGATCACCAGGCCCTGCTCGGTACCCGCGATGGTGTATTGCGCCACCATGCGCATCCGCGCCTTGGTATTGCCCAGCACGAAATCCCGTGAGAGCGCTGCTTTGCCTTCAAACGCCGCAACTTGATCGGCCAAGGCCTTGACCGCCGGGCCGATGTTGACGGTATGGCGTTCGTCGGGGTCGATGAAGTCCACACAGGCTTGCGCTTCATGCTCGTCGAACTGTGTTTCGTACGGCAGGCGCACGGCGATGAACTTGTAGGCCGCGTTGCCGGTTTCCTCCCGCAATTGGCGCATGGCACGCTGGGCCAGCAGGCCGGCGGTCAATGAATCGACCCCGCCGCTGATGCCCAATACGAGGGTCTTGAGTCCGGAGTTGACCAGGCAATCCTGGATAAAGCTCACCCGGCGAGCGATTTCGGCCTTCAGAGCGGCGTCATCGACGAACGGTGGCTGGACCTTGAGCTGTTCAGCAATCTCACGCTGTACGGCTTGCATGAATTCACTCCTTGCTTGATGTGTCAGAAAGGGCGGCAGGTACTTGGAAAACATGTCGCATGTAGGCGACGAAATTCGGGTCTTTGCAATGGGTCTTGCCGGGCTCGTCTGAAATCTTGGCCACGGGTTGCCCGTCACAACTGATCATTTTAAGCACGATGCTCATCGGCTCCACACCCGGAATATCACAGGTCAGGTTGGTGCCAATACCGAAGCTCACATTAATGCGACCGCGCAAGGCCCGAAATATTTCCAGGCATTTGGGCAATGTCAGGCTATCGGAGAACACCAGGGTCTTGCTCATCGGGTCGATGCCGAGCTTGTGGTAGTGGGCAATGGCTTTTTCGGCCCAGATCACCGGGTCGCCGGAGTCATGGCGCAAACCGTCGAACAGCTTGGCGAAGAACAGATCGAAGTCCTTCAGGAACGCGTCCATGGTGATGCAATCGGTCAACGCGATCCCCAGCAGGCCGCGGTACTCACGCACCCAGCAATCAAGGGCGGCGATCTGGCTGTCGATCAGCCGCGGGCCCAGTTGCTGGTGAGCCATGATCCATTCATGGGCCATGGTGCCCAGGGGCTTCATGGCCAGCTCTCGGGACAGGTGCACATTGCTCGTGCCGACGAAGCGCCCGGGGAAGTCGTGCTTGAGTACGCTCACGACTTCTTCCTGGACGCGGTAAGAAAACCGACGACGGGTGCCGAAGTCGGCGACTTGCAATTCGGACAATTCGTCGGTGCTGGCGTTGGCGGTCAGCCAGTCGAACTTGCGATACAACTGCTCCCGCGCCTGTTCCAGGACAATTTCACGGTAGCGATAGCGATTGCGCACCTCGCTGACAATCGCCAGCAACGGCACTTCGAACAGAATCACATGCAACCACGGCCCGCGCAGGCGGATAAACAGCTCGCCGTTGTCGATGCCGGTGTGGACGTAGCGCAGGTTGAAGCGAAACAGTCCGAGGAAGCGCAGGAAGTCCGGCTTGAGGAAGCTGATGCGCTCCAGGAAGCTCAACTGGTCGGCGCTCAGGTTCAGCTCGGCGAGGCGTTCGATCTGGAAGCGGATTTCCGCCAGATACGGGCGCAGGTCTTCACTGTTGCGGCAGCGAAATTCCCATTCGACTTCGACGTTGGGGTAGTTGTGCAGCACCGCCTGCATCATCGTCAACTTGTAGAAGTCGGTGTCGAGCAGGTTCTGCACGATGCGATCGGCAAACACACTCTCGCTCATAACGGGAATCTCCAGACAGGCCGCTGCGCTGGGCAGCGGGGTGCAGCGGTTTGTGGTGAAGGGGCTAGTGGCGCATAACCTTGGTGGGTATTGCCAGCGATTTTTCGTCACTCTTCTTCTGTGAGGGTGGTTTTACCTTCGGCAGCTCCTACGGCGTGTCAGAGCTATCGATCTGTTCCAGCATCCACTCCACAAAAAGTCGTACCTTGGGCACCTCTGCCGAATGTTCCGGGTAGGCCAGGTAATAAGCATTGGTGCTGGGCATCGCGTGTTGCCAGGGGATGATCAGTTTGCCGTCGGCCAGTTCTTCTTCCACCAGGAACTTCGGCAGCAGGGCGACACCGCAGCCGACCTGGGCGGCACGGATGCACATGTAGAAGGTCTCGAAGCGCGGCCCGTGGTAGCTGTGTTCGGTGTGGTAGCCCTGGCTGTCGAACCAGTCGTGCCAGGCCTGGGGGCGCGAGGCGTTTTGCAGCAGCACCAGGTCGGCCAGTTGGGTCGGGTCGGTGAAGGGCTGGTCCGGCAGGCTGCCCGGCGCGCAGACCGGCACCAGTTCTTCGCCGAACAGCTTCAGTGATTCGGTGCCGGCCCGCGAGCCTTGACCGAAGTAGAACGCCAAGTCGCTGCGCCCTTGCAGCAAGTCATCGGCCTCCTGCTCGCTGCACAGATCTAGATGAATCGTCGGATGCCGCAGGCGCCAGCCCTTCAGGCGTGGGACCAGCCAGCGGGCGCCGAAGGTCGGTGGCGTAGACACTCGCAGGACTTCGGTATCGCCGCCGTAGGAGCGCAGGTAGTGGGTGGACATTTCCACCTGCGTAAGGATCTTTCGCACCTCCCCCAAGTACAAATCCCCGGCCGGTGTCAGTTGCAAGCGTCGGCGCACGCGCCGGAACAACAGGTGCTGCAGCAATTCCTCCAGCTGCGCGACCTGTTTGCTGACGGCACTCTGGGTCAGGTTCAGCTCTTCGGCGGCGCGGGTGAAGCTCAGGTGACGGGTCACCGCTTCGAAGCACTGCAACGCCGTGATCGACGGCAAATAGCGTTTATTGAGCATGATGAGGCCTTATTTCTTGTCGCTCTGCTTATCTAGAGGGAGGCAGCATGAATAAACGGAATGATATCTCGCTTAAAGGTCGTTTGTTGGCAAGACTCAGGCCAGCTACAACTACAGGTCTGATCAGCCGTGATCGTCCGGCTGCCCATTCTTTGTCTTTCGTTTGAGGAAACTCCCCATGGTTGCTGCATTGCTTGATCGTCTCGGCGTCAGCCCGGCCCTTTACCAGAACGGCACACAAGCGGTGCATTCACCCATCGATGGCAGCCGCATTGGCGCCGTGAACTGGGAAGGTGCCGCTGAGGTCGAGCAACAAGTCAGCCGCGCCGAACATGCTTTCGATCTGTGGCGCCAGGTGCCGGCCCCGCGTCGTGGCGAGCTGGTGCGTCAGTTCGGCGACCTGCTGCGCGAGTACAAGGCCGATCTCGGCGAATTGGTGTCGTGGGAAGCCGGCAAGATCACCCAGGAAGGCCTGGGTGAAGTGCAGGAGATGATCGACATCTGCGATTTCGCCGTCGGCCTGTCCCGCCAGCTGTACGGCCTGACCATTGCCTCCGAGCGCCCAGGCCACCACATGCGTGAATCCTGGCATCCCCTGGGCGTGGTCGGGGTGATCAGCGCCTTCAACTTCCCCGTCGCGGTCTGGGCCTGGAACACCACACTGGCCCTGGTCTGCGGCAATTCGGTGATCTGGAAACCGTCGGAAAAGACCCCGCTCACCGCCCTGGCGTGCCAGGCGCTGTTCGAGCGTGTGCTGAAAAACTTCAGCGATGCGCCGCCGTACCTGAGCCAAGTGATCATCGGCGGCCGTGATGCCGGTGAAGCACTGGTGGACGATCCGCGCGTGGCGTTGATCAGCGCCACTGGCAGCACCCGCATGGGCCGTGAAGTGGCGCCGAAAGTCGCCGCGCGTTTCGCCCGCAGCATCCTCGAGCTGGGCGGCAACAACGCCATGATCCTGGCCCCGAGCGCCGACCTGGACATGGCCGTGCGCGCCATCCTGTTCAGTGCCGTCGGCACCGCCGGCCAACGTTGCACCACCCTGCGCCGGCTGATCGCCCATGAATCGGTGAAGGAAGAAATCGTCACCCGCCTCAAGGCCGCCTATTCGAAAGTGCGCATCGGCCATCCGTTGGAGGGCAACCTGGTCGGGCCACTGATCGACAAGCACAGCTTCGACAACATGCAGGACGCGCTGGAGCAGGCCTTGAGCGAAGGCGGGCGGGTGTTTGGTGGCAAGCGCCAGCTCGAAGACCAGTTCCCGAATGCTTACTACGTGTCCCCGGCCATCGTCGAGATGCCGGAGCAGAGCGACGTCGTGCGCAGCGAAACCTTCGCGCCGATCTTGTACGTGGTCGGCTACAAAACCTTCGCCGAGGCCCTGCAACTGAACAATTCTGTGCCCCAGGGCTTGTCGTCGTGCATCTTCACCACCGACGTGCGTGAGGCCGAGCAGTTCATGTCGGCGGTGGGCAGCGACTGCGGCATCGCCAACGTCAACATCGGCCCGAGCGGCGCGGAAATCGGCGGCGCATTCGGCGGCGAGAAAGAAACTGGCGGCGGTCGCGAATCCGGCTCCGACGCCTGGCGTGGCTACATGCGCCGCCAGACCAACACCGTGAACTACTCGCTGGAGCTGCCGTTGGCGCAGGGGATTACCTTTGATTAAGGCTTGAGCCAAGCGGTGACCCCATGTGGGGGCGGGCTTGCTCGCGAAGGCGGACGGTCATTCAACATTAATGTCGACTGGTCCACCGCCTTCGTGAGCAAGCCCGCTCCCACAAAGGGAATGTGTAGTGGTTGGGTTTCATTTCCGGAGTCTGGCAATGCCGTTACGCGAAGAGTGTCTGTGGGAAAAGCTGACGCCGCAAAGGCCTGAAAATACCGCGCTGACGGGTGAAATCACCGTTGACGTCTGTGTGATCGGTGCCGGTTTCACCGGGCTGTCGGCGGCGGTGCACTTGCTGGAACAAGGCAAGCGCGTGGCAGTGTTGGAGGCTCATCGGGCCGGGCACGGTGGGTCGGGACGTAACGTCGGCCTGGTCAACGCCGGTATGTGGATCCCGCCGGACGACATCGAGGCTGGATTCGGCGAAGCGGTGGGCAGCCAGCTCAACCGCATGCTGGGCGCCGCGCCGGCCTTGGTGTTCAGCCTCGTCGACAAATACAACATCGATTGCCAACTTCGCCGCGAAGGCACCTTGCACATGGCCCATAACGCCCGGGGCGAGGCGGACCTGCGCAGTCGCGAAGAGCAATGGAAACGCCGTGGCGCTCCGGTGGAGTTGCTCACCGGAGCGGCCTGCGCCGAGGCTACTGGCACGTCGAAAATCGCTGCTGCGTTGCTGGATCGGCGCGCCGGTACGCTCAACCCGATGGCCTACACCAGCGGATTGGCCAAGGCTGCGAAGGATCTGGGTGGCCAGCTGTTCGACCATTCAGGCGTGACACGTCTGGAGCGCCAGGGCCAACGCTGGTCAGTGCAGACTGCCCAGGGTTCGGTACTGGCCGAGCAGGTGGTGATCGCCTCCAACGCTTACACCGAGGGCGATTGGACTGAGCTGCGGCGCAATTTCTTCCCCGGTTATTACTACCAGGTCGCCTCCGCTCCACTGACCGACGAGGCGGCCCGACGCATTCTGCCGGGTGGGCAAGGTTCGTGGGACACCCGCCAGGTGCTGAGCAGCATCCGCCGGGACAAGGACGGCCGCCTATTGCTGGGTAGCCTGGGCAATGGCAACCGCAAGCCGACCTGGTTCCTCAAGGCCTGGGCCGACCGGGTGCAACAGCACTATTTCCCCTACCTCAAGCCGGTGGAGTGGGAGTGCACCTGGACTGGTTGCATTGCCTTCACCCCCGATCACTTGATGCGCCTGTTCGAACCTGCCCCGGGCCTGGTGGCGGTGACGGGCTATAACGGTCGGGGTGTGACCACCGGTACGGTGGTGGGCAAGGCTTTCGCCGATTACCTGTGTCACGGTGACGCCAAGGCGTTGCCGATCCCCTTCGCGCCCATGCAGCCACTGGCCGGGGTAGGGTTGCGCAGTTGCTTGTATGAGGCGGGCTTTTCGCTGTATCACGCGGGCCAGTGCCTGCGGATCGTTATTTGAGTGTTGAAAAATGTTGCCGGAACCGACGTTTTCCGGCGCAGCGTCTAGCCTGTTATGGTGCGGGTTGTAGCAGTCACGCACCGACAGTGTGCAGTTCGGTGACGCAGGTTGTTACACAGCGGTTGCACGTCGATTCGTACGATGGTTGCAATGATGGCTCATGGAGGGTTTCACCTATTTAAATAAAAGGTTGCACCTCGTGCGGTTTAGACGGTTGCACGCCCTGTGAAAAAGGGTCAGAAACAGTCGAAATAACAATAAAGCAGCGACTTTTTTCAGAATAAAAAACCGATGGCACGGCCCTTGCTCTTAGCTTCTCAGTGAAATGAAGTCGCAGTGCCAACTAAAAAAAACCTTGGAGCACCACCTCATGTCCCAGACGTTTTACAAGAAAGGCTTTCTGGCCCTCGCAGTGGCAACTGCGCTGGGTGTTTCTGCGTTTGCCCAGGCCGACATCAAGATCGGCGTAGCGGGTCCCATGACAGGCGCCAACGCGGCATTTGGCGAGCAGTACATGAAGGGTGCACAGGCCGCGGCAGACGAGATCAATGGCAAGGGCGGCGTGAACGGCGAGAAGATCGTACTGGTCAAGGGCGATGACGCTTGCGAACCGAAGCAGGCTGTTACGGTAGCCAAGGACCTGACCAACCAGAAAGTGGCGGGCGTGGTCGGTCACTTCTGCTCCTCCTCCACCATCCCGGCCTCCGAGATCTACGACGAAGCAGGCATCATCGCCATCACCCCGGGTTCTACCAACCCGGCTGTTACCGAGCGCGGCCTGAGCGCCATGTTCCGTATGTGCGGGCGTGACGACCAGCAAGGCATCGTCGCCGGCGACTACATTGTCGACGTGCTCAAGGGCAAGAAAGTCGTCGTGCTGCACGACAAGGACACCTACGGCCAGGGCCTGGCGGATGCGACCAAAGCTCAACTGGCCAAGCGCGGCGTTACGCCAGTGCTGTACGAAGGCCTGACCCGTGGTGAAAAAGACTTCAGCACCATTGTCACCAAGATCCGTGGCGCCGGTGCCGATGTTGTGTACTTCGGTGGCTTGCACCCGGAAGCCGGTCCCCTGGTTCGTCAACTGCGTGAGCAAGGCCTCAAGGACGTCAAGTTCATGTCCGACGACGGTATCGTGACTGACGAACTGGTCACCACCGCTGGCGGCCCGCAATTTGTCGACGGCGTGCTGATGACCTTCGGTGCCGACCCGCGCCTGCTGCCAGACAGCAAGGCTGTAGTGGACGCATTCCGTGCCCAGGGCACTGAGCCGGAAGGCTACACCTTGTATGCCTACGCTTCGGTCCAGACCCTGGCAGCGGCCTTCAATGGCGCCAAGTCCAACAAGGGCGAAGCTGCGGCTGAGTGGCTGAAGAAAAACCCGGTTAAAACCGTGATGGGCGAGAAGACCTGGGACGCCAAGGGCGACCTGAAAGTCTCCGACTACGTGGTTTACCAGTGGGACAAGGACGGCAAATACCACCAGTTGGAAAAACAGAAGTAAACGCGATCGGCTAGATCCCCGATTCCGTGTGGGAGCGAGCTTGCTCGCGATGGCGGACTGACAGGCGACATCTTTGTTGAATGTCCGTCCGCTCTCGCTGGCAGGCCAGCCTCCACAAGGGATGTAGTGTTCTGACTGACATTGCTCCGACGTAAATCTGTATTTTCCTTAGAAGAACCGCACACTCAAGGGTGTGCAGGTTCTCACTGCGTGAGATTGCGTTATGGATGGTATTTTCCTGCAGCAACTGGTCAACGGCCTGACCCTCGGGTCGGTCTATGGCCTGATCGCCATCGGCTACACAATGGTCTATGGCATCATCGGCATGATCAACTTCGCCCATGGCGAGGTTTACATGATCTCTGCGTACCTCGCGGCGATCAGTCTGGCTCTGCTGGCATACTTCGGTATTGAATCCTTCCCTCTACTGATGCTTGGCACACTGATCTTCACCATCGTCGTCACGGCGGTGTATGGCTGGGTCATCGAGCGTGTCGCCTACAAACCCCTGCGTAACTCCACCCGACTGGCACCGCTGATCAGCGCCATCGGTATTTCGCTGATCCTGCAAAACTATGCACAGATCGCCCAGGGCGCGAAGCAGCAAGGCGTTCCCACCTTGCTGACGGGTGCCTGGCGCGTCGAAGTCGGCACAGGCTTCGTGCAACTGACTTACACCAAGGTTTTCATTCTGGTAGCAGCGTTTGCCGGGATGGCCCTGCTGACCTACGTCATCAAGTACACCAAGCTCGGCCGCATGTGCCGCGCGACCCAGCAAGACCGCAAGATGGCCTCGATCCTGGGGATCAACACCGACCGGGTGATTTCCTACGTCTTCATCATCGGTGCCGCGATGGCCGCACTGGCCGGCGTGCTGATTACCATGAACTACGGCACGTTCGACTTCTATGCCGGTTTCATCATCGGGATCAAGGCATTTACCGCAGCGGTACTCGGCGGCATCGGCTCACTGCCTGGTGCGATGCTCGGCGGGATCATTCTTGGGATCTCCGAGTCGCTGTTCTCCGGCCTGGTCAATTCGGACTACAAAGACGTCTTCAGCTTCTCGCTGCTCGTTCTCGTTCTGGTCTTTCGGCCCCAAGGCCTGCTCGGCCGTCCTCTTGTGTCGAAGGTGTAAGCGATGTCATCAACCACTAAAAAAACCATTGATATCAAAAGAAGCCTGGTTGACGCGATTCTTGCCGGCCTTGTCGCCCTGATTGTGTTCGGCCCGATTGTCGGCGTGGTCCTGGACGGCTACGGCTTCAACCTGCAACCGACCCGTGTGGCGTGGATTGTCGCCATCGTCATGGCGGGCCGTTTTGCCCTGAGCCTGTTCCTGCAAAGCCCCAAGGGCCTGAAGATTCTTGACGGCTTCGAAAGCACGGGCTCCGGGGTTCATGTACTGCCGCCCGATTACAAAACCCGGTTGCGCTGGATCATCCCGCTGGTGATCGTCATTGCCGTGGTGTTTCCGTTTTTCTCCAACTCGTATCTGCTGGGCGTGGTCATCCTTGGGCTGATCTACGTGCTGTTGGGCCTGGGCTTGAACATCGTGGTCGGCCTGGCTGGCCTGCTTGACCTCGGTTATGTGGCGTTCTATGCCATCGGCGCCTATGGGCTGGCACTGGGGTATCAATACCTGGGGCTGGGCTTCTGGACGGTGCTGCCCCTGGCGGCGATCACGGCGGGCCTGGCCGGTTGCATCCTTGGTTTCCCGGTGCTGCGCCTGCACGGAGACTACCTGGCGATCGTGACCCTGGGCTTCGGTGAAATCATTCGGCTGGTGCTCAATAACTGGTTGTCCCTGACTGGCGGCCCGAACGGCATGCCGGCGCCGTTGCCAACCTTTTTCGGTCTCGAATTCGGCAAAAGGGCGAAGGACGGTGGCGTACCTTTCCATGAGTTTTTCGGCATCGCCTACAACCCGGACGTGAAGTACTACTTCATCTACGCGGTGTTGTTCCTCGTCGTGCTGGCTGTGCTGTACATCAAGCATCGCCTGACCCGCATGCCGGTCGGTCGCGCCTGGGAAGCCTTGCGCGAAGATGAGATCGCCTGCCGCTCAATGGGCCTGAACCACGTCCTGGTCAAACTCTCGGCGTTCACCATCGGCGCCTCGACGGCTGGCCTGGCCGGGGTTTTCTTCGCCACCTACCAAGGCTTCGTCAACCCGACATCGTTCACCTTCTTCGAGTCGGCCCTGATTCTCGCCATCGTAGTGCTGGGTGGTATGGGCTCGACCATCGGCGTGGTGATTGCGGCGTTTGTGCTGACCGTGGCCCCGGAACTGCTGCGCGGCTTCGCGGAATATCGGGTGCTGCTGTTTGGCATACTGATGGTGTTGATGATGATCTGGCGGCCTCGCGGCCTGATCCGCATCAGCCGCACGGGTGTGACGCCGCGTAAAGGAGTAGCGCCATGAGCGAAGTCGTACTCAGCGTTGAAAACCTGATGATGCAATTCGGTGGGATCAAGGCTCTCAACGACGTCAGCCTGCAAGTCAAACGTAACTCGATCTTCGCCCTGATCGGCCCCAACGGCGCGGGCAAGACCACGGTGTTCAACTGCCTGACCGGGTTCTACAAGGCCACGGGCGGCAAGATCGAACTCAACGTGCGTGGTGAGCAGACCGATGTCATCAAGTTGTTGGGCGAGGCGTTTCGCCCAACCGACTTCGTGTCGCCGAAATCCTTCGCCAGCCGGATGTACTACAAGATGTTCGGCGGCACCCATCTGGTGAACCGCGCCGGCCTGGCGCGCACTTTCCAGAACATTCGCCTGTTCAAGGAAATGTCGGTGCTGGAAAACCTGCTGGTGGCCCAGCACATGTGGGTCAACCGCAGCCTGGTGGCGGGCATTCTTAACACCAAGGGCTACCGCCAGGCCGAAAGCGATGCCCTGGACCACGCCTTCTACTGGTTGGAAGTGGTGGACCTGGTGGATTGTGCCAACCGCCTCGCCGGGGAGCTTTCCTACGGCCAGCAGCGGCGCCTGGAGATTGCCCGGGCCATGTGCACCCGTCCGCAAATCATTTGCCTCGACGAACCGGCCGCCGGCCTCAACCCTCAGGAAACCGAAGCGCTGAGCGCGATGATCCGGCTGCTGCGCGACGAGCACGATCTGACCGTGGTGCTGATCGAACACGACATGGGCATGGTAATGAGCATTTCCGACCACATCGTGGTGCTGGACCACGGCACCGTGATTGCCGAGGGCGGTCCCGAGGCGATTCGCAACGATCCGAAAGTGATCGCGGCCTACCTGGGTGCCGACGAAGAGGAGCTGGTATGAGTGGACCTATCCTCGAACTCAAGGAATTGGACGTGTTCTACGGGCCGATCCAGGCCTTGAAAAAAGTCTCGCTGCACATTGGCGAAGGCGAGACCGTTAGCCTGATCGGCTCCAACGGTGCCGGCAAGTCCACGCTGCTGATGTCGATTTTCGGCCAACCGCGAGCGGCGGGCGGGCAGATCATTTACCAGGGCGTGGACATCACCCACAAATCGTCCCATTACATCGCGTCCCACGGCATCGCGCAGTCACCGGAAGGGCGGCGGGTATTCCCCGACATGACCGTCGAGGAAAACCTGCTGATGGGCACCATCCCCATCGGTGACAAGTACGCCAGCGAAGACATGCAGCGCATGTTCGAGCTGTTCCCACGGCTCAAGGAACGCCGCAACCAGCGGGCCATGACCATGTCCGGCGGCGAGCAGCAAATGCTCGCCATCGCCCGGGCATTGATGAGCCGGCCGAAGTTGTTGCTGCTCGATGAGCCGAGCCTGGGTCTGGCGCCGATCGTGGTGAAACAGATCTTCGCCACCCTGCGTGAACTGGCGGCCACCGGGATGACCATTTTCCTGGTGGAACAGAATGCCAACCACGCCCTCAAGCTGTCGGACCGAGCCTATGTGATGGTCAACGGTGAAATCCGCCTGACCGGCACCGGCAAGGAACTGCTCGCCAACGAAGAGGTGCGCAACGCGTATCTGGGCGGGCATTGAGGCGGGGGCAGCAATGACAAACCGGCGAGTGATCGCCGGTTTTTTTTACCTCTCGAATCCACCAAAAATCTCCTGTGGGAGCGAGCTTGCTCGCGATAGCGGAACGTCAGTCACTTGATGGGGCACTGACCCACCGCCTTCGCGAGCGAGCTCGCTCCCACAGGGATTTTCTTTGTAGTGAAGAATTGTGGACAACAATCCTGACCCCTTGCGAAACCGCGACATAAAGTCACCGCAAATAGTTGTTTTGTCACAGTTTTGACTTGTCCCCGTTTGCTGTGGAACCGACTGTGGGTAACGTGGGAGTAGCTGGCTGTAAGCCTTTAAAACCGTGGCTTTCAGGCATGTGATCGTTTTTTGATCAGGCGTTTTTGAGTGGGCTGGAGTGAGGCTTGTCAACACATTTATGCACACAGCAAAGGGCTCGAAAACCGGTGTGCGAGCCTGTGGATAAGTCTGTGACTAAACTCTGGAAAGACCGCGCTGAGGGCCGTCGTTACTGGCTTGGAGCCATCCCTCCCAGGGCGCCGACTTATAGCAGATAACCTGAACTGCACAACCTGTGTTGCACGGTCAAGCGAAAAAATTTTCCAAACACCCCGCAAAGCCTTATGCACAGCGGCTTTCAGAGTTTGCACTTGCCCCCGATTACTGTGGACGTGCCTGTGGATAAGGTGCGGGCAATTGGCTGCGAGCCTTGTTTGATAAGGCTTGGCGGCAGTTGGTTGTTTTATGAGCAGTCGCTTTGCAAAAAGTGCGTTTCCACAAGCCTTGCCCGTAGCCTGTCAGGCCGGGCATGCTGTTGGCCGATTTCCATTCAAATGGCTGCCTTAAGCCCGAAGCAAGGAGAACACGATGTCCAACACCCTGTTTATCACCGGTGCGACCTCCGGTTTTGGTGAAGCCTGTGCCCGTCGGTTTGCCGAGGCAGGCTGGAAGTTGGTGCTGACCGGTCGTCGTGAAGAGCGCCTTAGTGCCCTGTGTGCCGAGTTGTCGAAGCAGACCGAAGTCCATGGCCTGGTGTTGGATGTGCGTGATCGCAAGGCCATGGAAGAAGCCATTGCCAACCTGCCGCCGTCCTTCGCCAAGTTGCGCGGGCTGATCAATAACGCCGGCCTGGCCCTGGGCGTTGACCCGGCGCCCAAGTGCGACCTTGATGATTGGGACACGATGGTCGACACCAACGTCAAAGGCCTGATCTACAGCACTCGCCTGTTGCTACCGCGGCTGATTGCCCATGGTCGTGGCGCCGGGATCATTAACCTGGGTTCCATCGCTGGCAACTATCCGTACCCCGGCAGCCATGTGTATGGCGCGAGCAAGGCGTTCGTCAAACAGTTCTCCCTGAACCTGCGTTGCGACCTGCAGGGCACGGGCGTGCGAGTGAGCAATATTGAGCCGGGCCTGTGTGAAAGCGAGTTTTCCCTGGTGCGCTTCGGTGGTGACCAGGAGCGCTACAACGCCACTTATGCGGGGGCCGAGCCGATCCAGCCGCAGGACATCGCCGATACGATTTTCTGGGTACTCAACGCCCCGGCGCACATCAACATCAACAGACTGGAGCTGATGCCGGTGAGCCAGACTTGGGGTGGGTTTGCGATCGAGCGCAATAAGGGATAAGACCGCGATAGCGATTTACCGATCAGCCTAGATATTCGGCCAACCCGCGATAGCAGGTCAGCAGGTGATACGGCGTGGTGGACGGCATGTCCCGACGGCTGACGATGCCGTCGGTGTCCAGGCATTCATTCCAGCCCTTGGCATGCAGGAACTGTTGTTGCAGCGCCTGCAATTGACGCAGCAACGCTGACTGGCTGCCCGGGCGCAATGTGAGCGCGCGCAGGTACTCGGCCTGGGCCCAGATGCGCTGGCTGGCGTCGCGTGGCGTGCCTTGCGATTCCAGGCCCAGCATGGCGCACACTGCGCCCGACTGCGGGTTTACACCTTGTTGCTCGGTATAGCTGAAGCTGCGTTCCAGGGCGGTGTGCAGCTTACCGTTGCGCAATAGGGGCGATGAGGCGAGCAGGTAATACCACTCGAACTGGTGTCCCGGCTCGAACCAGTTATCCACAGCCTTGAGCGGCTTTTCCATCATGACGCGCTGCTGCGGGTCGATGAAGCGCTTGAACATTCCGTCGCACAGGCTCAACAACGCTTGGCGGACATGGGTGTCTTCGCGAACCGAGAGGGTGGCGAGGAAGGCTTCGGCCAGGTGCATCAACGGGTTTTGCAACGGGCCGGATCCGAGCGTTGACCAATCGCGTTTGAGGCTGGCTTCGTAGAGGCCGTCGCCGGTGGCAAAGCGTCGGGCGATGACTTCCAGGGCGGCGTTGAGCACCGATTCCACCAGCGGCTCGCGGACTTTGCCCCAGTAATGGGCGCAGGCGAACAGGATGAAGGCGTGGGTGTAGAGGTCTTTGTCGGTGTCCAGCGGCGCGCCTTGCGGGTCGATGCTGTAGAACCAGCCGCCGTGCTCGGCATCGTGGAAATGCCGTTGCAGCGAGCGGAACAGGGCGCCAGCTCGTTCCTCGGCCTGGGGTACTTCGCCGATCAGGCTGGCGAACACATACAACTGCCGCGCACATGCCATGGCGCGGTAGCGCTGGGGGGGCAGCGGCGTGTGTTCGGCGTCCAGGGATTCATAGGGCAATGCCAATTCGGCATTCCAGCCCGGGCCTTGCCACATTGGCACGATCACGTCGTGAAAATGCTGACGCACCGTTGTGAACAGGGCGGTCAATTCAGGCTGGGGAGCGGGGCGGGAAGCATCAGGCATTGGCGGACGTCGTCACGGCAGGGGGCGATTGCGCGACATGGTAGCAGAGTGACCGACTCCAGAGAGGTGGTGCCTGTAAGTCCGTCATCGCGAGCAAGCTCGCTCCCACAGGGATCGACCAAACCGTGGGAGCGAGCTTGCTCGCGATAGCGGCCGGGCAGGCGCTAAAGAATCAGCCCGCCAACAACCAAACCCCAGTCGCCGCCGAAGCCGCCCCGGCCAGCCGCACCAGAGGTGCAGCCGCTCGCGGTAACACGCGAACCAGGGCGAAACCAGCGCCATGCAGCGCCGCCGTGGCCGCGACGAAGCCCGCGGCATAGGCCCACGGGCTCGACATGGCTGGCAGCTCCAAACCGTGGGCCACGCCATGGAACAGCGCAAACATAGCCGTTGCAGCAACCGCCAGGCTCAACGGCGGACGCACCGCCAATGCCACCGCCAGGCCGAGGGCCAGTACCGAAGCGGCAATCCCACTTTCCAGCGCTGGCAGGTTCAGGCCCTCAAAGCCCAGCAAACCGCCGATCAGCATGGCGCCAACGAAGGTGCACGGCAGTGCCCAGCGCGCCGCGCCTTGTTGTTGCGCGGCCCACAAGCCAACCGCCAGCATCGCCAGCAAATGATCGAGCCCGCCGACCGGGTGGCCGAGGCCGGCGATCAGGCCATTGTCGCCGTGGCCAGGGTGGGCGAAGGCCAGGGCTGGAGTCAGGAGCAGGGCGAGGGCGCCGAGGATGCGTTTGAATGTCATGGATGAGCTTCCTTGTTGTCAGTGGAAAAAATCAGGCAGCGGTCAGCAGGCCTTGGCGCTCGATGAACGCAATGATGGCGTCCAGGCCCTGGCCGGTCTTCTGATTGCTGAACACGAACGGCTTGCCGTTGCGCATCCGTTTGGTGTCGCTGTCCATCATTTCCAGGGACGCGCCCACCAGCGGTGCCAGGTCGATCTTGTTGATCACCAGCAGGTCGGATTTACAGATGCCCGGCCCGCCCTTGCGTGGCAGCTTGTCGCCGGCCGAGACGTCGATCACGTAGATGGTCAGGTCCGACAGCTCGGGGCTGAAGGTCGCCGAAAGGTTGTCGCCACCGGACTCCACCAGGATCAGGTCCAGGCCCGGGAAGCGCCGGTTCAACTGATCCACCGCTTCGAGATTGATCGACGCGTCTTCGCGAATCGCCGTGTGCGGGCAACCGCCGGTCTCCACGCCGATGATCCGCTCCGGCGCCAGGGCCTCGTTGCGCACCAGGAAGTCGGCGTCTTCGCGGGTGTAGATGTCGTTGGTGACGACCGCCAGGTTGTAGCGTTCACGTAGAGCCAGGCACAGGGCCAGCGTCAGGGCGGTTTTGCCGGAGCCCACCGGGCCGCCGATACCGACGCGCAGAGGTTGTGTATTCATGGGTCTCTCCTAGGAACGGAACAAGCGGCTGTACTGGCGCTCATGGGCCATGCACGCCAGGGACAGGCCAAACGCGGCGCTGCCATATTGATCGGGGTCGATGTTCGAGGCGTTGTGCTGGGCCTGTTGCAGCAGTGGCAGCAATTCACTGGTCAGGCGCTGGGCGGCTTGCTGGCCCAGGGGCAGGGTTTTCATCAGCACCGCCAGTTGGTTTTCCAGCCAGCTCCACAACCAGGCGGCGAGGGCGTCCTGGGGGCTGATATGCCAGGCGCGGGCAGCCAGGGCCCAGCCCAGGGCCAGGTGCGGTTCGCTGCGTTGTTCGAGGAAGCCCCGGGCGGCGGCGTCCAGTTCCGGCAGGCCGCCAAGCAACTGCTGCAACGAGTAGCCCATCTGCCGGCTTTCCTGATACAGCTCGCGGGTTTCCCGGCTGGCGCGGTGTTCTTCACAGTGTTGCAGCAGGGTGTCCCAGTCGTCGGCGGCGGCTGCGCTGCAGTGCGCCAACAGCAAGGGCGCTTCGAAGCGCGCCAGGTTCAGCAACAGTTGATCGCTGATCCAGCGGCGTGCGTCGTCGGGGTTTTTGACCTGGCCGTTATCCACCGCCATTTCTAGCCCTTGGGAATAGCTGTAGCCGCCAATAGGCAGTTGCGGGCTGGCCAGGCGCAGCAGCGCCCAGGCCGGGTTCATGTGCGCACGCCGAATTGATGCAGGCGTGGCGCGTAGTTGAAGTCTTCGTCGCCGTGCCGCGAATGATGATGGCCGCCACCATAGGCGCCATGTTCCGGCTGGAACGGTGCTTCGATGGGTTCGGCGACGGCGCCCAGTTGTTCGAGCATCGCCTTGAGCACGTAATCGTCCAGCAGGCGCAACCATCCATCGCCCACTTGCAGGGCGACGTGGCGATTGCCCAAGTGATAGGCGGCGCGGGTCAGTTCGAACGCGCTGGTGCAGGTAACATGCAGTAATTGTTCGGGGCGGGCACAGACACGCACGATGCGACCGTCTTCGGCTTGCAGGCATTCACCATCGTGCAGCGGCGGCTGGCCTCGCTCCAGAAACAACCCAACGTCCTCCCCCGCGGCACTGAAACAGCGCAGGCGGCTTTTGCTGCGGGCGTCGAAGGCCAGGTGCAGCTCGGCGTCCCAGCGGGGTTGAGTGTCGATTCTGCGGTGAATCACCAACATCGGAAGGCTTCCAGCAATGAACGGTGCTGTGTTTAGAGCAAGGGGCTTGCCAATCGAAGGGGGTGTAGGAAATAGCGCTAGGAAGGCCGGAGAAGGTGCTTTTTGGTGCGCTTTTTTGGTGCTTGGCCTAGTGGTGGTGCGCCATTTTGTGGCTTGCAGGTAACGGGTAGGAGCGGGCTTGCTCGCGAAGGCGGTGTCCCATGCCACATCAATGTTGCCTGACTCACCGTCTTCGCGAGCAAGCCCGCTCCCACAGGGGTTACTCGGTGCTGCCCAACCCTTGCCAATGCTTGAGCCCAATAAAGATAAACCGCAGTTGCTGGGTGATTTTCACCTGCGGGGTGAGGTGCTCGGGCAAGGCTTCGGCAGGCGGGTCGATGATGTCCGGCAGGGTGGCGAACACACTCTTGACGATGAGGTCGGCCATCACGCTTAACCCGGCCAGATCCAGATGCTGCAGTTTTGGCATGAGTGCCAGGTCGGCGGCCAGGTCCGAGCTGATGCCTTCGCGCAGCCGGCCGATGGCTTGGCGTACCGGCAGGGAGCCGCCGTATTGTTCACGGGCCAGGAACAGGAACTGCGAGCGGTTGGCTTGCACCACGTCGAGAAAGATCCGCACCGACGCATCGATAATGCCGCCCATGACGAATTCGTTGTGGCGCACCAGGCGGATGGTTTCGCGGAAGGTCTGCCCGACCTCGCTGACCAATGCCAGGCCCAGTTGATCCATGTCGTCGAAGTGCCGGTAGAATCCGGTGGGCACGATGCCCGCCGTCCTGGCGACTTCCCGCAGGCTCAGGCTGCCGAACCCCCGGCCGCACTCCATCAAATGACGGGCTGCATCCATCAGGGCAATTCGGGTCTGTTGTTTCTGTTCGGCACGGGGCAGCATTGCGGGCTGACTTCTGGTTTACGGGAGCGATGCACTCTAGCAAATCGGCTTTGCCGGCGTCGAACGGTAGAAGGGGGTCAAGCGGGGAAGACCAAGCTTTTAAAAGTCAAAAGCCCGATTGGAGGAATCGGGCTTTTTTCAGGACCACCATGGGCTCAGCTCACTGCACTGTTGCGTTCGATCACACGGTCACCACCGTCAGCTGCCAGGGTTTCGCCCAGTGGGGTGCGGTCGGAACCGTCGGCTGCCAGGGTCTGGCCTTGTGGCGTGCGGTCGGAACCGTCAGCTGCCAAGGTCTGGCCTTGTGGGGTGCGGTCGGAACCGTCGGCTGCCAAGGTCTGGCCTTGTGGAGTGCGGTCGGAACCGTCGGCTGCCAAGGTCTGGCCTTGTGGCGTGCGGTCGGAACCGTCAGCTGCCAAGGTCTGGCCTTGTGGGGTGCGGTCGGAACCGTCAGCTGCCAAGGTCTGGCCCTGTGGGGTGCGGTCGGAACCATCAGCGGCCACGGTTTGGCCTTGTGGGGTACGGTCAGAACCATCTTCAACCAAGCCGTTTTGTTCCAGGCGATCACGACCGCCTTCGGCAACGGTCTGGCTGTAGACAGAATGGCTGTCCTTGACCTGTGGCGTGGCTTGTTCGGAGGCTGGCAGTGCAAAAGCAGTCGAGGCCAGCAGTGAAAGGGAAAGGCTCATCAGTAATTGGCGTTTCATGATCGTTGCTCCTTGGGGGGGCGATAAAGTGGGTACGAGGGCAATGCTACTCTCGATAAGTCGATATAAAAGTTCATAAACGCAATGGTAATAATCAACGGAATTGATTGTTCTGGGGGAAGGCTCTAGAACGGGCGTTTCAGAGGTGCTGCTTTGCACCGTGGTGGGTATTTTGTACCCATGTTCGCCTCGTAAAAGTGCGGGGGAGGTAACAGTGAGTTGTCTGATTGGTCAGGATTTCAGGCTTTTTTTGTACCGTTCATCGCCCTTGGTGTTAAACCTGTTGGCCGTTTCGCCAGTCCTACCATTAACAACGAGCCGACTACAGGTTCGTCTTTCGAAAAGCGTTGCAGTTCGGACGCCGTATTGTCATCAGGAGCCTTGTGCATGACGCGCACCTCAAAAATCCTCGCCTGGAGCTTTGCCAGCCTTGTTGTCCTGCTGGCGGTGCTGGTGCTGGTCATCGCGTTCTTCGATTGGAACCGGATCAAGCCCCCGCTCAACGCCAAGGTTTCCGAGGAGTTGCACCGACCGTTCGCGATCAACGGCAATCTGGCGGTGATCTGGCAGCGTGAGCCGCAGGAGGGAGGCTGGCGGGCTTGGGTGCCGTGGCCCCATGTGGTGGCCGAAGACTTGAGCCTGGGTAATCCGGACTGGTCCAAGACTCCACAGATGGCGACGCTCAAGCGTGTTGAATTGCGCATCTCGCCCTTGGCCTTGCTGGTCCGGCGAGTGGCGATTCCCCGTATCGACCTGACTGAGCCCGACGCCAACCTGCAACGCCTGGCCGACGGCCGCGCCAACTGGACCTTTCAGTTCGACCCCAAAGATCCAGATGCCGAGCCGTCCAGTTGGGTGGTGGACATCGGTGCCATCGGCTTTGACAAAGGTCACGTCATTCTTGATGACCAGACGCTGAAGACCCGCCTGGACTTGTTGATCGACCCGTTGGGCAAACCCATCCCGTTCAGCGATATCGTCGGTGAGAAGGCCGCAAAAAAAGCCCTGGACCAGGGGGCGGCGCCCCAGGACTACGCGTTTGCCTTCAAGGTCAACGGGCAGTACCACGGGCAAAACCTCACCGGTTCCGGCAAGGTTGGCGGTTTGCTGGCGTTGCAGGACGCTTCACAACCCTTTCCGCTTCAGGCCCAGGCGAAGATTGGTCAGACCGGCGTTGAACTGGCCGGCACTCTCACCGACCCGATGAACCTCGGGGCCCTGGATTTGCGTTTGAAACTGGCCGGCACCAGCCTGGCCCATCTCTATCCATTGACCGGTGTGACCCTGCCGGACTCGCCACCTTATTCAACCGATGGGCGCCTGATCGCCAAGCTCCATGAGCCTGACGGGGCGCTGTTTCGCTATGAGGCGTTCAACGGCAAGATCGGCGACAGCGATATCCATGGCGACCTGGCCTACGTGGCCAGCCAGCCGCGGCCGAAACTCAGTGGCGCGCTGGTCTCCAATCAACTGTTGTTCAGTGACCTGGCACCGCTGATCGGCGCCGATTCCAACGCCGAGCAAAAGGCCCGTGGCGGCGCCAGCAAGCAGCCGACCGACAAGGTCTTGCCCGTGGAGGCGTTTCGCACCGAGCGCTGGAGTGCGATGGACGCCGATGTGGAGTTCACCGGCAAACGCATCGTCCACAGCGAGAAATTGCCGTTCACGGATCTCTACACTCACCTGGTGCTCAACGATGGTCAGCTAAGCCTTGAGCCGCTGCGCTTCGGCGTAGCGGGTGGTCGTCTCGACGCGCAGATCCGCCTCAATGGACACACCCAACCCCTGGAAGGCCAGGCGAAATTGACTGCGCGGGGCTTCAAGCTCAAGCAACTGTTCCCAGGTTTTGAACCCATGAAAACCAGTTTCGGCGAGCTGAACGGCGATGCCGATATCAGCGGGCGTGGCAATTCGGTGGCGGCGTTGCTGGGTACGTCCAACGGCACGCTGAAAATGCTCATCAACGATGGTGCTATCAGTCGTGAGTTGATGGAGCTGGCCGGGCTGAACGTCGGCAACTACGTGGTGGGGAAAATCTTTGGCGACAAGGAAGTGAAGATCAATTGCGCAGCGGCGGACTTCGACATCAAGACGGGCCTGGCGACCACTCGCCTGTTCGTATTCGATACCGAGAACGCGATCATCTACATCGACGGCACGGCGAACATGGCCACGGAAAAACTCGACCTGACCGTCACGCCTGAGTCCAAGGGCTGGCGGCTGATTTCCTTGCGCTCGCCATTGTACGTGCGGGGCACGTTCGCCAAGCCCGCCGCTGGCGTCAAGGCGGTGCCGCTGATGCTGCGCGGTGCCGGGATGGTGGCACTGGGTGTGATTGCGGCGCCGGCGGCCGGGTTGCTGGCGCTGGTTGCCCCCAGCGGTGGCGAGCCAAACCAGTGCGCGCCGTTGTTGGAGCAGATGAAGGCGGGCAAGGCGCCGGTGACGGTGAAGCCCACTCGTTAAACGCCGGATTTGTTGTGAGGCTTAGGGCCCTTTCGCGAGCAAGCCCGCTCCCACATTCAACCGAGTTTTGTCTGAAGGAGCGCGGTCGAGTGTAGGAGCGGGCTTGCTCGCGAAGGGGCCTTCAAGTGTATTAAAGGTCGGCCAGAATGTCGGCCATATCATCAGCATGCTCTTCTTCCTGGGCCAGGATGTCTTCGAAGATGCGCCGGGTAGTGGGGTCTTTTTCGCCGATGTACTGGATGATTTCCCGATAGCTGTCGATGGCGATCCGCTCCGCTACCAGGTCTTCGTAGACCATTTCCTTGAGGGTATTGCCCGCCACGTACTGAGCATGGGAATTGCGGCTCAACAGGTCGGGGTTGAACTCTGGCTCGCCACCCAGTTGCACGATGCGTTCGGCGAGTTTGTCGGCGTGTTCGGCTTCCTGGGTCGCGTGTTCGAGGAACTCACTGGCGGCCACGCTGGCCCGGAGTCCGGTGGCCATGAAGTAGTGGCGCTTGTAGCGCAACACGCACACCAGTTCGGTGGCCAATGATTCGTTGAGCAGGCGGATGACTTCTTGTCGATCGGCGCTGTAGCCCTCGGTCACCGCGCCGTTCTGCACGTTTTGCCGCGCGCGTTCGCGCAGGGTGGTTACATCGGATAAGTGCATGTCGCTCATCTCGTTCTCCTGGAGGCTGATCCGGTTGAGGCGTCACGCTCTGCAGGCGCGATCACTCTAAATCTGAGTGATGCGGTCCTGAAAAAGTTTTACTGGGTTTTTCAGCGGGTAGCCGGACAGCCGCGCCTCTTCCCCCAGCCACTGGAAGAACGCCCGCACCGGCGGATGGCGTTCGCGACCTGGTACGCACAGGGCGCTGTAGCCGGCGCCGTTGACCTGGATCTGCGGGCGATAACCCACCAGCAAACCGCTGGCGACGCTTTCGGAAGCCAGGATATTGCTCGCCAACACCAGGCCCTGCCCGGCAATCGCCGCTTGCAGGGCGTAATGTTCCTCGTCGTACTCGCGCACGCAGGGCTGCGAAGCGAGCCAGTTTTCTCCGGCCTGGGCGCACCAGGCATCCCAGCCGTGGGCATACAGCTTGGAGTTGTGCCAGTGCACGCTGATCAAGGTCGGCGGCCGCCGGGCCGCCATGGCCACCTGTTCCGGTGAGCCATAGACGCCGAAGCTTTCGTCGAACAGGCACTGACCGTACAAGTTCGGGTAGCTATCCAGGCTGTAGCGCACCACCAGGTCGATGCTGGCGTCCTGGTGCAGGTCGATCACTTCGCAATGGGTGTCCAGGCGCACGTTGATGTTCGGATGGCGGGCATAAAACCGGCCCAGGCGTGGCACTAGCCACAGAGCGGCAAACGCTGCGGTGGTGGAGAGTGTCAGGTGGCTGTTGCTGCGTTGCGGGCGCAGGGTGTCGACGCTTTGCGCCACTTCCAGCAGCGCCCCGTGCAGGCTCTGGAACAAGCGTTGCCCGCCTTCCGTGAGTCGCACCTGGCGTGGCAGGCGTTCGAACAACATCAAGCCAAGCCAGGTTTCCAGCGAGCGAATCTGATGGGAGACCGCCGTGGGTGTCACCGACAGCTCCGCGGCAGCCGCCTTGAAGCTAAGCAGGCGCGCAGCGGACTCGAAGGCGCGTAACGCATTGAGGGGCAGGTTGGCGAACATGGCAATCTCCAGAACTACAATGGATGAAATTAACTCATCCAGGTGAACTTACGCTCATTTGTCGGCTGACGGCGCTGAGCTTCAAGCTAAAAGCCACAAGCAGTATTGATTGTAGCCGTAGCAAAGGAGATTCAGATGAGCAAAATTCTTGTGGTACATGGCAGTCCCCGTGGCGAGCGCTCGCACTCCCGGCGGCTGGCCGAAACATTTTTATCCGCCTGGCAGGCCGCCCATCCGCAGTCCCAACCCACTCGTCGCGAAGTGGGACGGACGGTGATTCCGCCGGTCAATGAGGCCTTCATCGCGGCGGCGTTCCACCCCGAACCCCAAGCCCGATCGTTGACCATGCAGGCGGACCTGGCGCTGAGCGACGCGTTGGTCGCGGAACTGCAGGCCCATGACCGGCTGGTTATTTCCGCGCCCATGCACAACTTCAGCGTGCCCAGCGGCGTGAAGGCCTGGATCGACCAGATCGTGCGCATCGGGCTGACGTTCAACCACAGCCTGGATAACGGTGTGTCTCACTACGAGCCGCTGGTATTGGGCAAAAAAGCCCTGATCGTGACCAGCCGCGGCGATTTCGGTTTCGGTCCCGGCGGTCAGTTGGAGGGGATGAATCACGCCGATGCGCTGCTGCGTACGGTCCTGGGGTTTATCGGCATCACTGATGTGACGGTGGTTGCCGCCGAAGGCGAAGAGTCGGCCGAGCGCAGCTTTGCCCTGTCTTGCGCCGAGGCCGAGGAGCGCTTGCTGGCGCTGGCGCGGACCTTTTGAAAGGGGGCTGCTACGCAGCCCAACCGGGAGCAAACCCTGGCCACGGATTCACACGTACTTGAAGTGGCGCGAGTGTCATAGACTGGTCATCATCGATATCGATGCTGACCACCTCTTGATCACAAGGATGTCTCCATGTCGCAACGCTGCGCCACGCGCTACCCGCTGATATTGGTCCCGGGCATGTTGGGGTTCATCCGCCTGGTGTTGTATCCGTACTGGTATGGGATCGTTTCGGCGTTGCGTCGGGGTGGGGCGGTGGTGGTGGCGGTGAAGGTTTCGCCGCTGCATTCATCCGAAGTACGTGGCGAGCAGTTGCTGGCGCAGATCGAGCAGATCCTGCGACAAACCGGTGCGCAGAAGGTCAACCTGATCGGCCACAGCCAGGGCAGTCTCACCGCCCGCTACGCCGCCGCCAAACGCCCGGACCTGGTGGCGTCGGTCACATCGGTGGCCGGCCCCAATCACGGCTCAGAACTGGCCGACTACCTGCAACTCCACTACCCGGCCGACAGTGCCCGGGGCCGCCTGCTCAGTATCTTGCTGCGGCTGATCAATGCCTTGATGAGCCTGATGGAAACCGGCTATCGCGGGCCGAAGCTGCCGGTGGATATCCAGGCTTCCCATGCCTCTCTCACGAGTGCGGGCGCGGCGCTGTTCAACCAACGTTATCCACAGGGCTTGCCACAAACCTGGGGCGGGCAGGGGCCGGAAGAGGTCAACGGTGTGCGTTATTACTCCTGGTCCGGGACCTTGCAGCCGGGCAGGACCGATAAGGGGGGCAACCTGTTCGACGGCACTAATCGCAGCTGCCGGCTATTCGCCCGCACCTTTGTGCGCGAGGCGGGGCACTGCGACGGTCTGGTCGGGCGCTACAGCTCGCACTTGGGCACGGTGATTGGGGATGACTATCCGCTGGATCACTTCGACATCGTCAACCAATCGCTGGGGCTGGTGGGCAAAGGGGCCGAGCCGGTCCGGTTGTTTGTCGAGCATGCCGAGCGGTTGAAGGCTGCCGGTGTATAGCCAGGCGGACCGGGTTATCGTTCTTCGCGAGCAAGCCCGCTTCCACATTGATGGCGTTCACAAATCCCCTGTGGGAGCGAGCTTGCTCGCGATAGCGTCAGTCAGGGCACCGCGGGTCTACGACTGAACACAGATGAAGGTGTAACAGGCTTTGTCTACAATGCAGCTCATCGCCCCACCCATCGTGCGGCAACCAGGAGAAATACCATGAAGATGCTGCGTGTCCCTTTGTTGATGATCGGTTTGCTGTTGTGCTCCCAAGGCTTCGCCGCCACCGCTCAACAAACCAAGATGACCACCTGCAACGCCGATGCCACCGCCAAGGCCCTCAAAGGCGATGAGCGCAAAGCCTTCATGAGCACCTGCCTCAAGGCTGCCCCTGCTACGCCCCAGGAACGCATGAAAACCTGCAACGCCACGGCGACTGAGCAGGCATTGAAGGGCGATGCCCGCAAGGCGTTCATGAGTGATTGCCTGAAGAAAAAATAAATGGCGCCTGTGGGGGCCCCATCGCGAGCAGGCCCCCACAGTAGATTTGCGTTGCACGGTCCATTGTGTGCGAGCCTGCTCGCGATGAGACCCTTGCAGGCGCGGCCAGAAACTTCTGAACTGCGATCAAGGTCGGCCGATACAATCTCTAGTGCTGCTGGTGGAAGGCTGGCAGACTGCCAATCCTTTTACGCCGTTTCGTCCTGAGGCTGTATGCCAACGTTTTCTCAGCGTCATGTGTTGTTGGTGATCAGTTGGGTGATCATTTTTGGTGGGTTGCTGCTGGTACTGCCGCTGCGCCTGTTGCCGAGCCTGCTGGCCGGGTTGCTGGTGTTCGAACTGGTCAACATGCTCACCCCACAGTTGCAACGATTGATCGAAGGCCGGCGCGCACGCTGGCTGGCGGTGGCGTTGCTGGGCACGCTGGTGGTCAGTGTGCTGACCTTGATTTTCGCCGGTGCCTTCAGCTTCCTGCTGCATGAAGCGGAAAATCCAGGCGCGTCCCTGGACAAGTTCATGGCGGTGGTCGACCGTGCACGTGGGCAGTTGCCGCCGTTTATCGACGCCTATCTGCCGGCCAGTGCCGCCGAGTTCCGGGTGGCGATCGGCGACTGGGTGAGCAAGCACCTGAGCGACCTGCAACTGGTGGGCAAGGACGCGGCACACATGTTCGTGACGTTGCTGATCGGCATGGTGCTGGGGGCGATCGTCGCCTTGCAACGCATCCCCGACCTGACCAAGCGCAAGCCCCTGGCCGCCGCGCTGTTCGATCGCTTGAATCTACTGGTCAAGGCGTTTCGCAACATCGTCTTCGCCCAGATCAAGATTTCCCTGCTCAACACCTTCTTCACCGGGATCTTCCTGGCGGTGGTGCTGCCGCTGTTCGGTATCCACCTGCCATTGACCAAGACCCTGATCGTCATGACGTTCCTGCTGGGGTTGCTGCCGGTCATTGGCAACCTGATGTCCAATACCCTGATCACCATCGTCGCGTTGTCGCTGTCGATCTGGGTCGCCGTGGCGGCGCTGGGTTACCTGATCGTGATCCACAAGCTCGAATATTTCCTCAACGCCCGGATCGTTGGCGGGCAGATCAGCGCCAAGTCCTGGGAACTGCTCATGGCGATGCTGGTGTTCGAGGCGGCGTTCGGTTTGCCAGGGGTGGTGGCGGGGCCGATTTACTATGCCTATTTGAAGAGTGAGTTGAAGCAGGTGGGGATGGTTTGATCTGGTGGGTGTGGCGTCTGATCTAACGCCATCGCGAGCAAGCTCGCTCCCACAGTTGACCGGATTTCTTCAGAAGGAATGCGGTTGATTGTGGGAGCGAGCTTGCTCGCGATGCAGGCGCCTCGGTCTTGGATCAGACCTGGGTGCCGTAGCGCTTCATCGCCTCGATCGCCAACCCGCTGCCGATGCTGCCGAAGATGTTGCCTTCCACATGCCGGGCCTGGGGCAGCATTGCCGAGACGCTGTTGCGCAGGGCCGGGATGCCGCTGGAACCGCCGGTGAAGAACACCGTGTCCACCTGATCGACGCGCACGTTGGCATCGTTGAGCAGTTGCGTGACGCTGCCGCGTACCCGCTCCAGCAAGCCGTCGATGGCCGATTCAAACAGCGCCCGGCTCAAGTCTACGCTCAGGCCCGGCTCGATCCGGTCCAGTGGCACATGGCGCTGGTCGGCGTGAGTCAGTTGGATCTTGGTTTCTTCCACTTCCATCGCCAACCAGTGCCCGGCACGCTGTTCGATCAACTTGAACAGCCGGTCGATGCCGCCGGTGTCTTCGATGTCGTAGCGCATGCTGCCCAGGGCCAGGGTGGATTTCTGCGAGTACACGGCGTTGATGGTGTGCCAGGTCGCCAGGTTCATGTGATGGCTGGTGGGCATGTAGGCGCCGCTTTTCATGCGGCTGCCGTAGCCGAACAGGGGCATCAGGCCTTGCAGGCTCAGTTGCTTGTCGAAGTCGGTACCGCCGATGTGGACGCCGCCGGTGGCGAGGATGTCGGCGTGACGGTTGTCATGGGTGCGCCGCTCGGGTGACAGGCGCACCAGGGAGAAGTCCGAAGTACCACCGCCGATGTCGACGATCAGCACCAGCTCTTCTTTCTCGATGGTCGATTCATAATCGAAGGCCGCCGCGATAGGCTCGTACTGGAATGAAACTTCCTTGAAGCCGATAGCGCGAGCCACGTCCACCAGGGTGTTTTCCGCTTCCTGGTCAGCCAGCTCGTCGTCATCGACGAAAAATACCGGACGGCCCAGTACCACTTCTTCGAATTCCCGACCGGCGGTGGCCTCGGCACGTTTCTTCAGTTGGCCGATGAACAGCCCCAGCAGATCCTTGAACGGCATGGCCGTGCCCAACACGCTGGTGTCGTGCTTGATCAGCTTGGAACCCAGCAGGCTCTTGAGCGAGCGCATCAGTCGGCCTTCATAGCCTTCCAGGTATTCGTGCAGCGCCAGGCGGCCGTAGACCGGGCGGCGCTCCTCGAGATTGAAAAAGACCACCGAGGGCAGGGTGATCTTGTCGTCCTCCAGCGCGATCAACGTTTCCATGCCGGGGCGCAGCCAGCCGACGGTGGAGTTGGACGTGCCAAAGTCGATGCCGCAGGCACGGGCCGGGGATGCGTTTTTCATGTCTTTCGGGTTCCAGTTGAAAAAACGGCCGCGCAGTGTATGTCAGTGCGGCGCGGATTCGAAGGCCGGTTATCCGCTAATTCATAACCGTTGGCCTTGAAAGCGGCTCTTTTACCCCCAAACTTGCTGGCATGGGCCTGGCAGCACAGGGCGATACAAGAACCGCCGCCGGCTGCCGATAAACTTCTGAAGCGCCGCCCGGTCACAAACCTTGAGATCGGTCAAACCCCTGGACTTGTACCACGAGCATGCTGCGGGTGGCGGTGCGATATCGATAACGGATGGTGATCCTTCAATGGACTTCAAAGACTATTACAAGATCCTGGGTGTGGAGCCGACGGCGGATGACGCCACGATCAAGGCCGCCTATCGCAAACTGGCGCGCAAGTACCACCCGGATGTGAGCAAGGAAAAGGACGCCGAGACTAAGTTCAAGGACGTCTCCGAAGCCTATGAAGCGTTGAAAAGCGCTGACAAGCGCGCCGAGTACGACGACCTGCGTCGTTATGGCCAGCACGGCCAGCCGTTCCAGGGCCCGCCAGGCTGGCAAAGCCGTGGCGGTTTTGGCGGTCAGGACACAGGGGATTTCTCGGACTTCTTCAGTTCGATTTTCGGTAATCGCGGGCCGGGTTTCGGTGGCGGGCAGTCAGGTCGCAGCGCCGGCCGTCGAGGGCAAGACGTGGAAATGGAATTACCGATCTTCCTGGAAGAAACCCTGTCGAGCGAGTCGAAAAAAGTCAGCTTCCAGGTGCCGCAGTACAACGCGGCCGGCCAGCATGTGAGCAACACCAGCAAAAGCCTGAACGTGAAGATTCCGCTGGGGGTGACCGACGGCGAACGCATCCGCCTCAAGGGCCAGGGTGCGCCAGGTATCGGCGGTGGCGCCAACGGTGATTTGTACCTGACGATTCGCTTCGCTCCGCACCCCAAGTTCGACGTCGAGGGCCAGGACCTGATCATCACCTTGCCCCTGGCACCGTGGGAATTGGCGCTGGGCACCGAAGTGGCAGTCCCGACCCTCACTGGCAAGATCAACCTCAAGGTCCCGGCCGGCAGCCAGAATGGCCAGCGCATGCGCGCCAAGGGCCACGGCCTGCGCAACAAGGCCGGCGAGCGCGGCTACCTGTTCGTGCAGCTCAAGGCCGTGATGCCCAAGGCCAGTGACGAGGCGGTCAAGGCGTTGTGGGCGGAACTGGCGAAGAAGGCTGCGTTCGATCCGCGGGAGAACTTTTGACTGTTTTGAGGGGCTAGACTCGACAGTTAAAGCATTGGGAGAAGCAGACCATGAACAACCCGATCATTGAACTAAACCTGATGGAGTTTTGTGAGGCCGCCGCCTTGCAAGATATCCATGTGATCGAAATCGTCGCCCATGGCATCCTCGAACCCCACGGTACGGCGCCGACCGATTGGCGTTTCACTGATTACGAACTGGTCCTGGCCCGCCGCGCCGCCAAGCTGCGCCGCGAGTTGGATCTGGAGTGGGAAGGCGTTGCCCTGGCGCTGGATCTGTTGGAAGAGGTGCAGCAACTGCGCAGCGAAAACCGCATGCTCAAGCAGCGGTTGGGGCGTTTGGTGGAGTGAAAAGCGGTCTATAAGCAAGCGCCAACCTGTGGGAGCGAGGCTTGCCCGCGATGAGTTCAACTCGGTTCTCAAGAGTTGAGGCGCCTGTATCGCGAGCAAGCTTTGCTCCCACAAGTCTTGCTCTCAGGCCCTCATTCCATTCAAAACAGAAAATACCGCTGCGCCATCGGCAGCACGTCAGCCGGCTCGCACCACAGCAACACCCCATCGGCCTTGACCTGATAGGTCTGCGGATCGACGTCGATGCTCGGCAGATAGTCGTTGTGGATCAGGTCGGTCTTCTGCACATCGCGGCAGCCCTTGACCACGGCGATTCTCTTCTTCAGCCCAAGCTGCTCCGGTAGTCCCGCCTCGGCGGCGGCCTGGCTGATGAAGGTCAGGCTGGTGGCGTGCCGCGAGCCGCCGTAGCTGGCGAACATTGGTCGGTAGTGCACTGGCTGCGGCGTCGGGATCGAAGCATTGGCGTCGCCCATCAGGCTGGCGGCAATGGCCCCACCCTTGAGAATCAGCGTCGGTTTGACCCCGAAAAACGCTGGGCGCCACAGCACCAGGTCGGCCCACTTGCCGACTTCGATGGAGCCCACTTCATGGCTGATGCCGTGGGTGATCGCTGGGTTGATGGTGTACTTGGCGATGTAGCGCTTGATGCGGAAGTTGTCGTTGCCTTCGCCATCGCCGGGCAGGGCGCCGCGTTGCTTCTTCATTTTGTCGGCGGTCTGCCAGGTTCGGGTGATGACCTCGCCGACGCGGCCCATGGCCTGGCTGTCGGAGCTGATCATCGAAAACGCGCCGAGGTCGTGGAGAATGTCTTCGGCGGCGATGGTCTCGCGACGGATGCGGCTTTCGGCGAACGCCACGTCTTCGGCGATGCTCGGATCCAGGTGATGACACACCATCAACATGTCCAGGTGTTCGTCGATGGTGTTGCGGGTGAACGGCCGGGTCGGGTTGGTGGAGCTGGGCAACACGTTGGCGAAGCCGCAGGCCTTGATGATGTCCGGTGCGTGACCGCCACCGGCGCCTTCGGTGTGGTAGGTGTGGATGGTCCGGCCCTTGAACGCGGCCAGGGTGGTTTCGACGAAACCGGACTCGTTGAGGGTGTCGGTGTGGATCGCCACCTGTACGTCGTACTGGTCGGCCACGCTCAGGCAGTTGTCGATGGCCGCCGGCGTGGTGCCCCAGTCTTCGTGCAGCTTCAAGCCGATGGCCCCGGCCTTGACCTGTTCGATCAACGGCTCCGGCAGGCTGGCGTTGCCCTTGCCGGTGAAGCCGATGTTCATGGGGAAGGCATCGGCGGCCTGGAGCATGCGCGCCAGGTGCCATGGCCCGGAGGTGCAGGTGGTGGCGTTGGTCCCGGTGGCCGGGCCGGTGCCGCCGCCGATCATGGTGGTGACGCCGCTCATCAATGCTTCTTCGATCTGCTGCGGGCAGATGAAATGGATGTGGGTATCGATACCGCCCGCCGTGAGGATCATGCCTTCGCCGGCGATCACTTCGGTGCTGGCGCCGATGGCGATGGTTACGTCGGGCTGGATGTCCGGGTTGCCGGCCTTGCCGATGGCCGCGATGCGCCCGTCCTTGAGACCGACATCGGCCTTGACGATGCCCCAGTGGTCAATGATCAGCGCGTTGGTGATCAAGGTGTCCACGACCTCGGCGGCCAACAGCTGGCTCTGGCCCATGCCATCGCGAATCACCTTGCCACCGCCGAACTTCACTTCTTCGCCGTAGGTGGTGAAGTCTTTTTCCACTTCGATCCACAGTTCGGTGTCGGCCAGGCGGACCTTGTCGCCGACGGTGGGGCCGAACATGTCGGCGTAGGCTTGGCGGGAGATTTTCATGTGCTTGCCTTGAGATTCAATTGAATGTTGAAACCGTTCGCTGCGCTCACTTATCGCGAGCAAGCTCGCTCCCACAGGGATACGCGATCAAAATGTGGGA
Source organism: Pseudomonas viciae (assembly GCF_004786035.1). Taxonomy (NCBI): domain Bacteria; kingdom Pseudomonadati; phylum Pseudomonadota; class Gammaproteobacteria; order Pseudomonadales; family Pseudomonadaceae; genus Pseudomonas; species Pseudomonas viciae. The sequence continues at coordinate 675,840 of NZ_CP035088.1, forward strand.
GCGAGCTTGCTCGCGATGAGGCCAGTACAGGCCTCCATGGCTTAAAGGTCGCCCATCACCCGCCCGGCAAACCCGAACACCCGGCGATGCCCGGCCAGGTCCACCAGTTCCACTTCGCGGCTCTGGCCGGGTTCGAAGCGCACGGCGGTGCCAGCCGGGATGTTCAGGCGCATGCCACGACTGGCGGCGCGGTCGAAGGTCAGGGCATCGTTGGTTTCGAAAAAGTGATAGTGCGAGCCGACCTGGATCGGCCGGTCACCGCTGTTGGCGACGTTCAGCGTCAAGGTGCGGCGGCCGACGTTGAGCTCGATGTCGCCGGGCTGGACCTGGTATTGGCCTGGAATCATTGCGGTTGCCCCAAAGTCTTGTAGTAAATGGCGGTCGGAGTGGAGGTCCCATCCGGGCTCAGGCAGTAGTCCGGCAGTTCACCAACGCGGGTGTAACCCATGGCGCGGTAGAACGCCTCGGCCTCGGAGCCGGCCTGGGTGTCGAGGTACAGCAGGCCGCGCTTGTGCTGGCGGGCGCCGAGCTCCAGGGCGCTCATCAATTGCTGGCCCAAGCCCCGGCGGCGGGCATCGCCGCGTACCAGCAGTTTTTGTACTTCGGCACGGTTGAGGCCGTTGGGCTTCTGGCACAGGGCAAGCTGGACGCTGGCCTGCACTTGCTCATCCTTGACCACCACCCACAGCAGCAGGCTGCCCTGGTCAAGACTGGCCTGAACCTCGTCGAAGTAGGCGCGTGCCTGGGCGGCATTGAGGTCAGCCATGAACCCCACGCTGGCGCCATAGCCGACGGCGTCGAGCAACAGATCGATCAGGCCCTGGCGATAATGGGCAAAGCTTTCAGCGTGGACTCGACGCAACTGGGCGGGGTTCATAGGCATCACTCCTTGTCAAAGGCAGGCGGTTGCGCCCCGGGATCGAGGACCAACTGCATGAAAGTCAGGTCCAGCCAGCGGCCGAACTTGGTACCCACCTGGGGCATCTGCCCGGTGGTGATGAAGCCGGCTCGCTCGTGCAGGCGAATCGAGGCGGCGTTGCCGCTTTCGATGGCGGCGACCATGACGTGTTTACCGCAGGCCCTGGCACGCTCGATCAGTGCGCTCATCAACCGCGGGCCGAGACCATTGCCGCGCTGATCGTTGCGCACATACACCGAATGCTCCACGGTGTGCCGGTACCCGTCGAATGGTCGCCAGTCGCCGAACGAAGCATAGCCGAGCACGTTTTCATCGGCATCGACGATCACCAGCACCGGGTAGCCCTGGGATTGCCGGGCGCTGAGCCAGGCTTGGCGATTACCCAGGTCCACGGCCTGTTCGTTCCAGATCGCCGTGGTATTCAGGGCGGCTTCGTTGTAGATGTCACGGATCGCTGGAAGGTCCGTATGTAGGGCGTCACGAACGTGGTAAGTCATGGCGCGGCCTCAGGCGATGGGCTGGTGGACGGTGACCAGTTTGGTCCCGTCGGGAAACGTCGCCTCGACCTGGATCTCCGGGATCATTTCCGGGATGCCTTCCATCACTTGCTCGCGGGTCAGCAGCGTGGTGCCGTAATGCATCAGCTCGGCCACGGTCTGGCCGTCACGGGCACCCTCGAGCAGCGCTGCGGAGATGTAGGCCATGGCCTCTGGGTAGTTGAGCTTCAAGCCACGGGCCAACCGCCGTTCGGCGACGAGGCCGGCGGTGAAGATCAGCAGCTTGTCTTTTTCGCGTGGGGTCAGGTCCATGTGCAATCCATAAGGGCAGATAAAAAATTCAAACTCAAAACACAAATACCTGTGGGATCGACCCTGTGGGAGCAAAGCTTGCTCGCGATAGCAGCGCCTCGGTCGATCAGAAGGACCGGGTTATCGTTCATAGCGAGCAAGCTTTGCTCCCACAGAAAAGTAAATTCAGGTACTCCAGATTCTGGGTGGTACGGCCTCTCTTCCAAGCAACGCAGGCCTGAGCAAACGCCACAACGCAATCAACCACCCCCGCGCCAGCAACGCCTCTTTCGCCAGGCACCGAGCCACGACCAGGCCGGGCAATTGGGTCAGGTCGCCGCGCACGTCATGGCCCAGGGATCGGCACTGCTCCAGCAGCTCGCTGTCGATCTCGCCAGTCACCAACAGCGTGGCGAACACCGGATCGCCGCCCAGCCCGATGGGCGAGTCGAGCAAGCCATCACCGCCCACAATGCGCTGGCGTTCATGCCACAGCAACTGGCTGTCGCGACGGATGTCCAGCCGTGACTGGAAATGCCCCAGGTCGAATCGCTCGCCGCTGGCCGGCCGGCCGAGGGCAACCATGTCCCAGTAGAACAGCCGCCCATCGCCGTGCAGGTCGATGCTCGTGCTGAGTTCGGCCTGGGCCGCGCTGAAGACGATGGTCTCCTGGGGCAACCATTCCAGCGTCGCACCGGCGGCCACGCTCAGGGTCAGTTGCTGATACGCCGGGTCGGCAGCCCGATACCACTTCGCCGCGCCGGGGCTGGTCAGTTGCGCCCAGGCGCCCGGGCTGACGTGGGCCGAGATGTCCAGCCGGTCGCCGCCGGCAATCCCGCCAGGCGGGTGGACGATGATGTGTTGGCACACTTCGGGGCCTTCGGCGTACAGGTGCTTCTGCACCCGCAGCGGGCCTTTGTGGCGACGCTGTACCGGACGCGTGCAGTCGCCGAATCGGGCGTAGCCCAATTCCAGCTCAGCGTGCCAGCTGGGGGTGAACAGGCCCGAAGGCACCAATGCAGAGACAGGTAGATTCATGATTTCTGCTTATCGTCAGGACGTTACAGACTAGATCGTAACCAGCCCGCGCACACCCTCGGCTTCCATATTTTCTCCGCGCCCCTGCTGCACGATCTCGCCCCGGGACATCACCAGGTATTGATCGGCCAACTCGGCGGCGAAGTCGTAGAACTGCTCCACCAGCAAAATCGCCATGTCGCCCCGGGCCGCCAGTTTCTTGATGACCACGCCGATCTCCTTGATCACCGACGGTTGGATGCCTTCGGTGGGCTCGTCGAGAATCAGCAGCCGTGGACGGCTGGCCAGGGCCCGACCAATGGCGAGTTGCTGTTGCTGCCCGCCGGACAGGTCGCCGCCACGGCGCTGCTTCATCTGCAGCAGCACCGGGAACAATTCGTAGATAAACGCTGGCACCTCCTTGGCCTCGGAACCGGGAAAACGCGACAGGCCCATCAGCAGGTTTTCTTCCACCGTCAGCCGCCCGAAAATCTCCCGGCCCTGGGGCACGTAGGCGATGCCGGCATGCACCCGCTGATGCGGCTTGAAGGTGGTGATGGGCTTGCCTTCCCAACTCACCGCGCCTTCCTTGGCCGGCAACAGGCCCATCAGGCATTTGAGCAAGGTGGTCTTGCCCACGCCGTTGCGACCCAACAGGCACGTCACCTCGCCAACCTTCGCGTCGAACGACAAGCCGCGCAGGATGTGGCTACCGCCGTAGTATTGGTGCAGTTTGTCGACTTGCAGCATCTTCCAGATTCTCCTCAAGTCCCTTGTGGGAGCGAGCTTGCTCGCGATAGCGGTGGGTCAGCTTGCTTATTTGTTGAATGTGTCGCCGCCATCGCGAGCAAGCTCGCTCCCACAGAGAGCAGTGTTTGCCGGGCTACCGACCGAGATACACCTCGATCACTCGCTCATTGTCCTGCACCTGTTCCAGCGACCCTTCGGCCAGCACACTGCCCTGGTGCAGCACGGTGACGTGGTCGGCAATCGCGCCGACGAAGCCCATGTCGTGTTCCACCACCATCAGCGAGTGCTTGCCCGCCAGGGATTTGAACAGCTCGGCGGTGAACTCGGTTTCGGCGTCGGTCATGCCCGCCACCGGCTCGTCGAGCAGCAACAGTTGTGGGTCCTGCACCAGCAGCATGCCGATCTCCAGGAACTGCTTCTGCCCATGGGACAGCAACCCGGCGGCGCGATTGACCGACGACGTGAGGCGAATGGTCTCCAGCACTTCGCTGATGCGCGTGTGTTGTTCGCCGGTGAGTTTGGCCCGCAGGCTGGCCCATACCGATTTGTCGGTCTTGAGCGCCAGTTCCAGGTTTTCGAACACGCTCAAGGCTTCGAATACCGTGGGTTTCTGGAACTTGCGACCGATGCCGGCCTGGGCGATTTGCACCTCGCTCATGCTGGTCAGGTCCAGGGTTTCGCCGAACCAGGCCTTGCCATGGCTGGGCCGGGTCTTGCCGGTGATCACGTCCATCAGTGTGGTCTTGCCCGCACCGTTGGGGCCGATGATGCAGCGCAATTCGCCGACGCCGATGTACAGGTTCAGATCGTTCAGGGCCTTGAAGCCGTCGAAGCTGACGCTGATGTCTTCCAGGGTCAGGATCGTGCCGTGACGGGTGTTCAGGCCAACGCCGGCCGCCTGGCCGAGGCCGATGGCGTCGCGGCTGCTGCCCTGGTCTTTGTTGGGTTCGAGGATGGGTTCGAGCATGAAATCGGCCGTCGGTGTGATTCTCATTGTTCGCCTCTCTTCTTCAGCAAGCCGATCACGCCTTTAGGCAGATACAGCGTCACGACGATGAACAGCGCGCCAAGGAAGAACAGCCAATACTCGGGAAACGCCACGGTGAACCAGCTCTTCATGCCGTTGACTACACCGGCGCCCAGCAGTGGTCCGATCAGCGTTCCGCGCCCGCCGAGGGCGACCCACACGGCAGCTTCGATGGAGTTGGTCGGTGACATTTCGCTGGGGTTGATGATGCCCACCTGCGGTACGTACAACGCCCCGGCCAGGCCGCACAACACCGCGCTCAACACCCAGACGAACAGCTTGAAGCCACGGGGATCGTAGCCGCAGAACATCAGGCGGTTTTCCGCGTCGCGCAGGGCGGTCAACACACGACCGAATTTACTGCGGGCCAGGCGCCAGCCGATGAACAGGCTCGCCACCAGCAACAATACCGTGCTCAGGAACAGCACCGCCCGGGTGCCCGGCTCGGTGATGCCAAAGCCCAGGATCGAGCGGAAGTTGGTGAAGCCGTTGTTGCCGCCAAACCCGGTTTCGTTGCGGAAAAACAGCAGCATCCCGGCGAAGGTCAGGGCCTGGGTCATGATCGAGAAATACACGCCCTTGATCCGCGAGCGGAAGGCGAAGAAACCGAATACCAACGCCAGCAACCCCGGTGCCAGCACCACCAGGCACATGGCCCAGATGAAGCTGTCGGTGCCCGACCAGTACCAGGGCAGTTCGGTCCACGATAAGAAGGTCATGAACGCCGGCAAGTCATCACCGGCAGCCTGGCGCATCAGGTACATGCCCATGGCGTAGCCGCCCAGGGCAAAGAACAGCCCATGCCCGAGGGAGAGCAACCCGGCGTAACCCCAGACCAGGTCCAGGGCGAGGGCGACGATGGCGTAGCAAAGAATCTTGCCCACCAGGGTCAGGGTATAGGCCGAGACGTGCAGCGGGTTGTCCGTCGCCAACAGCGACAGCAGCGGCAGGCTCAGCAGCACGGCCAGGATCAGCACACCGACGGCGAGAGTGACTTTGGGACCGGCCTTTTGCGTGGCCGTGAGCATCAGGGGCTGGTTCATCAGTCGATTACCCGTCCTTTGAGCGCGAAGAGGCCTTGCGGACGCTTCTGGATGAACAGAATGATCAGCGCGAGGATCAGGATCTTGCCGAGTACGGCGCCGATCTGCGGTTCGAGAATCTTGTTGGCGATGCCCAGGCCGAAGGCGGCGAACACGCTACCGGCCAACTGGCCGACGCCACCGAGCACCACCACCAGGAACGAGTCGATGATGTAGCTCTGGCCCAGGTCCGGGCCGACGTTGCCGATCTGGCTCAGGGCCACGCCACCGAGTCCGGCGATGCCCGAGCCGAGGCCGAACGCGAGCATGTCCACGCGGCCGGTGGGCACGCCGCAGCAGGCAGCCATGTTGCGGTTCTGGGTGACGGCGCGCACGTTCAGGCCCAAGCGGGTCTTGTTCAGCAGCAGCCAGGTCAACACCACCACGAACAGGGCGAAGGCGATGATCACGATGCGGTTGTACGGCAGCACCAGGTTCGGCAACACCTGGATCCCGCCCGACAGCCAGGCCGGGTTGGCGACTTCGACGTTCTGCGCGCCGAACAGCAGGCGCACCAGTTGGATCAGCATCAGGCTGATGCCCCAGGTGGCGAGCAGGGTTTCCAACGGACGCCCGTAGAGGTGGCGAATCACCGTGCGCTCCAGAGCCATACCGATGGCCGCGGTGATGAAAAACGCCACCGGCAGGGCGATCAGTGGGTAGAACTCGATGGCGTTCGGGGCGAAGCGCTGGAACAGCATCTGCACCACGTAGGTGGAATAGGCCCCCAACATGAGCATCTCGCCGTGGGCCATGTTGATCACCCCCAGCAAGCCGAAGGTGATTGCCAGGCCGAGGGCGGCGAGCAGCAGGATCGAGCCCAGGGACATGCCGCTGAAGGCCTGGCCCAACAACTCGCCCACCAACAGTTTGCGCTTGACCTGGCTGAGGCTGGTTTCAGCGGCGGTGCGTACGTTGGCATCGGTTTCGACGCCGGGTTCGAGCAGGCCTTCGAGGCGGGTACGGGCCAGTGGGTCGCCGGTTTCCCCCAGCAATCGCACGGCGGCCAGGCGCACGCTCGGGTTGGCGTCCACCAGTTGCAGGTTTGCCAGGGCCAGGCTCAGGGCGGCGTGCACGTCTTCGTCCTGCTCGCCGGCCAGTTGTCGGTCGAGGAAAGCCAGTTGGGCTGGACGGGCGCTTTTTTGCAATTGCTGCGCGGCGCCCAGGCGCACGTGGGCATCGACGGCAAGCAGTTGATGGCTGGCGAGGGCGGTTTCGATCAGCCCGCGCAAGCGGTTGTTCAGGCGCAGAGTCTTGGGTTGGCCGTCGACGGTCAACTGGCCTTGCTGCAAGGCATTGATCAGTTCGACACGCTCCGGCTCAGGCTGCGCGGCCCAGGTTTCCAGGAGCTTGGCCTGCTGGGTCGGATTGGCGGCGACGAAGTCTTCGGTGTCACCGGCGTGGGCCTCCAGCGGCAACAGCAGCACCAGGGCGAGGATGAGGCGGTAAAGGGCGGTGGGCATATGCTAGGCCTTGCGCAGTGCTTTTTGTGGGAGCGGGCTTGCTCGCGAAGGCGGTGTGTCAGACGACTCAAATGTTGAATGTGAATCCGCATTCGCGAGCAAGCCCGCTCCCACAAGGGAGTTGTGTCGGCCTCGATATCCGGGGCCGACACCCATGGACTCAGTTGCTCTTCACCGCATAGTCAGGCTTCTTGTCGTTGCCGGCGATGAAGGGGCTCCACGGTTGGGCGCGGATCGGGCCTTCGGTCTGCCAGACCACGTTGAACTGACCGTCGGCCTGGATCTCGCCGATCATCACCGGCTTGTGCAGGTGGTGGTTGGTCTTGTCCATGGTCAGGGTATAGCCCGACGGCGCGGCGAAGGTCTGGCCGGCCAGGGCTTCGCGGACTTTGTCGACGTCGGTGGACTTGGCTTTTTCCACCGCTTGCGCCCACATGTGGATACCAACGTAAGTTGCCTCCATCGGGTCGTTGGTCACGGCTTTATCCGCGCCTGGCAGGTTCTTGGCCTTGGCATAGGCCTTCCAGGAATCAACGAATTTCTTGTTCGCCGGGTTATCCACGGACTCGAAGTAGTTCCACGCCGCCAGGTTGCCCACCAGCGGTTTGGTGTCGATGCCGCGCAGTTCTTCCTCGCCCACGGAGAACGCCACGACCGGTACGTCGGTGGCCTTCAGGCCCTGGTTCGCCAGTTCCTTATAGAAGGGCACGTTGGAGTCGCCGTTGACTGTGGAAATGACCGCCGTCTTGCCGCCGGCCGAGAACTTTTTGATGTTCGCCACGATGGTCTGGTAATCGCTGTGGCCGAACGGGGTGTAGACCTCTTCGATGTCCTTGTCCGCCACACCTTTGGAGTGCAGGAACGAGCGCAGGATCTTGTTGGTGGTGCGCGGGTAGACGTAGTCGGTGCCCAGCAGGAAGTAGCGCTTGGCGCTGCCACCTTCTTCGCTCATCAGGTATTCCACCGCCGGAATCGCCTGCTGGTTCGGCGCCGCGCCGGTGTAGAACACGTTTGGCGACATCTCTTCGCCTTCGTATTGCACTGGGTAGAACAGCAGGCCGTTGAGTTCTTCGAACACCGGCAACACGGATTTACGCGACACCGACGTCCAGCAGCCGAACACCACGGCAACCTTGTCCTGGGTCAGCAGTTGACGGCCCTTTTCCGCGAACAGCGGCCAGTTCGACGCCGGGTCCACGACCACCGCTTCGAGCTTCTTGCCGTTCACACCACCCTTGGCGTTGATCTCATCGATGGTCATCAGCGCCATGTCCTTGAGGGACGTTTCGGAGATCGCCATGGTCCCGGACAGCGAATGCAGGATGCCGACCTTGATGGTTTCGGCGGCCTGGACGGTCCAGGCCATGCCCATCGCGGCAATGCTTGCCGAGAGTGTAAAAGCCTTGATCAAGCTACGACGCTTCATTGTGCGATCTCCGTGGTCTTTTGAGTTTTTTTCGAGGGCAGATGCAAACGCTGAAGGCGCTTTTGCAAGGGGTGTGCCCGGTCGGCAAAAGGCATTGGAAATGCGGGGTTGGCGGGGGATGCGCGCGAGGTAATGCACCATGAACGAACGCATTGCGGGGGCTGGTGCGAGGAGGTGCGCCACATTGGGGCGAGAGGGTTGCAAGTCCCCTGTGGGAGCGAGCTTGCTCGCGATGGCGGTGTGTCAGTCACTTCTAATCTGATTGATCTACCGCTATCGCGAGCAAGCTCGCTCCCACAGGTTGTTTTGCAAGTCAGGTAGAGCTCAGCGGCGGCGCATCAGGCCGATGAAGAACAGACCGCCGATGGCGGCGGTGGCGACACCAATCGGTAAATCCTCGGGGGCGATCAGTGTCCGCGCCGCCACGTCCACCCACACCAGGAACAGGCTGCCGAGCAGCACGCAGGCCGGCAACAGCCGCCGATGTTCGGCACCGACCAGCCGCCTGGCAATGTGCGGCACCATCAGCCCGACAAAACCAATCGAGCCGCTGATGGACACCAGCACACCGGTCATCAGCGACGCGATCAAAAAGATCCACAACCGTACTTTCGCCGCGTTCAAACCCAAGGTCACGGCGGTCTGTTCGCCGGCCATCAGCGCATTCAGCGGGCGGGCCATGCCCAGCAGTAACACCAGCCCCAGCAACACACTGGTGGCCGGCACCGCCAGCAGTTCCCAGCGCGCCAGGCCCAGGCCGCCGAGCATCCAGAACATCACCGCGGAACTGGCGCGATGGTCACCCAAAAACAGCAGCAGATTGGCCGCCGCCATCATCACGAATGACACCGCCACGCCGCACAGCAACAGCCGATCACTTTCCAGGCGACCCTGGCGACTGGCAATGGCCAGCACCAGCAGCATGCTCAGCAGCGCGCCGATGAACGCGGCCAGTGGCAGGGTCAGCAAGCCGATGATCTCGCCGACATGCAGCACCACGATGACCGCGCCCAGGGTCGCGCCGGACGTGACTCCCAGCAGGTGCGGATCGGCCAGCGGGTTGCGGGTGACCGCTTGCAGCACCGCACCGATCAGCGCGAGCCCCGCGCCCACCAAAGCACCCAGCAGCAAGCGCGGTACACGGATCAGCCAGACGATATGTTCCTGGCCTGGAGTCCAATAGGCGTTACCGACACCAAAAGCCTTGTTCAGCAAAATGTCCCAGACCACCGCCACCGGCACCCGCGCTGGACCAAAACCCAGGGACACCACGCACGACACCAGCATCAGCGCGCCGAGGAGCACCAGCAGGGCGCCATAGCGACGACCGTTCATTGGCGGTGAAAACCCCGCGCCAGGGTTTGCACCGCCAGCACGTTATCGATGCCCGGCGTGGCCTGCACGTAGGGGATCACGATGAAGCGTCGGTGCTTGATCGCCTCCACCGATTGCAGGGCCGGGTTGTCCAGCAGGAATTGCTGTTTCTGCTCGGCGCTGACTTCGCCGTAGTCGACGATCACGATCACCTGCGGGTTGCGCTCCACCACGTTCTCCCAGTTCACCCGGGTCCAACTGGTCTCCACGTCATCCAGAATGTTGCGCCCACCAGCCGCGTCGATCAGGGCCTGGGGCATGCCGAGGCGGCCGGAAGTCATGGCGCGATCTTCGCCGCTGTCATACAGGAACACCCGCGGCTGGTCGGCTGGCAGATGTTTGCGCACTTCGGCCACCTGGGCCTGCATCGTGGCGATCAGTGCGTTGGCGCGATCCTGTACGTCGAAAATCCTGCCGAGATTGCGCAGGTCGTTGTAGGTGTCTTCCAGCGAGGCTGGCGGACGTTGCATCACGAACGCGCAGGATTCGGTCAACTCATACACGTTGATGCCCAGCGGTTGCAGGGTCTGTGGCGTCAGGTCGCCGCCCACCCGCATGCCGTAGTCCCAGCCAGCAAAAAAGAAATCGACATTGGCACTGAGCAGGGTTTCCACCGACGGGTACTTGGCCGCCAGTTCCGGCAGGCCATCGAGAATCTTCGCCATCTCGGGCGTCACCGACTTCCAGCCACTGATGCCGCTGTAGCCGACCATGCGCGGCTTGAGGCCCAGGGCGAGCATCATCTGGGTCATGTTGATGTCATGGCTGACGGCGTGCCGAGGTGCCTCGTTGAACACCACCTGGCGGTTGCAGCTCTGCACCGTCAATGGGTAACGGGTCGCTTCGGCAAGGGCATGGGCACTGACCAGCAGCAGGGCAAGCGACAGCAGGGAACGCAGGGTCATGGTTGGGTTATCCAGGTAATTCGTGGGTAGCCGGACAGCGGGTGTTCATCCACCAGCGCGTCGACGCCGAACACCTCGCGCAACAGCTCGGTGGTCAGGACATCCTTGGGTGTGCCGCTGGCAACGATGCGCCCGTGTTCGATCACGTACAGTCGGTCACAGAAGGCGGCGGCGAGGTTCAGGTCGTGGAGGCTGGCGAGGGTGCCGATGCCCAGGCCTTTGATCAGTTGCAGCAATTGCAATTGATAGTGGGGGTCGAGGTGATTGGTCGGTTCGTCGAGGATCAGCAACTGCGGCTGCTGGGCCAGGGCCCGGGCGAGGATCACCCGTTGCTTTTCACCGCCCGAAAGGGTGGCGAAGCCGTGCTCACCAAAGCCTTCAAGCCCCGCCGATTGCAGTGCCTGGAGGACCAGGCGGCGGTCCTCGAGGTTGTCGCCATCGAACAGGCCTTTGTGGGGCGTGCGGCCCATGGCGACCACTTCTTCCACCGTCAGGCCGAAGGCGTCGGGAAACTCTTGCAGCACCACGGCGATGCGTTGGGCGCACCAGCGCGAGGATTGTTTCCAGACGTTGTGATGCTCGAGTTTGACCTCGCCGTGTTCCGGCCGGCTGAAACGGTAGGCACAGCGCAGCAGGCTGGTCTTGCCGCTGCCGTTGGGCCCGATCAACCCGACGAACTCCCCGGCCGCCACCTGCAACGTCACGTCACGCAGCTGGAACTGGTGATGGCAGTGGCCATGGCCCAGGGGCGTCCAGGCGAGGTGGGAGAGGGTTAGCGAGGTCATGCATACACTCAATTGTTGGGCCGAAACACAATCCCATTGTGGGAGCGGGCTTGCTCGCGAAGGCGTCTGCACATCCAACATTAATGTGACAGATACACCGCTTTCGCGAGCAAGCCCGCTCCCACATTTGGATGGTGTTCACAGTTCGAAAGACGGGCGCGATTGTAGAGGTTTCGCGTGCCTTCCGTTAATGCACCGTCTTCAGCTTGAAGATGAGACAACCTCAGGCTGGCGATTGAAGCGGGTGACGAGCCGATCCAACACCCACACCACCACCAGCGAAGCCCCAACCAACGGGAACACCACCGCCAGGGCCAGCATGATGAACACCCCGGTTTTCCACGTCGGCAGATCGTGACGCAGTGGCGGTACGCCGAACTTGCCCTCTGGCCGGCGCTTCCACCAGATCACTACGCCACTGACAGCGCTGAGCAGGATCATCAGGCAAATCAGCAGCACAATGATCTGGTTCAGCGGGCCAAACATCTTGCCTTCGTGGAGCATCACCCCGGTTTCGGTGGCGCGGGCCACCACGCTGTAGTGCGTCCAGCGCACGTCGGCCAGGACCTTGCCGGTGTACTGGTCCACGTGCAGGGTGGCGTCATTGCGCGGGTCGTCGGCGAACACGGCGATGGTGAACACACCGGTGGACGTGGTCGGCAAGGTGATGCTGTAGCCGGGCGTGACCTGGCGTTCGCTGGCGATGTCCTGCACCGCTTGCAGGCTGACGGTCGGGGCGGCGGGGCCGTCGTGCATGCCGCCGTGGGCCATGTGTTCGGCATGGTCGCCGGACATTGGCATCGGCGTGTTTTCCACGGCCCAGGGTACGGTCTGGCGGTGGGCGTTGTTGAGACTGCCTGCCTCCACGTCGGACTTGGGCACGTCGTTCCACATCGCCGCCGGAAAGCGATTCCAGAGGTTGGCGTATTGCTTGCCCCAGAAGCCGGTCCAGGTCATGCCGCTGAGTAGCATCACCAGCAGGAGCGCCGCCCCCCAGAAGCCGATGACCACGTGCAGGTCGCGCCAGAACAAGCGGCCACGACTGCTCCAGCGTGGCCACAGCACACCGGCCGACGATTGTCCGCGCGGCCACCACAGGAACAGCCCGGACACCACCAGCACCACGCCCCAGCCGGCGGCCATTTCTACCAGGCGATCACCGACGGTGCCGATCAGCAACTCGCCATGGATGGCCCGGGCCATGGCTTGCAGGTTGTTTTTCGCATCCTGCTCGCCGAGGACATCGCCATGGTACGGGTCGATGAACACGTTCAGTTCCCGGCCTTTGTCGATCACCACGAACTGCGCGCTGCGCTCGGCGTTGGGCGGCGGCAGGTACTGTTTGACCTGGCCTTCGGGGTAGGCCTGGCGGATCTGCTTGAGCAAGTCGTCCGCCGCCAGGGTGTGATGGCCGGCGGGCACGTTCAGCAGGCTGCCGTACATCAACGGGTCGAGTTGCGGCTTGAACAGGTAAATGATGCCGGTCAGGGCCAGCATCACCATGAAAGGCGCCACGAACAGCCCGGCGTAAAAATGCCAGCGCCAGGCCAGGTTGTAGAAATTGGGTTTCGGTTGGCTCATTGCAAAGCGCTCCGCAGGGCAAATTGGGTTGTTATGTTGTGCGGTCAGTCAAGGTGGACCGAAAACCCTGTGGGAGCGAGCTTGCTCGCTCCCACAGTGGGTGTCCTCGCTGACAGATCTCCGGTGCTGGTTAGAAACTCATATCCACCTTGGTCCAGAGCGTGCGCCCCGGTTCGTTGATGGCTTGCGGGTCGCTCGCCGGGTAACCGAACCCGGCGTTGCCGGCCAGGTTCAAGTGTTCGGCGTAGGCTTTGCCAAACAGGTTGTCCACGCCGCTGCTGACCTTCCAGTGCTGGTTGATGCGGTAGGCGCCGTTGAGTGAGAACACGCCGAAGCCCGAGCTTTTGCCGTAGTCCTTGCCCACCACGTTACCCTTGTTCTCGTCGACCCGGTGCTGCGCCGCCACCACACGCCACAAAGCGCCGGCACTCCAGCGGTCTTCGCTGTAGGTCAGGCCCAGGCGTGCGTCCAGTGGTGGCATTTGCGCCAGGGCGCTGCCGTCGCTGCTGTTCTTGCCCCAGGCGTAGGCCAGGGTCGCATCGGCTTTCCAGCGCTCGGTCAGCTTGTAGGCCGCGCCCAGTTCGCCGCCCATGATCCGCGCGTCGATGTTCTCGGCCCGGGAGGTGGTGCCCATCATGCCGGGGGTGTAGTCGAACAGGATGTAATCGCGCACCTGCCCGACATAACCCGACGCCCAGGCTTCGAGAGTTTCGGTCTTGTACTGCAGGCCGAAGTCGAGCTGGGTGGTTTTCTCCGGCTTGATCGAGTCGAAGGCATTCAGCGAACCGCTGGGGCCGGCGTTCGGCGAGAACAGCTCCCAGTAGTCGGGGAAGCGTTGCGCGTGGCCCACGCCGGCATAGAGGGTGGTGGGACTGTCGGCCAGGTCGTGTTCATAGCGGACGAAACCGCTGGGCAGAGTATCGGCACGGGTCTCGTCGGCAGTCGGATTGGGCCGGGCGGACATGCCGGAGCCGATGCTCTGGCGATAGTCCTTGGCCGAGGCGCGGTCGAGCCGGGCGCCGGTAATCACTCTGTCGCGGTCGGCGGCGTACCAGGTCAACTCACCGAACACGCCGTAGTTATGGAAATCGGCGTCCTTGGTGCGCGGCAGGTCCTTGTAGGTGTCGACACCCATGCTGCTGCGCTGGCGATGCTCGTTGGTCTGGGCATCCAGGCCACTGATCAATTGCACATCGGCCCAGCGCCAGGTGGCCTTGATACGCGCCCCCAGGGTGCGGCGGTCGACGTTGGAGGCCATGGGCCCGGCCATCATCCCGGTGCCGGACGGTGTGCGCAGGGTGTAGTTGTCCATCACATGGTCGGCGTAGTTATAGTAGACCTGCGCCTCGACCTTATCCAGCACCTCGCCGATGTTCGAACGCTCGAAACGCAGCCCGAGGCTTTCGCGCTTGAACTGTGAGCCGTCCATGCTGCGCCCGGCGTAGCGCGCTTCGCCGTCGCCTTTGCCGGCGGTCAGCTCCAACAGGGTGTCGGCGTCCGGTGTCCAGCCCAGCGTCACGTCGCCGTTCCACTTGTCGTAGCGCGACGGTACGGTGTCGTTGTTGCCGTCGCGGTAATCGTCCGAATGGGCGGTGTTGCCAATCACCCGTACATAACCCAGCGGCCCACCAGCGGCGGCATCCACCACTTTGTCGAAACGGCCGTTGGAGCCGGCCAGCACGCTGGCGTTGACCCGGGTGCCGAGTTCGCCGAACTGCTCAGGCTCGCGCTCGAACAGGACGGTCCCGGCCGATGCGCCAGGGCCCCAGAGCACGGTTTGCGGGCCTTTGATCACGGTGAGTTTGTCGTAGGTTTCCGGTGAAATGTAGGAGGTCGGCGCATCCATCCGCCCCGGACAGGCGCCCAGTAGCATGCTGCCGTTGGTGAGGATGTTCAGCCGCGAGCCGAACATGCCCCGCAGCACCGGATCGCCATTGGTGCCACCGTTGCGCACCAGGGCAAAGCCGGGAATGGTCTTGAGGTAGTCGCCGCCATCACTGGCCGGCACCGGCTGACGCGGATCCTTGGGGTTGGTGACGACAGTCAGGGGCGAACTGGGCGCGATGGCGGTGATGACCGTCGGGCTCAGCTCTTCGATCTGAGCCTCGTGATGCTCGTGCTCATCGGCAAGTACATAGGGCGTGAGCAGCAGGCCGCACAGTGCGGCGACCGTATGACGTAAACGAACCCGTGGCTCGTTCAGGGGGCAGCGAACCTGGGCAGTGCCCAAAGCGGTGCCAGCAGAAAACCTGGACATGATGATTCCATCGAACAGACGTAAACGACACGGTCGGGCAGCCTGGGGCTGTCTTGTGCGACCGGGTGAGGTAAGTGTCGGGTTTACGCGACGAGGGGCGGTGCGCGGGTGCGGGCACCCGGGAAGAACGGTTGCCGGGCATGGCCCAGACGTGGGGAAGGGCTGGTGTAGGTGCTGGCCGACGGTGTGTCGAAGACAGCGAAGGTGTGGCCGCCCGGCAATGCGGGACAGTTGAACAGCAGGCTGCAATAGCCGCACTTTTCCCACAGTGCGTGATGCTCACTCTTGGGCTGGCAGTGTTCGGTCGCCGGTGCCGCATGCTCGGCGTGGTCTCCCGTCGACATGTCCATCTCCATGCTCATGGACATGGACGAGGACATGCGCTGATCCATCGGCATCGACTGAGAAATCAGTGGACCGATAAAGATCATCAGCATGGCGAACAGGCTGAGCCAGCTGCCGCGTGTCAGGCTCATCGGCTGACGGCGGGGCATGGCGGACCTGCTGCGGGGAAGAGCCACGGGCAGACGTGCTTAGTGCATGTGCATTTGAGCTTTGTCGCCGTCAGGGGCATTTTTCTGCACCGCCACCTCAACGGTCACGTCCCCGGCTTTTTCGAAATGCAGGGTCATGGCAAAGCGTTTGCCATCACTGAGCAGGCTGCGGTCTTTCAGCTCCAACAGCATCACGTGGTAAGCCATCGGCGCGAAGGTGGCCGTCGCTCCGGGGGCAATATCCACAGCGGGCACCGGCTGCATTTTCATCAGGCCGCCTTGCATCACATGCTCGTGGAGCTCGGCTTTGCCGGCAATCGGCGAGTCGACGCTGAGCAGTCGGTCGGCGGTGTTGCCGTTGTTGTGAATCACGAAATACGCGGCCACGGTCGGCGCGTTGGGCGGCAGTTCCTGGGACCAGGGATGGGCGATCTCGATGTCGCCAACTTTGTATTGATGGGCATGGGCGAAGCCGACGGGAAGCAGCAGGGCAGCCAGCAGGATAAGTCTGTTCAACATGGGGTGATTCTCCAGAACGATTCAAGGCGCAGGTTCAAATGCGGAGGAATCAGACCAGAGGTGAGGCGCGGGGATTGAGGCTCGGCCATTGCTGGCGCGGTGTGGGGCTGTCGAGTTTCGAATGGGCGATTCTGCGATGAGCCAGCTGTGCATCCAGATACAACTGTGGGACATGGCCGGTAAGCGCCACCAACGGCGCGGAACCTGAGCAGCACCAGCAATGCTGCATCGTCGAATGATTGTCTTTCTGTGGCGTGCCCTGCTCGAACTTGCCCAGGGAAATCGCCAGCATTTTCGTGCCGCTGGAGGAACAGAAGCTGCCCCACAGCACTTGTTCGGTCGGTGCACTAGCCGCCGTGCCACCGCTGCCGGAAAGCGGCATGGCAAGCATGTTGAACAGCACTGCGAAGCAGGCGATCCAGGCAAATGCAAGCCGTTGTCGGGACATGGGGCAATCCGCTCGGTTGGGCGATCAGGTGGCGGTATTTAGCCTGATCGGGGTTGAGAAGTAAAAAAGCCACGTGCGGTGTAGGGTCGCAGGGCTGGTGTTAACAGTAGCAACAGATCGTCAAGTGAGTGTTCTTGTGGCGGGGAAGCTTACCCTCGCTGGGCGACGAAGCGGTCCTCAATCCTGATACAGCGTTTGACAGGGGAATGGCATCTGCTGTTTTGGGGCTGCTGCGCAGCCCAGCGGGAGCAAGCTCCCTCGCCACGGGGTGGGCTAAACGATTTTGATCAAACCAAAGACCGTCAGCGCAGATGTTGTAAACCCTGCAGTACCTCATCCACAGTCCCAAACTCCCTGTCCACCCTTGGTAACTCTGGTCGCTGCAAAATAAACACCGGCAACCCACGTTCCCGAGCCACCTCCAGCTTCGGCTCAGTGGCGGTACTCCCGCTGTTCTTGCTAACCAGCACATCAATCCGCCGCTGTTCAAACAGTTCACGCTCGCCCTCAATATGAAACGGTCCACGGGCACCAATGACTTCGCAGCGCTCATTTCCGGGGTAAACGTCCAGGGCACGCAGGGTCCAGAATTGCTCTGGCGGGATTTCGTGCAGGTGTTGCAGGGGTTCGCGACCGAGGGTGAACAGCGGGCGGTGGAAGGGTTGCAGGGCCTGGATCAGTTCGGCCCAGTCGGCCACTTCGCGCCAGTCATCGCCGGCCTGGGGTTGCCATGCCGGACGGCGCAGGGCCCAGCAGGGAATGCTGCAGGCGCGCGCTGCCTGGGCGGCGTTGTGGCTGATTTGCGCGGCGTAGGGGTGGGTGGCGTCCAGCAGCAGGTCGATGCCTTCGGCGCGGATGAATTGCGCCAGCCCTTCGGCGCCGCCGTAGCCGCCGACGCGCACCTGGCAGGTCAGGTCGGTGGGGATACGGCCAATGCCGGCCAGGCTGTAGATATGCTGGGGCCCGAGGGTGCGGGCGATGGCCAGGGCTTCGGTGACGCCGCCCAGTAGCAGGATGCGTTTCATTGCAAGGCTCCTGCGTGGCCAACGATGCCGCCCTGGCGGTCGATGGCGAAGACTTCAACCTGGACCTGGGCCGGCACCACGCTGCGAGCGAAGGCCAGCGCATGCTCACACACCGCGTCGCCAAGGGCGATGCCGGCGGCGCTGGCCATTGCCAGGGCTTGCTGGCTGGTGTTGGCTTGGCGGATGCCTTGCTGCAACGCCTCATCGGCACCGATGGCGGCCGCCCATTCGGCCAGTTGTGGCAGGTCGATGCTCGAATGACGGCTGTGCAGGTCCATGTGGCCAGCGGCGAGTTTGCTGATTTTGCCGAAGCCGCCGCAGAGGCTGAGTTTTTCCACCGGCACCTTGCGCACATGTTTGAGCACAGCGCCGACGAAGTCGCCCATTTCGATCAGGGCGATTTCCGGCAGGTTGTAGACCCGGCGCATGGTGTCTTCGCTGGCATTGCCGGTGCAGGCGGCGATGTGCAGGTAGCCGTTGGTTTTCGCCACGTCGATGCCCTGGTGGATCGAGGCAATGTAGGCCGCGCAGGAGAACGGCCGGACGATGCCGCTGGTGCCGAGAATCGACAGGCCGCCGAGAATTCCCAGGCGTGGATTCATGGTTTTCAGCGCCAGGGCTTCGCCGCCCTCGACGTTGATCGTGACTTCGAAACCGCCGGCATAACCGCTGTCTTCGGCCAGCCGCCCAAGGTGATCGTTGATCATTTTGCGCGGCACCGGGTTGATCGCCGGTTCACCGACATCCAGCACCAGTCCTGGTCGCGTCACCGTGCCGACGCCGCGACCGGCAATGAAGCGCACCCCGGCTTCGGCGATCAAGCGTACCTGGGAAAACAGCAGGGCGCCGTGGGTCACGTCCGGGTCGTCGCCAGCGTCCTTGATCGTCCCGGCTTCGGCGCCCTGTTCGGTCAGCCGGCAGAACTCCAGGCGCATCTGCACCTGCTTGCCCTTGGGCAGCACGATCTCCACGGCATCGGCGTGGATGCCGCACAGCAGCAAGCGGGCCGCCGCCAGGCTGGTGGCGGTGGCGCAACTGCCGGTGGTCAGGCCGCTGCGCAGGGGCGCGGGTTGTTCGGCGGTTTCGTCACGCATCGAGGGGTTTGACCAGGTCGAGCAAGGTGATTGGTAATGCCTGGCGCCAGGTATCGAACTCGCCCAGTGGCTGGGCTTGGGCGATGTGGATCCGGGTCAGTTCGCCTCCGTGACGTTCGCGCCAGTTCATGAGCGTCATCTCGCTTTGCAGGGTCACCGCGTTGGCCACGAGCCGGCCGCCGGGCTTGAGCTGCTCCCAGCAGGTGTCGAGTACGCCTTCGCGGGTGACACCGCCACCGATGAACACCGCGTCTGGACGCTCCAGGTTATCCAGCGCCTGCGGGGCTTTCCCGCGAATCAGTTGCAGGCCGGGCACGCCAAGGGCGTCGCGGTTGCGTTCGATCAGCGCTTGGCGGCCTTCGTCGGCCTCGATGGCCAGGGCCCGGCAACTGGGGTGGGTGCGCATCCATTCGATGCCGATGGAGCCGCTGCCGGCGCCGACATCCCAGAGCAGTTCACCGGGCGTCGGGGCGAGGCGGGCGAGGGTGATGGCGCGTACGTCGCGCTTGGTCAACTGGCCGTCATGTTCAAAGGCCGCGTCCGGCAAACCGGGCAGGCGCGACAGGCGCAACGCCGAGGGTTCGGCGCGGCATTCGAGGGCGATCAGGTTCAGGTCGGCGACGGCTGGGTCGGACCAGTGTGCCGCGCAGTTGTCGGTCCGCCGTTCTGCCGCACCGCCGAGGTGTTCCAGCACGGTCATGGGGCTGGGGCCGAACCCGCGTTCGCGCAGTAATGCCGCCACGGCGGCAGGGCTGTGGCGGTCATTGCTCAGTAGCAACAGCCTGACGCCGGTGGATAAATGGACATTGAGGGCCGCCAGGGGGCGCGCCACCAGTGACAGCGTGACCACGTCCTGCAAGGGCCAACCCATGCGCGCCGCCGCCAGCGAGCAGGAGGAGGGTGTCGGGACGACCAGCATCTCATCGCTCGGTACCTGTTTGGCCAGGCTGGCGCCCACGCCGTAGAACATTGGATCGCCGCTGGCCAGTACGCACACCGACTCGCCCCGTCGCGCCAGCAGAGGTTCCAGGGAGAACGGGCTGGGCCACAGCTCCCGTTCGCCACGGATACACACCGGCAACAGCGCCAGTTGCCGGTCGCTGCCGACAATGTGTGACGCCCGCAGCAAGGCATGGCGAGCCGTTCGGCCCAGGCCCTTGAAGCCGTCTTCACCGATGCCCACTACGGTCAGCCAGGGTGTCATCTGTGTTCCTCGAATAGATCTGTTGATCGACGGGTCTGTTTCACCCGCGAACCGGGCCGCCATCATACCGCGCCCTGGCTGATCAGGCGCCTGGCGCAACATCATCGTCACAGCCAGGCCGCCATCGCGAGCAAGCCCGCTCCCACAATTTGAGTGGGGTTGTTCACAGGTTTTGTGCCCGGCCCTAATAATCCGACCGGCAAGCTTTTCATGACCCCCGGCAAAGCAGGCATAATGGCGGTCCTTCGCCGTCATGGCGTGCCTTATCTCCCGGTCTGCCCTTGAACGAACGTCCATCCTCCAACGTCATCCGCCCCTCGGGTTGCCCGGGGTTGCTGCGGGTTGTCCAGGCGTTGGACGGTGGGATCTGCCGGATCAAGCTCGATGGCGGTTCCATCCAGGCGGATCAGGCCGAAGCCGTGGCGTCGGCGGCCGAGCGGTTTGCCGGGGGTGTGATCGAAGCGACCAACCGTGGCAACCTGCAAGTGCGCGGCATCGGCCTCGAACACGCTGCGTTGATCGAACAATTGCTGGCCGCCGGGCTTGGGCCCCGGACCCCGGCTGGCGATGACGTGCGCAATCTGATGCTCAGCCCCTCGGCCGGGATCGACCGGCAGATGCTGTTCGACACCCGCCCGTTGGCCACGCAGATCCTCTTCAGCCTGCAAACCCATGAACGCTTCCATGAGCTGTCGGCCAAGTTCGCCGTGCAGTTGGACGGCGGTGAAGCCATGGCGATGCTCGAACATCATCACGACTTGTGGTTATCGGCCCTTGTCCGCGACGGCGAGCCTTGGCTGGCCTTCGGCTTGGCCGGCGCCCCGCTGGATGAGCCGGCAGGCAGAGTGCCCTTGGCCCTGGGGCATGCCCTGGTGGTGGCGGTGCTGGAATTGTTTCTCGACCTGGCCCGCCCGGACCAGATCCGCATGCGCCACCTGCTGGCTGAAATCCCCCCGGATGAATTCATGAGCCAGTTGGCCCGCCGCGTGCCGCTGCAAGCTTGTCTCGATTGGCGGCGGGACGTGTCCATCGACGGACTGCACCTCGGCATCCATCCGCAGCACGACGAGCGGGTCTACGTTGGTGCGGCGGCGCCGCTTGGGCGGCTCGATACGCACATGCTGCGGGGGGCGGGGCAGTTGGCGCGGGAGAAGGGCGACGGCAGCCTGCGCTTCACCCCTTGGCAAAGCCTGCTGCTGCCCAACGTGCGTCGCGCGAAGGCCGAGCAAGTGTTGGCGGGGCTCGAGGGATTGGGCCTGTTGTGCTCGGTCGATCAACCCCTGGCGCAACTCATTGCTTGCACCGGCTCCAGTGGCTGCGGCAAAGCCCTGGCCGATACCAAGGCCGATGCCCGCCGACTGGCCGAGCTGCTGCAACGCCAGGGTCATGCCCTGAAGGTCCATCTATCGGGTTGCCCGCGTTCCTGCGCGGCGGCTCATATCGCGCCTGCCACCTTGCTGGCGGTCGCCCCCGGTCGTTACGACCTGTATTTTCGCGATGCCACGCTGCCGGGTTTCGGCGCGTTGCAGGCACACAATCTGACTATTGAAGCGCTCGGCCACTGGCTCGACGCTCGCCCCCGGAGCCCCCTTGATGCTTGATTACATCCGCGACGGTCAGGAGATCTATCGCAACTCCTTCGCGATCATTCGCGCCGAGGCCAACCTGGCGCGCATTCCGGCCGACCTGGAAAAACTCGCGGTGCGAGTGATCCACGCTTGCGGCATGGTCGAGGCCGTCGATGGCCTGCAGTTTTCCGAAGGCGCGGGCACGGCGGGGCGCCAGGCGTTGGCCGCGGGTGCGCCGATCCTGTGCGATGCGCGGATGGTGTCCGAAGGCGTGACCCGGGCTCGGCTGCCGGCGAACAACCCGGTGATCTGCACCTTGCGCGACGAGAGCGTGCCGGCGTTGGCCCTTGAACTGGGCAACACCCGTTCGGCCGCCGCTCTGGAATTGTGGCGTCCGCACCTGGAAGGCAGCGTCGTGGTCATCGGCAACGCGCCGACCGCGCTTTTTTATCTGCTGGAAATGCTCGACGCTGGCGCGCCGAAACCGGCGCTGATCCTCGGCTTTCCGGTGGGCTTTGTCGGCGCCGCTGAATCCAAGGCGATGCTGGCTGCCAACAGCCGTGGCGTGCCGTTCGTGATCATGCAAGGCCGCCTCGGCGGCAGCGCCATGGCCGCCGCGGCCGTCAATGCCCTCGCCACGGAGATTGAATGATGCAGCAGCCTGGACGTCTGATTGGCCTCGGCGTGGGCCCCGGTGACCCGGAACTGATTACCGTCAAGGCCCTGCGCCTGCTGCGCGAGTCGCCGGTGGTGGCGTACTTCGTCGCCAAGGGCAAGAAGGGCAATGCCTTCGGCATCATCGAGGGGCATTTGCAGGAGGCGCAGACCTTGCTGCCGCTGGTCTACCCGGTCACCACCGAAGCCCTGCCGGCGCCGTTGTCCTATGAGCAAGTGATCGCCGATTTCTACGACACCGCCGCCGAACAGTTGGCCGTGCACTTGGATGCCGGGCGCGACGTGGCGGTGATCTGCGAGGGCGATCCGTTCTTCTACGGCTCCTACATGTACCTGCACGATCGCCTGGCCGAGCGCTATGACGCCGAAGTCATTCCCGGCGTGTGCTCGATGCTCGGTGGCGCCTCGGTGCTCGGTGCGCCGCTGGTCTATCGCAACCAGAGCCTGTCGGTGCTCTCCGGTGTTCTGCCCCATGAAGAACTCAAGCGGCGTTTGGCCGATGCCGATGCGGCGGTGATCATGAAACTGGGGCGCAATTTCCCCAAGGTTCGCCAGGTGCTCCAGGAACTGGGCCTGGACGGGCGCGCGCTGTACGTCGAACGGGCGACCATGGCCAACCAGAAAATCGTCCCGCTGGATGACGTCGAGCCGATGTCCTCGCCGTACTTCTCGCTGATCATCGTGCCGGGCGAACGGTGGCAAGGCTGATGACATCCAAGACAGCGGCCATCGTCATCCTCGGCCCGGGCAGCCTCGCCACCGCCCGGCGGATCCAGCAGCGCTACCCTGATGCCCTGATTCACGGCCTGAGCGGACGGGTCGAGGGCGCGGATCGTTCATACCTCGAATTCGGCGCGACGTTGCGTGAGCTCTACCAACAGGACACGCCGATCATCGCCTTGTGCGCGGCCGGCATCGTCATCCGCACCCTGGCGCCGCTGCTGCTGGAAAAAGGCGTCGAGCCGCCGGTGCTGGCGGTGGCCGAGGATGGCAGCGCCGTGGTCCCGCTGCTGGGCGGCCTGGGCGGGGTGAATGTCATGGCCCGGGAAATCGCCGCCGCGCTGCAAGTCGCCCCGGCGATCACCACCAGCGGCGAATTGCGTTTTGGCACTTGCCTGCTCAATCCGCCGAGTGGCTACAGCCTCGGCGACCTGGAGCAAGGCAAGCGTTTTGTCTCCGATCTGCTGGCCGGTGAATCGGTGCGCATCGAAGGCGCCGCGCCGTGGCTGGATCAGGCGCAGTTGCCTGAGGATATACAGGCACGGCTGGCGATCCGTATCGACAGTGCTGCGGGAACACCAGCGGCGGATGAGCTGCGGATTTATCCGCGCAATGTGCTGGTGGCGTTGAGTGCAGGGGCGTCGGCGGACATTGGCACGATCCTGGAGGAGGCCGGCCTCGCGCCGCAGTCGCTGGCGTGCCTGTTGGCGGCGGACAGCGACATGGCCCGTCCTGAGTTGCACGAAATGGCTTCGACCTTGGGTGTGCCGCTGCGTTTTGCCGCAGCCAATAGCAACCTCGAAACGTGGTTGAGCGACGTCCTCGGCCAACCGGCATCGCTACAGGTCATGGGCAGTCATGCCATCGCCGTGACCGAGCAACCCCTCGATCCGCAGCAGATCGGTCGCCCGCGCGGGCGCCTGGCCGTGATCGGCCTCGGCCCGGGCGCTGCGGAGTTGATGGTGCCGGCGGTGCGCGCCGAACTCGACCGTGCCACCGATGTACTGGGCTATGAAACCTATGTGCGCATGGCCGGGCCCTTCCGGGGCGATCAGGTGCAGCACTGCACCGACAACCGCGAAGAAATGCAGCGGGCCCGACACGCCTTTGAACTGGCGGCCCAGGGGCGGTCAGTGGTTGTGGTGTCGTCCGGCGACCCGGGCGTGTTCGCCATGGCTGCCGCCGTCCTGGAAGCATTGCATGAGTCGACGGATGCCCATTGGCACAACGTCGATTTGCAGATCCTGCCGGGTGTCTCCGCCTCCCTGGCCACCGCCGCCCAAGCCGGTGCTCCGCTGGGTCATGACTTCTGCGTGATGTCGCTGTCGGACAATCTCAAGCCCTGGTCGATCATCGAGAAGCGTCTCGACCTGGCGGCCGAAGCCGACCTGGCCCTGGCCTTCTACAACCCGATCTCCCGCTCCCGACCTTGGCAGTTGGGCCGGGCGCTGGAGATCGTCGGGCAACATCGCACGGCGCAAACGCCTGTGGTGCTGGGGCGCGATATCGGTCGCCCGGGCCAGACGTTGCGTGTCACCACGCTGGGGGCGTTGACCCCGGATCAGGTGGACATGCGCACCATGGTGTTGATCGGCTCCTCCACCACGTGCGTATTCCCTCGCGCCCAGGGTGGCGACTGGGTGTACACACCGCGATGGTATGGCAACAAACCTCTCTGAGGAAACCGGTGGCCCGCTCGGGCTGCCGTCACCTGAGTCCGTAACGCTCTGGTATCTGTACGGGCAGTCTGTTCGGTCATTTTTTATATGGAAAATATATAAGTATCTTTCCAGTACCCCAATTGTCGAGTTGTGAGGAAACAAACTTGCAGTTGTTGTGGCTGGAAACTTATTGAATTCCTTGTTAGTTGAGTAGTGACCGAATGGCCGTTATGTTCTTGTCTGCCTTGTTGGGACGAGCTGCCACCTGAGTGGATCTTCATCGCTTGGCCAGGCAGCCGATTCTCAAAGGTCTATCAGCGCATGGATGCGTGAAGTTTATTTTTGTCTCTCTACAATAAATGGAAGTGTTGTATATGAGTGAATCCAAGTTCTCATCGACGGACAGTTACGTCGATTTTGTGGGTTTATTGAAACTCAAGGATCTTGAACAGGCATTAATTTCCCACAAGGGCTCCGATCAATATGATGCGGTGCTCCGGTATTACTTCGGTTGTATCGCCTTGTTGGATTCGCCGCGCATGTTGGAGCCGCTGGGGCTGCTCAAGCAAGCGGTGGGCGCTTTGCGGGGCAGTAGCCGACCGCGTCGTGCGACAGGGCCGTTGAGTTCGGAGGGCGCCGGGACAGTGGATCTGGCGCAAACGTACAACAAGATCGAAGGGTTCGAAACGCGTCTGCACAACAGTGTTGAGCAATTGAAAATGCCCGCCACCGAGGTGCCGAAAAATCTGCACTTTGTCTGGCTCGGCGGCGGTGTCGGGGCGATTCAGCGTGACTACATCAATGTCTGGAAACAGGTGATGGGCGCAGAGGGTTATCGCCTCAGCTTCTGGTATGACAGCGACGCGCTGTTGGCCCATGAAACCAACCGGATCATTGTCGAAGCCGCCAAGGCCGATGCCATGCTCAATGGCGGGCAGGCCAGCAGCGATGCGTTGGCGTTGGGCGACCGTTACGAAGAGCGCGTCATTGTGCTGAAGCAGCAGATGTACGCGCATATCCAAAAGGCCGTGGAAAACGGCGGCAGCGCCGATGACGCGAGAATCGATCTGCTGGTTCGGGCCTATGGGCAGGATAAGGTGCGGCTGAAGGCCCTGATGAACGAAAACCGTCTCAGCTTGAGGGCCTTGGCTGGGGACGGCCTGACACTGCGCGACGTTGCCATCGGTGAAGCACCCTTGAATTTGCGGGATATCTACGAACGCGAGATCAGCCTGCGCGGGATGTTGGCGGGGGGCTCCGATATCGTGCGGATCGAAGCCTTGCTCGCCGAGGGTGGCAGCTATGTCGATATCGATCACCTGCCGCCCTTGTTGGACAAACTGGGCGAGGTGGACATTCGCGGGTTCAAGACCGACGCACGCCTGGGCGTGCTGCAGTTGCTGCTCGATCAAAATCCCGAATGGATGCCAGGCCGTCAGGCCTTGCGCGGCCAGTATACGGATTATTCCAGCGCAATCCCGGCCGAGCATCGCGATGCACTCGAGCGTTTCGCGAAAAGCCGACCCGAGTTGAAACGCGTTTTCTGCCCGCCAGCGGAGCGCCTGGCTCGCCCGTACGAGCTGCGAGCCGTGACCGTACGAAACTCGTTGAGCAACGCCTTCCTGATGGCCCACCCAGGGGCGGCAATGCTCAACAGCGTGCTCGCGCGTTTCAGGCGCAATTATGCAATCGTCGATACCACCGCGCGCCTGGCAGATGAACAGAACGTGGCCCTCACCGATGTCGAGGCCATGAGCGGTCTGGCGCGGCAGGCCGCGACGCAGGTTTTCGGCGCGTTCCATGAGCTGCCGCCGGAAGTGGAAATGGGCGCGGCTTTCCTGGTCGAGGCGGCCGCCACTTACTACAGCGACGGCATCCGTCCCCAGAGTGAAGGGACGATCTATCTGACTGGCCCCGGCGCCATGCGTGAGGGGGTGGCGCACTACCTGAGCACGCACCTTACGCCGCGAACCGCTGAGCAGTGGCGAGAGGGGGCTGCCATTGCCGCCATCGGCACTGTCAACGGCGCCACCGAGGAGGAGCAGGATCACTCCTGGAAAGAGAACCAGAGTGACACCCGGCAATGGCTCAGCGATGAGATAAAACGCTGGCAAGAGGGCCGGTTCAAGGCGCGTTATGCGGGTGAGATGGCTGAGCTGCTCAAATACCGCACTCTCCAATTCGATGATGGCTGGCCGGTGATCGAAGGGCGGTATGTGCTGTCCACCGACCTGTTGCAGCACCTGGCCGATGAGCTGGGTGAGCCGTTCAAGCAGAGCATGAATCGTAGCCATGACGGCGTGGTGACGTTCGACAAGGCCATACCGCTGGGCTTTGATGAGCGCCAGGCGATCCTCGCCCGAAGCGCCGACGTGTTGCCGCCTGCTTCGTTGGGTGATGCGCAGACGCGGCAGTTGTCCATCGCCGAGCTCTTGAAGCAACTGGCCGAGGGGCGGTTCGAAATCGCGCAATTGAGCCCCCTGCAACGCTTGCTGCTGGGCGCCTTGATCGGTGCGAAGAGCTTGGATAATCGCAGCTTCGACGCGGTTCGCCCGCAGTTGGATAACCTGGCCAACAACCTTGCCACTCACGGCACCGCTGGCCGCTACGCGACGATCGAACAGGCCTTGTATCAGCGTAAGGCCCCCGCCTTCCTGGCCGGGCTTGCCAGTGCCACCGATGACCCGCCAGGGCATGACGAAACCGCCTTGGGGCTGAAGAAAGCGGCGCTGGAACAGCCTTTGACGTTGCGCCAATGGGGCCGGCAGGTAGCCCGCATCCGGCAGGTGGCGCAGCTGGAGTACCGTGTTCGGATCGTGGAGCGCCTGGGTAGCGTCCTGGACGATTTCGAAGCGGACACGATCAAGCTCGTGCCCCAGGATTTACTGCTCCAGGGCGAAGGCGACAGGATCGGCGGACGTTGTTATCCCCTGGCCCTGGCAATGGCGGCTGCCTTGACCGAGGGCAAGGCGGCGGTCAACACCCTGCGCGAGCGTTTCTACCTGGGAGTTATCGAGCCAGGGTCCAGCGATTCGGCGACTCTTGTGCAGTGCGTGGAGTCATTGCGCGATGTGCAGATCGGCGATGTCGGCAGTGCGCTGGCGCGCTCGGATCTGAATGCGGTCGTGGACATTCTGCAAGCCAGGACAGCCACCAGTACGCTGATGCTCAACTCTGACAATCACGCCATGCTGGTGGCCAAGACCCTGGAGGGCGAACGCAGCACTTTTCATTTCTACGATCCGAATTTTGGGCTATTCGAATTCGAGGATTCGACTCGGTTCAGGCAGGCGTTGGAGCAGTTCTTCCTCCAGCAGAAGATGGCCAGTCATTACGCGGCGTATGGCGATGCGGCTCGCCCGATGTTCGACCTGATCGAACTGGACGGCGCGCGGGTGTCACGAGTGACGTTGGCGGGGGCCATCCAGGTCTCGAAACTGCTGCAGCCCGGCGCGTTGCCCGGCCAAGTGCAACGTCCTGTCCGGCAGCGGTTGATCAACGCTCGTGGGCAGTCGCTGCAGAGCAATCCGCGACTGGGTAATTGCCTGCTGGCGCTGGATGGTCACTGGTGGGGCCAGCAGATTGAACATGTGACGAGCGGCCTCCAGCAGAAAAATCAGTTGGCCCCCCACCTTGTGCCGTTGTTCGAAACCCTGGAGGTCCTGTCGAACGGATCGTACCGGATAAGCCTGATCGATCCTGGGAATCCGGAACACCTGGTGCGGGCCGTCACGGACGACCATCGACTCCTGCGGATAAAGAACTACCTCTCGGAACGTTTTTCAGCCTTGGCCAATAGATCCTCCGTCGTGAACGATCCGACCGAGGTCGGCAGCGTTCACACCCTGAACGCCGGCTTCGCCATACAAGCGCTGATGAACGCCTTACGGGGCCGAGAGGGGCCTGAGCGGCCATTGAGCCTGGCGGTCCGCTTGCATGCCTATGTCAATTACGCGCAATTGGTGCATGGCAACGTGGCCGAAATCGCCGGCCTGGTCGGCCTGGTTCGACAGGCACTGGCCCAGGAGAAACTGATTGCCCGTACCGTCGCGCCAGTGGTCAAGGCGGCAGTGGGAAGCAGCGTGAGCGAAGCGACCGGGGGATTGCTGCAATTGGCGAATGTCGGATTCGACATCTATCAGTTGTCGGCTGCACAAACCGAAGTCGAGCGCGCTCAGTTCGCTACCCAACTGGCGTTCGACTCGGCCAGCCTGATGTTGTCGGTGGGTGCCTACGCCGTCGGTGCCACCACCGCTGGAGCATTGCTGGGCGGTGCTGCCGTGATGCTGGGCGGGTTGGCGGTGGGAGTGGCGGCACTGGCCCAAGGTTTTGCCACCATTGCCGAAGAAGCCAAGCAGGTCGGGCTGTTTTTCGATGAGGTGGCAACCGCCCATCTCCAGCCCTATCGCCCTGATGCCAGCGGTGGTGCATGGCTGCCGCGTTCGTCGCTGATCGTTCATACACTGGACCTGACCCGCGCCGAGCTGATGCTGGACAGCCCCAAACTGTATCCGTTGCGCGATCATTTCGGGGTGCCTACCTTTGATGACGATTACGAGCGGGCGATCGATGTCCGTCGGTATCTGAATCTACCGGGGCGAGCCAAATTCGCGCCGCCCGCGGGTTCAGTCATCGTCCTGCCCTGCACACCGCAAACCTGTTATCGCTACGAGTACAAGGCATTACCCTTCGCCAGACTGCGCCATGACACCGGGTTCGACACGGCGCGGCGCCTGGAGAAAAAGACCGCGCAGGGAGGATGGCTGTTTCTGTTTTCCTTCTACTCGTTCCCCAGTGACTACATCCTTTATCGCCTGGTCCCGGATTATCGACCGACAGCGATCAAGGTGTTGCTCGATGGCATCGATCGCTCTCTGGTGGTGCCCGTGCTGCCACCGGATTGGCACGGAAAAATCACCTATGAGATCCAGGGTGCCGGCAAGCGCTGTGCATTGGTGCTCCATCCCGGCGTGAGCCTGACCCTCGATACGACGCGTCCGTTGAACTCGAGTTGGGTGTTGGACGCCCCTTGGGCCCAGGAGAGTGATATCCGGATCGAGCGTTACGCAAGACTGTTCATCGGTGACGTTCAAGTGACGCTCAGTGGATCGGGGCGTCATGACGTGCTGCTGCGGATCAGCCAGGATCAAGTGTTCAAGATGGGGGCGGGCAAGCTCGTGGTTGTCGAGCAGGAGGTGCCTGCGAGCATGGATCGGCAGGCGTTGCAGGAGCACTTCCAGACCCTGGCCAGGCAGCACCGCCTGGTGATGCCGTATACACCGGTTCATCGTTACCTGGTGCCGTTCGAGAAGCCGGACGAACCCCGCTACGTCACGGCCTGGTATGACGCCAAGGACGACCGTTTCCTGTTCATGCGTGACGAGTTGCCGGGCGTCGATGAAGCGGTGCTGGGAGCGGTGGCGGGCGGTTCCTGCTATTTCTACGACCCGCAGAATCTGATCATCTGGCAAGCCGACGCGGTCACCGGGCT
Organism: Pseudomonas viciae; assembly: GCF_004786035.1. Lineage (NCBI taxonomy): Bacteria > Pseudomonadati > Pseudomonadota > Gammaproteobacteria > Pseudomonadales > Pseudomonadaceae > Pseudomonas > Pseudomonas viciae. Next base: position 706,113 of record NZ_CP035088.1, read on the forward strand.
GCTGAGCCATCGCTATTGGTTGCGCAGCACAAGGAATGTGACTGCCATCATCCAGCGTGTCGAGGCGGATGCGCAGGGGGTGATTCATGTCGTACAGCAAATCACTCGCGAGGATCAGACCTACGATGTACTGGTGTATGTGATTCATGAGGGGCAATTGCTGCTCAGTTCAGTCACGCGCGATCTGGATCCAGCGTTGGAGTCCATTTTCAGCGCCAGCGAGACACTGGCCGACTGGTCGCAGGTCTTGGGCAGCGATTACCCCTTTGTCCCGTATGTTCGCAACGAGGACAGCTTTGCCACCGTCAATTGGCAACCGGCGCCCTTCGTTTCGGTCTGCTGGAAGAGTGAGGCGCAGTTACGGGACATGGCCTGGGTGCGCGACAGAGACGGCTTGATCATTCGTCCTTCGTCCAGACCCAACCAGCACCGTGGCTGGGCCGATTCGATCAAGAACATGACCGATCTGACGCTGCTCACGCTGGCCGACGACAGTGATATGTTCGTGGTTTATGACCGGCTCAGAAAGGAACTCTGTCGTAGGCAGCGAACCTTGGTCGCGGGCAAAGGGCAGTGGTCCAACAGATGGTTGCAGTCCGACAAGCTGGAGGATGTGATCGCTGTCGAGAGTGGATACGTGGCGCTGACATCCGATGGCCGGTTCTTCAACCTGACGAGCCTGGGCGATCTCGAGCTGGGCGGCGTGAACGAGGCATGGTTCAAGGATCGGGTGCATTGGTGGTTGGCGTTGGAGTCGCTGGCCCGGCAATACGCGAGCGAGTGCTTTGCCCTTATCGGTTTGAGCAACTTCAATGACGACGCCAAGTTGTGTGCCTGGTATGTCGGCAACAGGCTGTTGCTGGCTGAACTGGGGCACGCCAAGGAAGTACGCCTGCTCGGCGCCACCCCGGATGGCGAGGCGGCCTGGTTATTCGATGTTTCGAGTGGCGAAGTCTATCGCCAGGCTTTTATCGATCCACAGAAATTGGCGGCGATATTTGGCCAGGGCTCACGCGTGCTGCAGGCTGATGCATTGCCCCGCGCGGAACGTGAATGGGCGCCCTGGCAGTTTGTCGAGCTGAAGGCCGAAGGTGTGGGGCTGCGTGGCGTGACATTCGAGGGGGTGGTGCTCGCGTTACGCGACCAGGAGCCGGCGTTGATTACCGGTGTCACTCGTCAATGGGTGGTCGCACAGGATGGACGGGAGCAAGAGGGGCTCAGGCTATTGGCGGCCCAGCCGTTCCATAGCGCACTGCTGTCGGTGGAGGAGCCTGAGAGCCTGAAGTGGTTCGTCGCCAGGACCGGGCGTGTCATCCGGGTTCCCAGGGCCGCCATTCCGGAATCCTTCGCGTTATTGGGAACCCAGCGGCAGACCCAGGTATTACTTCATGAAAGCAAGAATGGACAGCTGCTGACCTTGCCCGGCACGGGGCAAATGGGACCACTCAGTTATGTCCAGCGTGAAGGCGAGGTGCTGGTTGTCGAGGGCCAGGAGGTGAAGATCGATGATCTCCTGGCGCTGATGCCGGACGATGTCACGACCCTGATCCTGCGCATGGGGCAAGGCGCGGTGAGTTACCGGCTGTCAAGAGCGGCCTGGCTGCGGGTCAAGTCGGTCATCCTCGACTGCCGACATTCACTGGGCAGCGCGGTGACAGTCCCCGGCAAATTGATCTGGGACCTGGATGAGCCTGACCCGTTGTTGCTCAGTCGCGTCCATGAACACCTGGTGATCATTGATCCGGACAGTGGGCACAGTGTGATTGTTCGCGAGGTGTATGCGGCAGATATCAACTTGCGCGGGGAAGTCCTGCTCAGTTTTGGCGGGAATCGGCATTATGCCGTTTCGACCCTGATAGAGCGGTTGGATGCCTTGCCGGATGTCCAGGGCGGCGTCACGCTCAAGGCGTTGTCGAACGTGTCGTCTGTGGTGGAAACCAATGAGGTGGGTTGATTACGGCACCAGATAGCCCTTGACCCCGGTAAAGATGATCTGCGCCGCCAGCGCGCAGACAAATAGCCCCATCAGGCGACTGACGATCTGCAAGCCCTGGTCGCCCAGAATCCTCTCGATGCGGCTGGACAGGTACAGCACCACGCCGACGGTGAAGCTGGCCAGGGCGATGCTGATGATGGCCATGAGCTTATCGTCCCAGTGCGGTTGGCTCACGCCCATCACCAGCAGGGCGCCGATGGTGCCGGGGCCGACGGTCAATGGAATGGTCAGCGGGACGATGGTCACGTCCTGCTGCACGTTGTCGGTCTGGACCGCCGACTTGCCTTGGGCCATGCCCAGTGCCGAAATGAACAGCACGCTGCCGGCGCCGATACGGAACGCGTCCACGGTGATGCCGAACACGCTGAAAATCACCCGCCCGAACAAGTACAGCAATACGCTGGACACCAGCGTCGCGGTCGCGACCTTCCAGGCCAGGCGGCGTTGTTCCTTGCGTGAATAGCCGCGAGTCAGGCCGATAAAACACGACAACACGAAGAAGGGGCTGTAGAGCACCAACATCTTCAGGTAAACGCTGAACAGCACATGGAGCATGGTCGAGGCTCACGACGAATGAAATTGGCGTGGAGTTTATCAGGCGCCGGGGTGCCTGTCGGCTTACCGTGAGCGTTTTAAGTGCAGAAAAACTTCTCTTTATTGTGGCGATGTTGTTTCAGGAGGGCAGGGGGTTTTTAGTGTCGCAGGTATTATGTGTGGTTACAGTTTTGCGCTTGTTGTTCGGGGCTGGATTACGTCATTTTGTGCTTGGGATCCATGGAGGATCTTAATTGAATAAGGGAACTATGTATGAGCGCTAACTTTGATTCAGTTGTAACGTTGACGGATCGTCTTGATCGCCTGAGTAATTATGATGTCACGTCGGACAATGTTGTTGTTTCTTCGCGTGCCGCCAAGGTGGGTTTAGTTGGGTTTAATGAGACTGTCGAAAAACCCGACCGTGCTTCCATTGTCGGGGACAGTATCCTGGCATTTGTATCGGGCATGACGGAGCAGAATCAAGCGGATATTCAGCACTCCTATCTGTTTGCATCGTTAGTGGCTAACAGGCAGTACCCGCGGGACGAACAGGGTAAAGAGTGGTATCAACTATTTCTTAACGTCATGCAGGATTGCGGCTGGACTATTCTGCAACGGTATTACGACACGGTTGCGGCTTCCGGCAAGAGCTTCCAAATGGATCAACTGGTGTTGAAAATTCTGGGTTCGGCCGTGGCCGCAGCTACTGTTCCCGGCCCAACCTCAATGCTGATGCTTAAAGTGGCCGGTGATGCAATAGCTGCGCTGCAAACCGGTGGTAAACCGCTTCGGGTTTTTGATCAGAACATCAGAGACTCCGGTGCGGGAGGATTTGGTGTGGCGGCCTGCCACGAAACTCCGGACGGCGAAGTTATTCTGGCCCTGGGCGCCGTGCGCTTCATCAATCGGACCAATCAGACCAAAGTTCTGTTTGTGGACTGGGACAGCGGTTCGGTCGATCTGTATCGCGGCGAATGCCATATGACCATGGTACCGGCAGTTATTAATCGTACCCGAGCCACGATCATTGCCAGGTTGGGTGATCGTGCGCAGAAAAGAATCGAAGAGTACGAGATCTGATCTCTTGTGAACTTTTGGCGACTACACAGTAGTCGCCATCCATTGGCGAAGCAGGTGATGATATGAAAGATCAGTATTCGGTTTTTATTAATGCCGGGGCTGTTGTCTTGCTGGCAAACGATATGCTGGAACAGGAAAGGCGTGATGTACTGAGTTCGGTGCTATTTGCGCAGCTGGTCGCCAACAAGAAATATCCAGCTCTTTCGCAGCCGGGTGAATGGTATGGTGCCTATCGGGAAGTTCTACAGAACGGTTGGTTGCAGAGGGCTGTAGCGTGGGACAGATTTACACTTAATGCCTCAGAAAAATGCAACATAATTGCCTGGGTGGAAAAACAACTGGAGGCGCATGTTGATCGAACTATTGTGACGGACGTCACTCGCCTATTGAATCGCGTCGCTCAATTGTCTTGCACCCTGCCGGCCATTGATCTATTGCGCGAGCATGTTCAGGGGCCTAGACAGCCGGAGCCTGCCAAAACAACCGTTGAAAGAGGTTACAGGGTCAGGCTGCAAGTCATTCTGGCGCAGCCAGGTCCTGTGCTGAACAGTGTCTGCGTCGACTTTGAAGCCGGGCAGGTGACTTCCAATCCTCTTGGGGCACTCTTCTCCACCGATCAAGTACTGGGCAATATTCAGCTGAGGTGTTTCCAGGCGAATTTGTCAGATGCGCTCTATGCGCCCCTGCGCGATGCGATTGTCAAAAAACTGGGGGGTAAGGCGACCGAGAATATTTTTGATATTTCTGACGCTGTTGAGCATCAGGTGTCGGGGGCTGTGTCTTTATGAATGACATGGGCCGCAGTGACGTACCGAGGGCTGCCGTCGTGGGCGGGAGTATCGTGTCATTTGATGAGAGGCTGTCCCTCCAGGACCGAGAAGATATCTACCTGAGCAACCTGTACGCGCAATTGGCAACACGTTCGGCATACAGGGACGGCCTGGTAGGCAACTGGTTCGACTACTACAAGAATAAGCTCAGGTATTTGGGATGGGATTCGGCGCGTCCTGTCAGGCCCGAGCAGGCTGGACAGGGATTAATGGCCGATAGCGTTTCACGGCAAATATCCCAGTCGTTTGGCGGGAGTTTTTCACGGCAGGCGAGTCACGCCTTAGGAGCCCTGGAGCGTAATCCCGAGGCCCTTGAGGTGTTCGAAAGAACAAGCCTGCTGCGTGATACGGGATTCTTCCAGGTGATTCCTTGTACGTCCAAGTCCTCCGGAAAAATAGAGATAGGCCTCTATCACAAACAGTTCCGCACCCGCAGAACGGTCTCCGGATTTCTGTTTTGGCCAATAGAGGAAGTGGTGGAAAGCAGCCAGGAAGAAATGGCAGTCGTTACATTTAGCACGCTGCATTACGCAACCTTCAGAGCAAAAGTTGCAGCCGCTGTGATCGCTGAAACCAACCGCCATTTGCACGCATTGGAACTTTAAGCCGCGTGGCGGCGCGCCGTTGACCGTCCTGTCGCCACTTAGGACGTGTGCGCCGCTGACCTGTTCTGTTGATCGCGCTGGGCCACCCAGTGCTCGATCAGCTCGCGCAGTTGCGACAACTCCACCGGCTTGGCCATGTGTCCATCCATCCCGGCCTGACGCGCACGTTCCTTGTGTTCGGCGAGGATGTGCGCCGTGAGCGCCACCACCGGGGTGCGGGTCCGCTGGTTGCCCACTTCCCAGGCGCGCAGTTGCTGGGTGGCGGAAAAACCGTCGAGCACTGGCATTTCGCAGTCCATCAAGACCAGGTCGTAGCGCTGCTCCTTCATGGCCTTGAGGGCTTCTTCGCCATTGCTGGCGGTGTCGGGTTGCAGGTTGAGCTTGCCGAGCATGCCGCGGATGACCTTGGTGGAAATGCTGTTGTCCTCGGCCACCAGGATGCGGAAGTCGCTGGGTACCTTCACCGGGGTAACCGGGCCCGCGTTCACCGGCACGTTCTGCGCCTGGCCTTTGTTGCGCTGGTTCAGCTCGTCCGCCAGGGTGGTCTTGAGGGTGTAGCCGGCCACTGGTTTGGCGAGAATGCGCTTGACCCCGCTGTTGCGCGCGACAATCTTGCTCGGCGCGTTGCTGATGCCGGTGAGCATGATCAACAGGATGTCGTGGTTCAGGCTCGGGTCTTCCTTGATCTTGGCCGCCAGTTGCATGCCGGTCATGCCGGGCATGTTCTGGTCCAATAGCACCACGTCGAAATAGTCCCGCAAGTGAGCCTTGGTGCGCAGCAGCGCCAGGGCTTCCTTGCCCGACGGCACCGCGCTGACATTCAGGCCCCAGGCGCTGCACTGCTGCACCAGCACCTTGCGACAGGTGTCGTTGTCGTCGACGATCAGCACGCGCGCCCCTTGCAGCGGGCTATCGAGGTCGGAGGTCGGATGTTCAAGGCGATCCGGGTCCAGCGGCAACGTCAGCCATAAGGTGCTGCCCTGGCTGCTGCCGCTTTTGATGCCGAATTCCCCGTGCATCAATATGATCAGCTGGCGGGCAATGACCAGGCCCAGGTTGCCGCCCAGGCGCGTGGCCGAGAGGAAATTCTTGCTGTGCAGCTCGGCATGCATCAGCGTGTCGCGCTCTTCGGCGTCCATCGGCGATCCGCTGTCCTGCACGGCAATGCGCAGGCGCGGCTGATTGCTGCGCTCGTCGAGGGCCACGACGATCAACACCTCGCCCTCGTCGGTTTTTTTCAAGGCGTTTTCCAGCAGGCTCAGCAGTGCCTGGCGCAGGCGCGTCGGATCGCCGCTGATGACCCGTGGTACTTGGGGTTGGATGAAGCTGATCAGCTCGACATTCTGCTGTTCTGCCTTGGCGCGGAAGATGCTCAGGCAGTCCTCGATCAGGGCATTGAGGTCGAACTGCACATCATCGAGTTCGATCTGCCCGGATTCGAGTCGGGAAATGTCGAGGATCTCGTTGATCAACGTCAGCAGTTCATTGCCGGCGCTGTGGATCGTCTGCACGTAGTCACGCTGCTTGACCGACAGGGGGGTGCCCAGCAGCAGTTCGGTCATGCCCAGCACCCCGTTCATCGGGGTGCGGATCTCGTGGCTGATCTTGGCCAGGAACTCGGCCTTGGCATTGATCTCGGCATTGCTGGCCGCCAGGTCGCGACTGATGCTGAAACGGCTCTCGTTGATGGAACGCTGGCGTTCACCCAGGGCGACACTCATCAACAGGCCGCTGATGCAGATAAATACCAGCAGCGTGACGATCAGCCCCTGGGGAGGGACTTCCGTGAGCCCTTGCAGGGCCGGCAGGGTGATCAGCGTACCGAGGTTGAAAACCACCATCGCCGCGACAAACAGCCGTGCCGGGCGGTAACCCTTTTGCCAATGCCAGGCGCTGACGAACAGCATGCTCAGGCCAGCCAGGGCCACCAGGGCATAGGTCATGATATTGAGCGGCAGGGTGTTGACGAACAACAGCAGCAAGCTGCACAGCATGACGAACACAATGTCCCCCAGCAGCAGCCGGTTCAACGGATGCGGTCCCAGGGGCGCGAAGAAACGGTAGGCGAACATCAGGCCGCAGGGCGCGGTCAGCAGCAGGGCCAGGTAGGCCCCGGGGGTCTGGATCGCGGGCCAGTCAGGCAGCCAGGGCCCCGCCAGGTTCAGCAGCAGCACCAGGCTCAGCATCAGCAGCCCTTCACAGGCCGCCAGCCACAGGCAACTGCGTGAACGGGTATAGGCGTAGCGGGTGAGGTTGTGCAGGATCAGCATGGCGATGCAGCCGAACAACAACCCATAGATCAGCGTCTGGTTCTGATTCGCCGCCGCCAGTACCGCCGGTTGCAGCGTGACGTAGGGGCGCAGTTCGTGCCGGGACGCCAGTCGCAGGTAGACGTCCAGCGGTTTATCGCTGTGGGGCAGCGCCAGCATGAAATCGCTGGTGGGCACGGGGAGTTCGGTACGTGGCAGGGTATCGCCGCTGACTTGTTGGTCAATCAGGGCGTCGCCGTCCAGCACATAGAGATTCAGGCGAGACAGGTCGGGCGCGAAGATGCGCAGTATTTGTTCATGCCTGTCGGGGGCCAGCCGGAAGCGCAGCCACAGTGCGCCGCCAGGCTCGGCGGCCCTGAGGCGGTCGAGGTCGATGGGGCTGAATTGATTGGTGTAGCGGGCAGAGCGGATGTCGCTCAGCTTCAGGTCGCCCTGTTCGTCGAGCAATACCGCCCAGCCACTACCGGGCGCGGCCTGTGCGGGGAACATACAGAGCAGCGTCAGCAGGGTGACGGTTAAGCCTATGGCAATCCTGAGCCAGCGCACGGCGAAATCCCTTCGTAGGTTGATGCCAGATTATAACTATGCGCGGCGCCCGAGTAGACAGGCAAGGGCCATAGACCCTTGCCTGGCTGAATGACCGGATTTATTCCAGATTTTCGCCACGCTCGCGGGCAATGGCGCGGTAGCCAATGTCCTTGCGGTAGAAACAGCCTTCCCAGTCGAGCTCGGCGGCAAGCTTGTAGGCTTGCTGCTGAGCAGCGTCGACACTGGCGCCCATGGCGGTGGCGCAAAGCACACGACCACCGGCGGTGACCACTTGGCCGTCCTGCAACGCAGTACCGGCGTGGAACACCTTGCCTTCCAGCTGGGCCGCTGCTTCCAGGCCACGGATTGCGCTGCCTTTGGCGTAGTCGCCCGGGTAACCGCCGGCTGCCAATACGACACCGACGCTTGGGCGCGGATCCCACTGGGCTTCGACCTTGTCCAGCGCCTGGGCCAGGGCGGCTTCGACCAGCAGCACCAGGCTCGATTGCAGACGCAACATTACCGGCTGGGTTTCAGGATCGCCGAAACGGCAGTTGAATTCGATGACTTTTGGGTTACCAGCCTTGTCGATCATCAGGCCCGCGTACAGGAAGCCGGTGTAGACGTTGCCTTCCTCGGCCATGCCACGCACGGTCGGCCAGATCACCAGGTCCATGACCCGCTGATGCACTTGGGAGGTGACCACCGGGGCCGGGGAGTAGGCACCCATGCCGCCGGTGTTCGGGCCGCTGTCGCCATCGCCGACTCGTTTGTGGTCCTGGCTGGTGGCCATCGGCAAGACGTTCTTGCCATCGACCATGACGATGAAGCTGGCTTCCTCGCCGTCGAGAAACTCTTCGATCACCACCCGGGAACCGGCGTCACCGAAGGCATTGCCGGCCAGCATGTCGCGCACGGCGTCTTCGGCTTCGGCCAGGGTCATGGCAACGATCACGCCTTTACCGGCGGCCAGGCCATCGGCCTTGATCACGATCGGTGCGCCTTTCTCGCGCAGGTAAGCCAGGGCCGGCTCGATTTCGGTGAAGTTCTGATAATCGGCGGTCGGGATCTTGTGACGCGCCAGGAAGTCCTTGGTGAACGCTTTCGAGCCTTCCAACTGCGCGGCGCCGGCGGTCGGACCGAAGCAATCCAGGCCGCGGGAGCGGAACAGGTCGACCACACCGGCGACCAACGGCACTTCCGGACCGACGATGGTCAGCGAGACGTTCTTCTCGGCGAAATCGGCCAGTTGTTCCAGGGCCAGCACGTCGATGGCGACGTTTTCGCATTTGGCTTCGATGGCGGTGCCGGCATTGCCTGGTGCTACGAAGACCTTCTGCACACGGGGATCCTGAGCCACTTTCCAAGCCAGGGCGTGTTCACGGCCACCGCTGCCAATGATCAAAACATTCATTTCAAAAACCTCGGATGACGCTGATTCTGTTGAGCACCACAGAGATGCTTTTCTGTGGGAGCGAGTTTGTGTGGGAGCAAGGCTTGCCCGCGACGCAGGCAACTCGGTTGATCAGGCGAACCGAGGTGATGCTATCGCGGGCAAGCCTTGCTCCCGCACAAATCCAGCTCCCACATTGATCGATGTTAGTGACGGAAGTGACGCATGCCAGTAAAGACCATGGCGATGCCAGCCTCGTCGGCCGCAGCAATCACTTCAGCGTCACGCATCGAGCCACCTGGCTGGATCACCGCGGTGATGCCGACCTTGGCCGCGTTGTCGATGCCGTCGCGGAACGGGAAGAATGCATCGGAGGCCATGACCGCGCCCTGTACCTGCAAGCCTGCGTGTTCGGCCTTGATCGCGGCGATGCGGGCCGAGTTCACGCGGCTCATCTGGCCGGCGCCGACGCCGATGGTCTGACGGTTCTTGGCGTAGACGATGGCGTTGGACTTGACGTACTTGGCGACTTTCCAGGCGAAGATCAGGTCGTTGATTTCCTGTTCGCTCGGGGCGCGCTTGGTCACCACTTTCAGGTCTTCGCTACCGATCATGCCGATGTCACGGCTCTGTACCAGCAGGCCGCCGTTGACACGCTTGTAGTCCCAGGCCGGTGCACGGTCGGCCGACCATTGGCCGCAAGCCAGCAGGCGCACGTTGGCCTTGGCGGCGACGATGGCGCGGGCTTCTTCGCTGACCGAAGGGGCGATGATCACTTCGACGAATTGGCGCTCGACGATAGCCTTGGCGGTCGCGGCGTCCAGTTCACGGTTGAAGGCGATGATGCCGCCGAAGGCCGATTCGGTGTCGGTGGCGTAGGCCAGTTCGTAGGCTTGACGGATGCCGCCCTCGGCGTCCGGGCTCACGGCCACGCCGCATGGGTTGGCGTGCTTGACGATCACGCAGGCGGGCTTGACGAAGCTCTTCACGCATTCCAGCGCGGCGTCGGTGTCGGCCACGTTGTTGAACGACAGTTCCTTGCCTTGCAGCTGGGTGGCGGTGGCGATGCCGACTTCGGCAGGCTTGGCTTCCACGTAGAACGCCGCGCTCTGGTGCGGGTTCTCGCCGTAGCGCATTTCCTGGGCCTTGATGAACTGGGTGTTGAAGGTGCGCGGGAATTCGCTGCGGCCTTCGGTCGACAGGGTTTCAGCGGCCTGGTTCACTGTGCCCATGTAGTTGGCGATCATGCCGTCGTAGGCGGCGGTGTGTTCGAAGGCCTTGAGCATCAGGTCGAAACGCTGGGCGTAGGTCAGGCCGCCGGCCTTGAGGTTGTCTAGCACGCTGGCGTAGTCGCTGGCGTTGACCACGATGGCCACGTCTTTGTGGTTCTTGGCTGCCGAACGGACCATGGTCGGGCCACCGATGTCGATGTTCTCGATGGCGGTCGGCAGGTCGCAGCCTGGCTTGTTGATGGTGGCTTCGAACGGGTAGAGGTTGACGGCTACCAGGTCGATCGGCTTGATGCCGTGTTCGTTCATGATGGCGTCGTCGATGCCGCGACGACCCAGGATCCCGCCGTGGATTTTCGGGTGCAGGGTCTTGACCCGACCGTCCATCATTTCTGCAAAACCGGTGTAGTCCGCGACTTCCACTGCGGCGACGCCGTTGTCCTGCAGCAGCTTGAAAGTCCCGCCGGTGGAGAGAATCTCGACGCCCAGCTGTTGCAGCTCGCGGGCGAATTCGAGGATCCCGGTCTTGTCGGAGACGCTGATCAAGGCGCGGCGGATCGGCAGGCGGGTGGTCTGGTCGGTCATTTCAATTTCCATCAAAAGCAAGGGAAGTCAGCAAAAAAGGCGACCGTTTTTTACGCGGGCGCCTTTCTGGTTTGATTGAATGCTTACAGCAGATCGTACTGCTTGAGTTTCTTGCGCAGGGTGCCGCGGTTCAGGCCCAGCAGCTCACTGGCCTTGGTCTGGTTGCCCTTGACGTAGTTCATCACGCTTTCGAGCAGAGGTGCCTCGACTTCGGAAAGCACCAGGTTGTACACATCCGTGACGGCAGCGCCCTCAAGGTGGGCGAAATAATTGTGCAGCGCCTTCTCGACACTCCCGCGAAGGGTCTGACCTTCTTCGCTGGGCGTGTTGAGGTGCTGTTTCAAATTCACGTTGTCGCTCACGGGTGTTATTCCACTCACTAAAGTCTCGGTCATCATCGTCATGCGGCCACCCCTTCGTCCCCTGTCAGGCTCTTGTAACGCTCAGCGAAGAACCCCTGAACGTCGGCGCATTGTGCTTGTGTACCATCCAAACGATTGAAACGGGCGCGAAACTCCCTGGCGCCCGGCAGGGTTGCGAGATACCAGCCCACATGCTTGCGAGCGATGCGTACACCCATGACTTCTCCGTAGAAGGCATGCAGCGCGGCCAGATGCTCTAGCAGAATACGTTCCACCTCGGACAACTGCGGCGCAGCGAGCTTTTCGCCGGTGCGCAGAAAGTGTTCGATCTCACGAAAAATCCATGGGCGCCCTTGGGCGGCCCGGCCAATCAACAGTCCGTCGGCACCGGTCGCGTCCAACACATACCGGGCTTTCTCGGGCGAATCGATGTCGCCGTTGGCAAAGACCGGGATCGACACCGCCTGCTTGATCGCGGCGATGGTGTCGTACTCGGCTTCACCGGTGTACAGGTCGGCACGGGTGCGGCCATGGACCGCCAACGCCGTGATACCTGCCTGTTCGGCAATCTTCGCCACCGTCAGGCCGTTCTTGTTCTCCCGGTCCCACCCGGTGCGGATCTTCAGGGTCACCGGCACATCGACTGCGGCGACGACGGCCCGCAGGATCTCGGTGACCAGGGTTTCATCTTTCAACAGGGCGGAGCCGGCAGCCTTGTTGCAGACCTTCTTCGCCGGGCAGCCCATGTTGATGTCGATGATCTGCGCGCCCAGTGCCACATTGGCCCGGGCCGCCTCCGCCAGCATCTGGGCGTCGCCACCGGCGATCTGTACCGAGCGGGGCTCGGGATCACCTTCGTGGATCATGCGCAGACGCGATTTGCGGGTGTTCCACAAACTCATGTCGCTGGTGACCATTTCCGAAACCACCAGACCTGCGCCCAGTCGTTTGCACAGCTGACGAAAGGGCTGGTCGGTGACGCCCGCCATAGGGGCGAGAATCAGGCCGTTCTGCAATGTATATGGGCCGATGCGTACCGCCGACATAGGACTTCCCTGAAGTGGGGCCGGATCATGAGACTTCGAAAAAGGGTTGGCATGATACCCGCTCTCGATGACTGGATAAAGGTCGAATTGGATAAAATCTGAACAGCTATTTTGTTATCGCCAGCGGTTTGGTCCGGGTGGGGTCAGTCAGAAAGCTGCCGTCAATCGGCCGACCCTGGCCGCTTCACTCGGGCGAATGGAAGCTCAAGCTGTAGTTCACCGCTTTAGGTCCTGGGTCCAGGATGTCCAGTGCGATGTGGATGGGCGTCTGCGGCGGCATTTCGCCGCGGCCTTCGAGATCGCCACCCAGGTATTCCCCGGGCTTGAAGCGGCGGCTGGCGATCAGGTGCCCGTTCAGGTCGGCGAAACGCAGCTCCAGCAGCGGAAAAGGCTGGGAGAAGGGCGCACGGTTGTAGATGATCGCGTCTACCACCAGGGCACCGCTGAACTCCGGATGGCTGCGTACCACCAGGTTGCTGCTCTTGATCTTGGCGATGTCGACCTTGGACGGAACGTCGCAGCCGATGGTCGGGCAGATTTGCAGGAACCATGGGCGGTACTGGTCCTGGCGGGCCAGTTCTTCGAAATGGTAGGCAATGTACTGGCCGGCCAGGGCTGCGCTGGCGAGCAGTATCAACAGGCCCCACAGCAAGCGTCGACCCCAGGGCGAGCGGCGTTTGCGCCAGTCCAGTTGCAGCGGGTCGTCGTCCAGGTCGTGGAGGGCCTCGGCGCGTATTCCCGGTTCATGGCGCTCGCGCGTCTTGCGCAACGGCACCGGCGGCACCGGTTCCTCGTCGTGATCGTCGGTGGCAGACAGGCGTTCGAGATGTTCGTGGGGCTCGTCGTCTGGTTCCAGGCGCAGCAGGGTGACAGGCTCGTCATCCGGCTCCAGCGGTTCCAGTGCCAGGGACAACGACGGCTCGGTGCGCGGTGGCCGGGCGGGTTCATGGGGTGCGAATGACTCGACGGGCGTCAGGGTGACGGCTTCGGCGCGCTCGGTAGTGGTTTCGCTGTACAGGCTATCGGACCACGGCTCCTGCTCGTTCGAGAGGTGGTCGCGTTGCGCGCTCAGGTTGTCTTCGCGGCGTCGGCCGAAGGTGTCCGGTGCCCGCTTGTCACGCCGTTCCAGGCGTGCCAGTTCCTTGTCCAGATCATCGAGGTCGAGCTCGGCGGCGGTCCATTGTTTCTGGCTGATCGCCCGAGGTGGCGTTTCTGCGGCAGGCGTCTTGATCGGCGGCGCCAGGGGGCTGACGGTTTCCTTGCCAGTACGTTGTTCCAGCAATTGCCGCGCGGCATTGAACACTTGCAGGCACGAGCCGCAACGAACCACTCCGCGGGCCACGGTCAATTGACCATGGTTGACGCGAAAACTGGTGTGGCAATGCGGACACTGGGTGACGAAGCTGTCAGTCATGCGGCAATCCGGTTGATACAGGCGGCCATTCTAGCGCCGACGTCCGGTAATGCGCACCCAGCCATCGCGATTGGCGATCGGGTCCAGGGCAAAGTCCGTGGCATAGGCGGCGGCGACTTCCTCGCCCTGTTCGGCGAGGATGCCCGACAATGCCAGGCGCCCACCCGGCTTGACCAGGCTGGACAATTGCGGCGCCAGGGACACCAGCGGGCCGGCCAGGATATTGGCCACCAATACGTCGGCCTGGACTTGTGGCAAGTCCTGCGGCAGGTATAGCGGGAACAGTGCTTCGGCAATGTTGTTGCGTCCGGCGTTGTCGCGGGATGCTTCCAGGGCCTGGACGTCGATGTCGGTACCGACCGCCTCTTTGGCGCCCAGCAGCAGCGCGGCTATCGCCAGAATCCCCGAGCCGCAGCCGAAATCGAGGACGTTGCAGCCCTTCAGGTCCTGGCCGTCGAGCCATTCCAGGCACAGCGCGGTGGTCGGATGCGTGCCGGTGCCGAACGCCAGGCCCGGGTCCAGCAGCAGGTTCACGGCCTCGGGCTCTGGCGCCGCGTGCCAGCTCGGTACGATCCACAGGCGCTGGCCGAAGCGCATCGGCTGGAAGTTGTCCATCCAGCTGCGTTCCCAGTCCTGGTCTTCGATCACTTCGCTGTGATGCTCGGGCAGCGGGCTGCCGGTCAGCAGCTCAAGATGGGCCAGCACGCTGGCGGCCTCGGTGCCGCCTTCGAACAGGGCCAGCAGGTGGGTGTGGGACCACAGCGGCGTGGTATTGAGCTCCGGCTCGAAGATCGGCTGGTCTTCGGCGTCCATGAAGGTCACCGATACCGCGCCTACTTCAAGAAACGCGTCTTCGTAGGTTTCGGCTTGTTCCGGGCTGATGGCCAGACGTACTTGCAGCCAAGGCATGGCGGGCACCTTTGGAAAAAATCTACAGGGGGCAGCGCAGGGCTGCAAAGGCGCGCAGTGTACGCCAGGTCGCGGTCAAAGTGGATAAGTGAGTCTGTGCCGGCGGGGTTGGTGTTTCGATATATATATGTATGGCATGGCCGTGTTGTCGGGCGGATAAGGTGCGGGTCCACACAACAGGGAGGAATGTGATGGACAACACGGCCGAGCGGCAAACAAACGTGAACGGCGCGGGGCCGGTAGCTTCCCCGCAGGTGGCAACGGTACAGGCAACTTTGGAGAAATTGTCCCGGTGGCAGGCGGCTATCGAGGCGCGACTGCAAACCCAGATGAGCTTGCTGGAGGTGCTCGAAGAGTATGTGTTGGTCGAGCTGCGCACTCACTATTACCAAGGCAACATTGACCCGCACTTCATTGGCACCCTGCTCGACACGGTGTTGCAACGCATGATCGACCACAAGCCTGTGGTCACTGACGAAGAACAGAATGCGCCCTATCGCTGGCCGGACGGTGCTGACCTGGGGTTCCCGGTCGAGCGCCGGGAGGTTATCGCCCAGGCGGTGGAGGGAACCGCCGCGGGGTTTATCCAGCACTACAAGGACTATCTACGCCGCCATTGGCAAATGACAGAGGGCGACGCTGCGCTTGAGGAGCTGATCAGGCAAAAGCTCGGCGAGCATAGGGTCGCGATCGACAGGCTGTTCCAGCCTGACCAGTTGCTCGGCATGGATGTCGACGGGTTACGGGAAAACATCGAAAAACTCCAGGATTCCTGGCGTCGGACAAATCAATTGGCCGCCTTGGCAACCGCTGGCGAGCGCCAGAATCTCAAGGCGCTAACCCGGTTGCAATTGCCTGATTGGTTGCGGGGGCTGAGCAAAGCTGAACATAAAAGGTTGAGGGCTTTTCAGGAGCAGACCTCGCAAGCTCAGGTGCTGGTGGATGAACTGCTCGATGGCCTGGGTTCGTTGCGTGCGTTCGCCCGGCACTTGGCCAAGGACTATGTCCGGCGCGAACTGGACATGGAGGTCGAGCCCGACAGCATTCGCGTGCAATTGCAGTGGCGCTCCATCATTGACCAGCCGGTGCAAGTCCACAGCCTGAGCGAGCTGCTGGCAGCGGGGCCGGTAAGGCCGGACAGCGTGTCGGTATTCCTGGTGGAAAACGGCGGCATGTTGCGTAACCAGCCACTTTCGCCAGCCTTCATTACCCAACTGCTGGCGGATGTGGATGCTCCAGCCGGGTACTTGTCGGCATTGCTCAGTCAATATGAACGCCCGGATCTGAAAGACGCCATGCTCGATTGGTTCGTGGCGCGACTGGAGCAAAGCGCGTTTATCGCTCGTTGTGCAGGTCATTTGCAGGCGCCTCACCACGAGGCTCTGAAAGCCCTGTGGGAACCTGAGGCCTCGGGACGATCGGTCACCGTTTGGCGTGTGTCCTGCCTTGCCCTTCCAAACGAGCTGAAGTGTTCCGACCTGCTGTTGTTCTACCGCGAAGACCGGTCGGGTGAGCTCAGCGAGCTGTTGCTGTACGCCCCCGGCAAGCCTGATGGCCAGGAGTGGATCGAGTTGCCCTCGCTTCGGGCCGTGAGTGCGCAAATAGGTGCATGGATTGAACGTGAAGCGGGTCGCCAATACCTGCTGCAGCAACTCTCTGTGGCCGAGCGTGATGTGGCCCGGGAGTACTTTGCCGCCGTGGCGGACAAGCCGACGGCATGGGATCTGAACAAAGATCCCAGGGCCACGACGACTGCCTTCAAGGCCTGCCTCGAAGCGTCCGTTGCCATGGGCTTGGCCAACAACCTGGCGCAGGTGGAGCAGGACGAATCGCCTCGGTGGTACGCCGCCCTGCCGCTTGACTCCCGGCGCATCATCAGCAGTTTGAGCCAGGAGTTTCGGGTTCATCAGCAGGTCTTCAACGAGCAGCTTGCGGGCTATGAAGTCTTTGTGGATTTCGCCAAGCGTACTGTCAGCCAAGCCATCGCGCCGTACATGCGCAGCACGGGTGTGCAGGAAGTGGTCGACCCCGCAACGGTGCTCATCGACTACAGCCCGGGGCTGGCGGATGGCAAGACGAAGGTCGCCAGCCTGCTGGAACTTGCCATCCATGGGTATGACGACAATTGGGGCATCGACAACCCCAGGAAGGGCGTGCGCTCATCGGTTGGGCAGGACCTGGGGCAGGTCCGCAGTGCGGAGCTGGCGACCTACATTCGACGGGCTTACGTGGGCGAGCAGTATGCGCGCCAGGTTCGCGCCCGGTTTCTCGATGCTAATGCTCCCGAATACACCAAGCGACGCACGGCCTATCGCAACCTGTTGCTGACCAGGATGGACCGCGACCTGCGTGTCGCGACGGGCAAATCCTTGGTGAACGCTCGTGAGTTCTGGTGGCTCACTCGGCAAATCACGCTCCTGAGTGAGTCGATGCCTGTGAACGGTGCAGTGAGTTCCGAGGCCGTCGCACAGCGCGAAGGCGTGTTCAGGTTTACCGTCGGCGGCCATGTCGTATTGGGTGTCTATGTCTTTGCCTACTTTGATCCCAAGGGGGTCTATTGGCTGTACACCCCCGACGCTCCGGATGGCGTCATGTTTCGCCAATACCAGGACTTCCCCGGGGCGGTCGCCGCACGCCTGCGTGATTACGTGCTGGAGCGCGTGGCAGTCGGTGCCCGTGCCGCCGCCAGGAGCTCGCTGATGGGGTTGGCGGCAACGAGCGTCGGCCTCGATGCGGTGCGCGAGTTCAATCGGGTGATGGATATCTCGGCGGAGTTCGATGCCTACATCGAACGCGCTGTCACTGACGTGGAGGACGTCACCAACAGTCGCGGCGAGGTGATCAGGCATCAGGTGATCAAGGGGCTGCTCTTTGCCTCCGCTCCCGTGTGCATGGTTTATCCGCCCTTTGCCCTGCTGCTGGATGCCGGTTTTATTGCCCTCAGTTCCAGGCAGGCGATCGAGGCGCATGTGCAGGGCGACACGGATCGGGCGCTCGGCCATTGGCTGCAAGCGACTTGGGGGGCACTGTTCGGCATGCTTGGGGCAACGAGCATGGCCCCATTGCTGGGACAGGCTGTCAGGAGCCTGAAGCTCGCCGTGAGGCCGATGTCACTGGCCGCCCAGCGCTTGAGGCATGTGCCATCGGTCGCCGCCAGGGAAGCCGGGCCGCTGATCCAACCCATCCGTTTCAATCCGAAACAAGCGGTCAGGAAACCGCCCAAGAATTTGCAGCGGGTGACCGAGGGGGCTTTCCAGGGCACCTATCTCAGCCCGTCCAGCGCAACGCAGCCGCGAAATGCCTTCTACATACGGCATAAAGGCCGGTACTACCAGGTAAGGGGGGATATCTATTTCGATGGTTTGTGCCTGGTGGATGCCCGTCGGCCCGGCGCGTTTTACAAACCGCCCGTGTACCGGATGGCGAATGGCAAATGGGCACGTAAAACCGTCGGCATGAGCGGCGGCAATGATGACGTACGCAACCTGGGGCGAGTGAGCGATCTGCGGGAGGCGTTTCCCGGGCATATCTTCCCGGATGTGGCGCGAGGCGCGTTGCAAGGCGAGGCGGTGGTGGCGAGGTTCAGCGAAGCGGCGGCGGACAATTATCTGTTCTCGTTGAACGCGCAGACCTGTGTGATCGCTTCGTTGTACAACCCGACCACCAGGGTGGGGGCAGTCATTCATTTCGATCACAATATCCGCGCGCTGATCGAGCGCAGTGTTCGTGATGTGACGCAGCGCCTGGGAGGGGCCGCCAAGGATATCCGCGCCACTCTGGTGGGGGGAGACTGGTTGACGGGGGCCGATATTGGCGGGCGGGTGAGATCGGCGATGAGGCGCAAGGGGCTGCAGCCTACCTGGGATCATTGGTCGTATTCTTCCTGCTTCGGGAATACCTACGGCGTGTCACTGGATCTGCGCAGTGGGGTCACCTCGGTATTCAAGACCTCACAGAGTCAGGTTGAGCGCTACTACATCCCAGTGCTGGCGAGGGCGAAAAAGAGTTCTGATCCGGTGTCGGTGCGTGCCCGTGGGTTCATGGCGCGCTTGCGCAGCGAACCACTGGTAGCCAATGCCAATGGTGCGGTTCACACCCCGCAAGGCAGGCCGGCGACGGCGGCGCAGATCGAAGCGCACGCGTTCCCTACCGTGGCGCTGAGTTGATTCATTCGCGTGTCTGAAAGACTGGCAAAAAAAGACCCCGGCCAATGACCGGGGTCTCTTTTACATCACTTGAAACATCAGTGCTGGTTGCCCAGCTTGTGTTCCAGGTAATGGATGTTGACGCCGCCTTTGCAGAAGCCTTCGTCACGGACCAGGTCGCGGTGCAGCGGGATGTTGGTCTTGATCCCGTCCACGACGATTTCGTCCAGCGCATTGCGCATGCGCGCCATGGCTTCTTCGCGGGTCGCCCCGTAGGTGATCAGCTTGCCGATCAACGAATCGTAGTTCGGCGGAACCGCATAGCCGCTGTACAGGTGCGAGTCGACACGTACGCCATTGCCGCCCGGGGCATGGAAATGCTTGACCGTGCCTGGGCTTGGCATGAAGGTTTTCGGGTCTTCGGCGTTGATCCGGCATTCCAGCGAGTGACCGCGGATAACCACATCGTCCTGGGTGAACGACAGCTTGTTGCCAGCGGCGATGCTGAGCATCTCCTTGACGATGTCGATACCGGTGACCATTTCCGAAACCGGGTGCTCCACCTGAACTCGGGTGTTCATTTCGATGAAGTAGAAACGACCGTTCTCGTACAGGAACTCGAAGGTACCGGCGCCGCGGTAGCCGATGTCGATGCAGGCCTTGACGCAGCGTGCCAGGACTTCTTCGCGAGCCTGCTCGTCGATGCCCGGTGCCGGCGCTTCTTCGAGGACCTTCTGGTGACGACGTTGCAGCGAGCAATCGCGGTCACCCAGATGGATGGCCTGGCCCTGGCCGTCGGACAGCACCTGGACTTCGACGTGGCGTGGGTTGGTCAGGAATTTTTCCAGGTAGACCATCGGGTTGCCGAACGCCGCGCCAGCTTCGGAGCGGGTCAGTTTCGCCGAGGAAATCAGGTCTTCTTCCTTGTGCACCACACGCATGCCGCGACCACCGCCGCCGCCAGCGGCCTTGATGATCACCGGATAACCGACTTCGCGACCGATGCGCAGGGCGGTTTCTTCGTCTTCAGGCAGCGGGCCGTCGGAACCCGGAACGGTAGGCACACCGGCAGCGATCATGGCGTGCTTGGCCGACACCTTGTCGCCCATCAGGCGGATGGTGTCGGCTTTCGGGCCAATGAAGGCAAAACCGGAGTTTTCGACCTGTTCGGCGAAGTCGGCGTTTTCCGCCAGGAAACCGTAGCCCGGGTGAATGGCGGTGGCGCCGGTCACTTCGGCAGCGGCGATGATCGCCGGGATGTGCAGGTAGGAGTGCGCAGCCGACGCCGGACCGATGCAGACGGATTCGTCGGCCAGGCCCAGGTGCATCAGTTCCTTGTCAGCCTTGGAGTAAACGGCGACGGTCTTGATGCCCATCTCTTTGCAGGCACGCAGGATCCGCAGGGCAATTTCACCGCGGTTGGCGATCAGTACTTTTTCCAACTTCGCAGGTTTCAACATCGAAAGCTCTCCGCGGTTCAAACGATGGTGAACAGCGGTTGGTCGTACTCAACCGGCTGGCCGTCTTCAACGAGGATGGATTCGATCACACCGCTGGTTTCAGCTTCGATGTGGTTCATCATCTTCATGGCTTCGACGATGCACAGGGTGTCGCCTTTCTTCACGGTCTGGCCGACTTCAACGAAGGACGGCGAGGACGGCGAGGACTTGCGATAGAACGTGCCCACCATTGGCGAGCGAGCCACGGTGCCGTTGAGCGCTGGTGCTGCCGGAGCTGCCGGAGCGGCGGCGGCAACGGGCGCTGCTGCCGGAGCAGGGGCGGCGGCCGGTGCGTGCATCGGTGCCGGTGCATAGAACTGCTGGGCCGGGGTCTTGCTGTGGCGGCTGATGCGTACGGACTCTTCGCCTTCCTTGATCTCGAGCTCGTCGATGCCGGACTCTTCCAGCAATTCGATTAGTTTCTTAACTTTACGGATATCCATGAATCATCAACTCCCAAGGGTCGGTCAGGGGCGTTTAACGCTTGTTGTTCAAGCTGTTGCCTGTTTTTCAAGCTGCTCTAGAGCGGCCTCCAGGGCCAGTCGGTAACCGCTGGCGCCAAGGCCGCAGATCACTCCCACCGCTACATCGGAGAAGTAAGAGTGATGGCGGAAAGGTTCGCGTTTGTGCACGTTGGACAAATGCACTTCGATGAATGGGATGCTCACCGCCAGCAGCGCGTCACGTAATGCGACACTTGTGTGCGTAAAAGCTGCGGGATTGATCAAAATGAAGTCCACGCCTTCGCCGCGCGCGGCATGGATGCGGTCGATCAATTCATATTCGGCGTTGCTTTGCAGGTAGAGCAAATGATGGCCGGCGGCGCGGGCTCGCTGCTCCAGGTCCTGGTTGATCTGGGCCAGTGTCACGGCCCCGTAGACGCCCGGTTCGCGGGTGCCCAGCAGGTTCAGGTTGGGTCCGTGCAGGACCAATAGGGTCGCCATCTGCTGTTCCTTGTTATCTGTGAGCAGGTGTCAGAACCCGGCGACTATGCCGCAAAGTCTTTGTGACTGTCCAGTTCTCTGCAATAGCCAGCACGATGACCGATGTTTGCGCGAAATTTGTGACCGAGGTCTCTGATCCGGTCATACGGTTTGAAATCGAACCCTGTGGGAGCGGGCTTGCTCGCGAAGGCGGCGGTACATCCAACACCGATGCAAACTGACCCACCGCTTTCGCGAGCAAGCCCGCTCCCACCATGGATCTGTGGTGCTTAAACCCTGAACGCCTGCACCGCCGTGTGCAGCCGCCCACCCAGCACCAGCAGGTTGTCGCCCTGTTCCCGGCCTTGGCCGATGCGTAGCAGGTTATCCCCACCCAGTTGGTGAATCCGCTCGCTGTGATCACGGATTTCGCTGACGGCACCGCTTTGTTGGGCGGTGACATCGGCGATGCGAACTGCGGTGTCGGAAATGGTCTGGATGGCCCCGACGATTTTATCCAGCGCACCGTCGGCAGCTTGTGCCTGGCTGGCGGTGGCTTCGGCGTGTTCGACCTGGGCGCGCATGCCATCCACCGATTGGCGTGCGGCCAGTTGCAGGCGGGCGATCAGCGTTTGGATTTCGGCCGTGGCCCCGGCGGTGCGTTGGGCCAGGGAGCGGACTTCCTCGGCCACCACGGCAAAGCCGCGGCCCATTTCTCCGGCGCGAGCGGCTTCGATAGCGGCGTTGAGGGCCAGCAGGTTGGTTTGGTCGGCAATCGAACGAATCACGGTCAGCACGCCGCCGATGGTGGCGGATTCCTCCGCCAGTTGTTCGATCATCTGCGCGTTGCCTTGCACTTCCCCCACCAGCGCGTGCAGACCGGTGAGGCTCAGGCCAATGACCTTCTGGCCTTGCTCCACGGCATGTCCGGCGCTGCGGCTGGCGTCGGCGGCCTGGCTGGCATCGCCGGCGACTTGCTGGATGGTCGCTTCCAGTTCGCTGAGGGAGTCGCGGATCAACGCCGTGTCGCCGGCCTGGTGCTCGGCACCGCTGTGCAGCTCGCCGCTTAACTCGGCCAGGGTTCGGCTGCTGCCGGCGACCTGCTCGGCGTTGACGCGAATGGTGCCCACCAGGTCCACCAGATAAGCCCGCAGCCGATTGAGCGACGCTTCGATGTCCTGCAACTCGCGATTGCTGGCGCCCACATGGATGTCGCGGCTGAAATCCCCTTCGGCCCAGGTCGACAGGGCCGGTGCCAGTTGCGTCAAGGTCCGGGCCAGGCGCCGCTGCAAGGTGTCGATCAGCAGCGCGATCAGCAGGATCAGGCCGATCATCACGCCCTGGATCACGCGAACCTCTCCTTGAATCTGCCCATGTTGAGCACGAACCGCAGGCTCCATGGCATCGATTGCCTGTTGTACATCGGCGATTTTCAAGTGGGTGGCGCTGCTCAGTTCACTGCGCTTCTGGATCAGCTCGCGGGTGCGTCCCAGTTCGGCGGGGTAGCGGCTGAGCAGGCTATTGAGTTCGCGCTTGAGGGCGATGCCGGCATCTTCGGCAGCGGCTTTTTCCTGGGCCTCCAGGCCCATCAGCGCGGCGAAATCATCACTGCCGGATTCGCTGCTGGCTGTCACGCCCAGTAGCGGCAGACTATCGAGGCGTTCGGCCTGCGCGCGGATGCTCGCCAGCTCCCGTTCGACGTCGGCGGCCAGTTCGCTGCGACCGCTGCTGACCAGTTTGTCCCGGGCCAGGGACAACCGGCCCAGGTGTTGTGATGCGGCGAACAGCGGGGGCAAGTAAGCGGGGGCAGCATTGGCATATTGGGCGAGCTGGTCGAGACTGGCGCTCAGTTCACGTTCAGCCTGAAGCAGCAAGGCCTGCGGATCGCCCGCCAGTTTGCCGGCGGCCAGCAGATCGGTCTTGCTGAAGCCGTCAAGGTTCGACAGGCTCGGGCGCAGGGTCTTGGCCAGTTCCGGCGGGAATTGATCCAGGTCTTTTTGCAGGGTCTCCAAAGCCTGGGTGGCAGCGCTCAGGCGCAAGGCGTCGCCGCTGTCCAGGTACGCCCCGATATTGCGCGCCACCTCGCCCTGGAACTGCCGCGACAGGCCCAGGTAACGTTCCATCAGAAGATAGGGGCGCTCCAGGGCGATTTGCGACCACCACAGCGTGGCGCCCAAGCCAAGGCACACGGCGACTAAAAGGAGGGTGTTGAGATTGGTCAGCAGCTTCAGGCGCATCAAAGGTCTACCAGGGGCAGAATCGTAAGTGCCTGAAGTTATTGCGTTTGCGTTACAGGTTTATGACCGAGTCAGTGGATTCTGATGAAAAGGTGGCACTTTGCTTTGATTGCCGGGCGCTCTGCACGCGGTTGCGTCCTGCGTGCTTGGCGCGGTACAGCGCTTCGTCCGCCTGGCTGGCCATCATCAGGCTGTCGGAGTCGTCGCTCATCTCCACCACGCCGGCGCTGAAGGTGCACCACAAGTCTTGGGGCTGAGCCGGATAATGGATTTCGGCAAAGCGTTGGCGGATTTCATCGAGCACCTTGCAGGCGGCATCGATATCGGTATCGGGCATGACGATGGCGAACTCTTCACCGCCGTAGCGGCCGATGAAGTCGGTCTTGCGCAGACGCTGCTTGAGAAACAGCGCCAGACTCTTGATCACCCGGTCGCCCATGGGGTGGCCGTGGCTGTCATTGACCCGTTTGAAATGGTCGATGTCCAGCATCGCAAAGCTCAGGGGCTTGCCTTCGCGACGAGCCCGGAAGCTGCAATCTTCGAGCAATTGCAGGATATGAGTGTGGTTGTACAGCCCGGTGAGGCTGTCGCGTACCATCCGTGCCTTGAGATTACGGGCCCGCGCCGCACGGTTGCGCACGGTGGTGATCAGGTGTCGGGGCTTGATCGGTTTGGTCAGGAAGTCATCGCCGCCTTCGCTCATGGCGTCGAGCTGTTTGTCCAGGTCGTCTTCGGCGGACAGGTAAATGATCGGCACACTGACGTAACGGTCGTTGTGGCGAATGACCTTCGCCAGTTCCGTGCCGGTGCAGGCGGGCATGTACATGTCGAGGATGATCAGGTCGGGCTGGAAGTCCGCCAGCTCGGCCATGGCCTGGATCGGCTCGATCAACGTGCGGGTGACGATGCCGGCGCTGTTGAGCAGGCGTTCGGTGTGCAGGGCCTGGGCGCGGGAGTCGTCGATGATCAGCACTTTGTAGGGTTCGTACTGGGCGACGCAGGTCAGCACTTCGATTTTTTCCAGCAGGCTTGAGGCTTCGAGGGTGCCGGTGAGAAATTCCTGGCCGCCAGCGCGCACGGCCGCCAGGCGTGTCGGGGTGTCGGTTTCCAGCAGGCTGAAGAACAGCAACGGCAGCGGCTGCTCCAGGCCTTCCTGGGCTTCGGCGGCCAGTTTCAGGCCGATGCCTGGGCCGCTGAAGTCCACGTCCATGACAATGGCCGCGGGCAGGCGCTCGACCATCGAGGTGCGAAACGCTGCGACGCTGTCCAGGGCCAGGGCGCTGAGGCCAAAGAATTCCAGCTGCTTGGCCAGCCGTTCAGCGCGGTCATGGTCCTGCAGCATTACGTAGATGGGTTTGCGCAGCGGCGGCAGAAAGGTTTGTTCGAGCTGGTCGCCGTGGCGCAGGCCGGTGCGGGACAGGCGCTGCATCAAGCGGTTGATTTCGGTGATCAGGTGGCTGCTCAGGCGCCCGCGATTGGCGTCCACTGCTTGCAGTGACTGGCTGATGCCTTCGGCAAGCTGGGAGTGTTCCGGCTGTTCGAAACGCTCGGCAAAACGCAGCAGGCGCAGATTGGCTTCGCTGAGTTCCGACAGGTCGGTGCTGGACCATTCACTGCGTTGCAGGCGCTGCCAGATCTCCAGGATCTGACGAGCCTGATGAATTACCCGCTGGGCAAAGTGGTGCTTGAGGCGCTCACGGCTGGGGTCTTCTGGCTCGGTCATATCCTGACTACTAGTTAGGGTGCATGCTGAGATCGACTGGTGGCTCTATGCTAGCACCTCTTTCTCCCCGTCATGAGTGTCATACGTCAATATTATGTCTAGGGGCGAAATTCAGTTTATGACCCATCAGTCTCATAGGCCGATGACGGCGCTTCCTTTATAGTGGCAGATCGATTGCCCTGTCGTGGCCGGCATGATTTGCGCCGCATTATCGCGTTTCAAATCAGGCACGATGGCGTAGGGTTGTGGTCGAACCGTGAACTCAAGTGATTTGAAGGGACATCGCCATGCTGGACTGGAAAAACCGCGCGGGCAGCGCGCCTGAACGTGCCGCCGAACCGAAATCGGCTACCCGCGGCTACCTGGGTGGGCTGTTTTTCAGCCGGGCACTGGCCACGCTGATCGGCCTGTACCTGCTGGTGACCATTGCCGTCGGCTGGTACTGGAGCCAGGAACCCGCCCTGTTCCCGGTGCAGCAAAATGCCCAGGCGGCGGCCGAGAAGGACGGCCGGCAAATGGTGGTGGGCTACACCACCGTCGAAACCCTCAAGACCGTGGCCGGGACTCTGCTGAACAAGCCCGGCGGCTACATTTCCAACGACCGCTTCCCGCCAGGCCTGTGGATGGACAACATGCCGAGCTGGGAATACGGCGTGCTGGTGCAGGTTCGCGACCTGAGCCGCGCCTTGCGCAAGGACTTCGCCCGTTCCCAGTCCCAGTCCGCCGAAGACGCCGACCTGGCCAAGGCCGAGCCGCGTTTCAACTTCGATAACCGCAGCTGGGTGTTGCCCTCCAGCGAGTCGGAATACCAGGAGGGTATCAATTCCCTGAGCCGCTATCAGGCCCGGCTGTCCGACCCGACCCAGAAAAATGCCTTGTTCTACGCCCGCGCCGACAACCTGAACAACTGGCTGGGTGATGTCGGCACTCGCCTGGGATCGCTGTCCCAACGCCTGTCGGCCAGTGTCGGCCGGGTCAAGCTCAATACCTCGCTGAAAACCGAAGTCCCGATTCCGGGCCAAGTGCCGCAGGTAGATGAAGAGGTGGTCGAAACCCCGTGGCTGCAAATCGATAACGTGTTCTATGAGGCCCGCGGCCAGGCCTGGGCGCTGTCGCACTTGCTGCGCGCCATCGAAGTGGATTTCGCCGATGTGCTGGCGAAAAAGAATGCAACGGTCAGCGTGCGGCAGATCATTCGTGAGCTGGAAGCCTCCCAGGAGCCGGTCTGGAGCCCGATGATTCTCAACGGCAGCGGCTTCGGTGTATTGGCGAACCACTCGCTGGTGATGGCCAACTACATCTCCCGCGCCAACGCGGCGGTGATCGACTTGCGGCAATTGCTGAACCAGGGCTGATTCCATGGACGAAAGCAGCCGGGAGGTCGCTCATCGGGCGGCCTCGGATGCCGAGCTGATCGCTTGGGTCGACGAACACGACAACCCGCTCGGCAGCCTGGTGCGTTCCGATCTGCGTGAGCGCGGCCTGATCGGCCGCGGCACCTACATCCTGCTGTTCAACTCGGCCGGTGAGCTGTGCGTTCACCGGCGGACTTTGAGCAAGGCGATCTACCCGGGTTTCTGGGACGTGGCGGCAGGAGGCATGGTCCAGGCGCACGAGACTTACGCCGAGTCGGCCGCCCGTGAGCTGGCGGAGGAGCTGGGCGTGAGCGGCGTGGAGCTGACGGCCCATGACCATTTCTATTTCGAAGACACCGGCAGCCGCCTGTGGTGCTCGGCGTTCTCGGCCGTGTGGGACGGTCCGCTGATCCTGCAACCTGAGGAAGTTCTCGAGGCGCGTTTCCTGGCCGTCGACCAAGTGCTCGATGAAATCCAGCGCAAGCCTTACTGCCCGGACTCGCTGGCGGCGCTGGAACGTTATTTGCGCGTCCATGGCGATGGCGTCGCAAAGAAGCTATAAATTGGCGCCGATTGGCCCTTAGCAAGTCGGCTTTTTGCCGTTACACTGCGCGACTTTTCAAGCTGAATCGCCTCTGCGGTCCAGTAGCGCTGCCCCTGCCTGAGTGGGGCTTCGCGGCCGAGGTACGTTCTCCCCCTCGACCAGTCTTTGTCCTCCCAAGAGGATTGCCGGTGGCCAAAAAAGCCGCATCCTTCGCCGCCCTGGGCGGCCTGGTATTTTCTACCGACGCCGGTCGTCACTGCCCTGATTGCCGTCAACCGGTGGATGCCTGCATCTGCAAACAGACCGCCATCCCTGAAGGTGATGGCATCGCTCGCGTGCGCCGTGAAAGCAAAGGCCGCGGCGGCAAGACGGTGACCACGATCACCGGCGTGCCGTTGGCCGAAGACGCGCTCAAGGAACTGGCCACCACGTTGAAGAAACGCTGTGGCACCGGTGGCGCGTTGAAAGACGGCATCATCGAGATCCAGGGCGATCACGTCGAGCTGTTGCTGGCGGAACTGACCAAGCACGGTTTCAAGGCGAAAAAATCCGGCGGCTAGCAGCCTCTGTGAAAACCACCCTCGGCTTGATCCGAACCCAACGTTCGGCGTCGCCTACATGGTTTTCACAGAGCCTGTTCTGAACGGGCTTCTAAACTCAGCGCTGCGAGCAGGGTCTACCTTGCTGACAGACAATTCGTCATTTTCACTCTTTAGACTGCGCCAGCCTCCGACCGGATGGTGCATTTTGACTTCTTTATAGGGGACTTCGATGTCCGTACGACGCACACGCAAAGACGATGGCAGCCAATGGACAGTTGCGGACAGCCGCAGTGTTTACGGGATTCGCCATTGGGGGGCCGGGTATTTCGCGATCAATGACGCCGGTCGCGTCGAAGTCCGTCCCAACGGCCCCGACAGCTCGCCCATCGACCTGTTCGAGCAAGTCGACCAGCTGCGCCAGAGCGGCCTGTCGCTGCCCTTGCTGGTGCGCTTTCCCGACATCCTGCAGGACCGTGTGCGCCAGCTCACCGGCGCGTTTGACAGCAACATCGCGCGCCTGGAATACCAGAGCCAGTACACCGCGCTCTATCCGATCAAGGTCAACCAGCAGGAAGCGGTGATCGAAAACATCATCGCCACCCAGAACGTCTCCATCGGCCTGGAAGCCGGCTCCAAGCCGGAGTTGCTGGCGGTGCTGGCCCTGGCACCGAAGGGTGGCACCATCGTCTGCAACGGCTACAAGGACCGTGAGTTCATCCGCCTGGCGCTGATGGGCCAGAAGCTGGGTCACAACGTCTTCATCGTCATCGAGAAAGAGTCCGAAGTCGGCCTGGTGATCGAAGAGGCCGCCGTGCTCAAGGTCAAGCCACAGGTTGGCCTGCGGGTGCGCCTGTCGTCCCTGGCGTCGAGCAAGTGGGCCGACACCGGTGGCGAGAAGTCCAAGTTCGGCTTGTCTGCCGCACAACTGCTGTCGGTGGTAGAGCGCTTCCGCGCCGCCGGCCTGGACCAGGGTATCCGCCTGCTGCACTTCCACATGGGTTCGCAGATCGCCAACCTGGCGGACTACCAGCACGGTTTCAAGGAAGCGATCCGTTACTACGGTGAGCTGCGCAACCTCGGCCTGCCGGTGGATCACATCGATGTCGGCGGTGGCCTGGGCGTGGACTACGACGGTACCCACTCGCGCAATGCCAGCTCGATCAACTACGACATGGACGATTACGCCGGTGTCGTGGTCGGCATGCTCAAGGAGTTCTGCGATGCCCAGAGTTTGCCGCATCCGCACATCTTCTCCGAAAGCGGCCGCTCGCTGACCGCCCACCACGCCATGCTGGTGGTGCAGGTGACCGACGTCGAGAAACACAACGATGACGTGCCGGTGATCGAAAACAAGGAAAGCCTGCCGGAAACCGTGCAGTGGCTGGTTGACCTGCTGGGCCCGACCGACATCGAGATGGTCACCGAGACCTACTGGCGCGCCACCCACTACATGAGCGACGTGGCCACCCAGTACGCCGACGGCAAGCTGACCCTGGCTGAAAAAGCCCTGGCCGAGCAATGCTACTTCGCCGTGTGCCGTCGCCTGCACAACTCGTTGAAAGCTCGCCAGCGTTCCCATCGCCAGGTGCTGGATGAACTCAACGACAAGCTCGCCGACAAGTACATCTGCAACTTCTCGGTGTTCCAGAGCCTGCCGGACACCTGGGCCATCGGCCAGGTGCTGCCGATCCTGCCGTTGCATCGTCTTGACGAAGAGCCGCTGCGCCGCGCCGTGCTGCAAGACCTGACCTGTGACTCCGACGGCAAGATCAAGCAGTACGTCGACGAGCAGAGCATCGAGACCAGCCTGCCGGTCCACTCCCTCAATCCGGGTGAGGACTACCTGCTGGGGATCTTCCTGGTGGGCGCCTATCAGGAAATTCTTGGCGACATGCACAACCTGTTCGGTGACACCGATTCGGTGAACATCTACCAGAACGCCGATGGCAGCGTTTACCACGCCGGTATCGAAACCCACGACACCATCGAAGACATGCTGCGTTATGTGCACCTGTCGCCGGAGGAGTTGATGACGCACTACCGCGACAAGTGCGCCAGTGCCCGCATCAGCGCCGCCGAACGCACCCAGTTCCTGGATGCGTTGCGCCTGGGGCTGACGCGTTCGTCCTACCTGTCTTCCTGATGGGCCGTTAACGCCCTCCGGGGCTGTCAGAAAATACACCGTATTTTGCGGGTTTTTTCGGACAATCCCGGAGGGCGTTTTTATTTGTGCCGGCTGTTCATTCCGCAACTCGGTTCATCTAACCGGCGATGTCCTTATTTCGTGTAGTCCCTTTCCTAACTTGTACTTGGGCCCTCTACTCGGCCATGGCTCTCAGCGAGAATCCCCGGCCGCCCCTCCTGTAGAGAAACGCCGATGTCCGATCCAGCCCGCGAGCCAGCATTTCGTCTGGAGATAGCCGGTCTGCCCGAACCCTTTGTCGTCGTGGCCTTCACGGGTAGCGAAGCCATCAGCGAACCCTTTGTCTATGAAGCGCAGTTGTTGATCAACGATCCGACCCTGGACTTGGCGGGCTTGTTGTACCGCAGCGTCTGGTTGAGTTTCGGGGCTGCGGGCCGGGGCATTCATGGTCAGCTCCACGAGCTTGTACAACTGCGTCATGACGCCAGCTGCCAGGTGCGTATCGGGCCGAAGCTGGCTTGCCTGGCGCAGCGCTTCAGTCAGCGTGTGTTCAATGCCCGTTCGGTGCCGCAGATCATCCGCCAGGTGCTCAAGGCCCATGGCATCAGTGGCCGCAGCCTGTGTCTGGATTTGAGCGGTGACTATCCGCTGCAGGACTTCTGCACCCAGTATCGGGAGTCGGACTTGCAGTTTCTCCAGCGGGTGTGCGCCCAGGCGGGCATCCACTTCCATTTCGAGCAGGCTCGGGACAGGCATTGCCTGGTATTTGCGGACAGTACAGGCAGTTTTCCCCCTGTCGGCGAGGCGGTTTACGCGGGCGATGGGCAGACGCCCGGGGTGAGGGCCTTCAGCGTTCAAACCGATGCATCGGGGGAGCAGGTCGCCCAGGGCCGCAGCGATCTGCTGGGCCTGCATTGTGGCCGGACGCTGTCGTTGGCGGCCCATCCTTTCAACGGTTGGAACCAGCGCTGGCTGTTGACGAAGATTGAGCATCGCGCTCAGGCCGGCGTGTATGACAACCATTTTCGAGCCATCCCCTGGGGGGCGCCGTTCGTGGCGACCGGGATCCCTGCAAAGCCGCGCATGGTCAGCCGGCAACGGGGTTGGGTGGTGACGGTGGATGAGCCAGCGGTGCCAATGGCCGGGCGAGTGGCGGTGCAGTTTGACTGGGTTTATCAGGGCGAGGGGGCCAGCCCCAGTCATTGCTGGCTGCCCTTGGCGCCCGAGCTGGCCGTTGACGGGCCAGGCGTCATCCGTGACGGCACCGAGGTGTTGGTGAGCTTTATCGAAGGCGACCCGGATCGGCCGTTGATCAGTGCGTTTCTCGACGTACCTGCAGCCGTAGAGACAGCGGATGAGTCATCGTCGAGCGAACCTCCCGTGCAGTCTGTGGCCGATCCGTTCCTGTTGGCCGCGATCCAGAGCGCCGAGCCGCTGGTGTTATTGTGCCTGTTGCCGGGAGGAGGAAGCTTCAGCCCTTGTGCTCAGCCGGTATGTACCTGCCGTATGCTGACGCGGCGCGGCGCGGGCGCGGCTCCATGAACGCTGCCGCCATGCCTGGAGCTTCGCCTCAATGGCTATTGCTCGACGTACCGGGCGCTCCCGGGGCTGCACGACTTCTGCAAGAACAGTTTGCCGGGGCTCGACGCTTTGCCTTGTTCGAAGGCACCGAGTTGCATGGGCTGAGGGAACACGGTCCGCTGCTGGTGGATTTACGGCAATCACCGGCGCTGGCCGGTCTGTGTCATCTGGATGCCGGTGCCTGGCCGGGGCTGCTGTTGGTAAGCGCATCGCCAGTCGCGCCATTGCTGGCGCATCTGCGGCGTATGCTCACGGTGACCCTGGGCCTGCATCACAAAGCCTTGTTGAACTACTACAACCCGCACACCGCCAGCTACTTTTTCGACGGTTGCGACCCGCGGGAGCTCAGTTGCTGGTTGGGGCCCATCGGGTGGCTGCGCTGGTTCGGCGGCACCTGGGCCGACCGGGCGATCGGCAGCCAGGGCTGGCAGCAATTGTCCAATCCCGGTTTACCGGTGCAGGCGCTGGAGAACGAGCACAGCCTCAGTGACCGGCAGCAGCGTCAGTTGCAGCAATGCCTGCTGGAGCGTCATGCCTGGCAATGGTCTTGCTCCACGGGGCGGGATTACCGCCTGCTCTGGGGAGACTTGCAGCAGGGCTTGACGCTGGGCTTCACCGAACGGCCGGTGCTCGACGACTGGCTGTGGCTGCGCCTGCAATACCCCGACGCCCAGCCAGTGTCGGGGCTGCCGGGCGGTTCGCAACGCGAGCGGCTCGATCATCTGCGACGGTTGTGGCGGGACAGTCCGGATTGAAACGTTATTGGGCGTGAGCAGCGAGCCATTCGTCACGCCGCTGCAAGTGCCAGGCGATAGCACCGAGGGTCAGGCTGCGCAATGCCATGAACAACAGGAAGGTGATCCATAACCCGTGGTTGCCCAACCCTTGCAGCGCCCAGGCGAACGGCACCACCAGTAACAGGGTCAGCAGCATGCCGTTGCGCATTTCCCGAGCGCGGGTGGCGCCGATGAACAGGCCGTCAAGCAGATAGCTCCAGACTGCAATCAGTGGCAGCGCGGCCAGGTAGGGCAAGTAGCGATAGGCGGTGTCGCGCACGTCGGGGATGTTGGTCTGCATATCGATGAACAGGTGGCCGGCGAGCAGAAACAGCAGGGCAAAACCGACGCTGGCAATCAGTGACCAGCCACAGGCCACCACCAGCGAGCGGCGCAGGGCCAGGCGGTCGCGGGCGCCAATGGCGTGGCCGCACAGTGCTTCGACAGCGTGGGCCAGGCCGTCCAAGGCATGGGCGGTCAGCAGCAGGCCGTTGAGCAGCAGGGCATTGGCTGCCACGGTGGCATCCCCCAGGCGCGCGCCTTGCACCGTGATCAGGAAAAACACCGCTTGCAACGCCAGACTGCGAATGAAAATGTCCCGGTTTACCGCCAGCAGCGGGCGCCAGTTTTGCCACAGCCCCAACGCCGCCCAGGCAATCCGCCCCGGCCAGGCCCGCAGCGTTTTGTGAGCCAGGGCCAGGCCGACCAGCGCCCCGGTCCACTCGGCGACGACCGACGCCCGGGCCGATCCGGTCACACCCCAGTCCAGACCAATCACGAACCACAGGTTCAGGGCAATGTTCACCAAGTTGGTCACGAGCAAGATCGCCAACGGTGCCCGGGCATTCTGGGCACCGAGGAACCAGCCCACCAGCGCATAACTGGCCAGCGCCGCCGGCAGGCCGAAGAGCCGGGTATGGAAGAAGTCTTGGGTCAGTTGGTTGAGTTCGGCGGACGGCTGCATGAAATGCAAGGCCACGCCACTCAACGGCACACCGACCGCCCCGAGCACTATCGACAACCCCATCGCCAGCAACAGGCCTTGCAGTAACACCTGGCGCAACGCGGCCCCGTCCCCGCGTCCGGCAGCCTGGGCGGCGAACCCGGTGGAGCCCATGCGCAGGAACCCCATGGCCCACGCCAACACCGTATACAAACTCGCCCCGACCGCCACCGCGCCCAACTGGTGGGCATGGGGCAAATGGCCGATGACGGTGCTGTCCACCAACGCCACCAGCGGCACGGAAATGTTCGAGAGAATCATCGGCGCAGCCAACGCCCAGACCCGTCGATGGGTGAGGTTGTCGCGCCAATCGGTGATCAGGTTGGACATGGGGGCTCCTTGATGGAGCGCGATTGTAGCGGGTTCCAGGGCGGATACTGATCGTTCCCACGCTCCTGCGTGGGAATACCTCTAAGGACGCTCTGCGTTCGGCTTTAGGACGCGGAGCGTGGGAAGGATCTCAACTCCGTGGGAGCAAGGCTTGCCCGCGATGAAGATGACGCGGTCTTCCAGGGAGCCGAGGCGTCTGTCTCGCGAGCAAGCTTTGCTCCCACACAGCGCTCTCGGCCCTAGTGAATAATCCAACTCAACACCCACAACCCCAGCACCAACCAAATAATCCCCATGACGATCGACGCCCGCATGAACGCGCGGATCGCCGAGTACAGCAGCATCAACCCGAGGATCAGTGCCAGGATGCTGATGATCGAGGTGTCCATGCCCAGGGTGCGGGCCAGGCCATCGACGAAGTTGCCGCCGGCATTGGCCAGGGTGTTGAACAGGCCGCTGAG
This sequence comes from Pseudomonas viciae, assembly GCF_004786035.1. Classification (NCBI taxonomy): domain Bacteria; kingdom Pseudomonadati; phylum Pseudomonadota; class Gammaproteobacteria; order Pseudomonadales; family Pseudomonadaceae; genus Pseudomonas; species Pseudomonas viciae. Next base: position 740,159 of record NZ_CP035088.1, read on the forward strand.
CAGGTCGACGATGAAACGGATCACCGAACCGAGCGCCTGGCCGAGCCATTCGAAAAAGCTTTCTACCTGCATGTATGCATCCTGATGAGAGGGGGGACGTTGAGCCTTTGGCTTCTGATTGTAGGAGCTGCGCGGGCCGCAATCGTTCGATTATGGGGCAAACCGCCGCTTCGTACCGAGACTCTTGCCTTCCCCGGTCATCCCCCCGAAGCTATGCGCATTCAGGAGAGCCCGATGAACCTTGTTGAACTGACCGAACGCCTGCACGCCATTCGTGACCGTAACGATTGGCGGCCATTCCACAGCCCGAAAAACCTCGCCATGGCCGCCAGCGTGGAAATGGCCGAGCTGGTGGAGATTTTCCAGTGGCTGACCGAGGACCAGTCGCGCCAGCTGCCCGCGGACAAACTGGCCCACGCCGGGCAGGAAGTCGGCGACATCGTGTTGTACCTATTGCTGCTGTGCAGTGAACTGGGGTTGGACATGGACGCGGTGGTACGCAGCAAACTGGCCGACAGCGAGCGGCGGTTCGGCCAATGAGCGACCGTCATTTCGATCAACTCGCCACGCGCTTTGCGGAAAAAATCTACGGCGGGGCCAAGGGCGCGATCCGTCTGGCGGTGCTGCAGGCCGATCTGCTTGAGACCTTGCCGGATCGCCCGTTGCGGGTGCTGGATATCGGCGCCGGCCTGGGCCACATGTCGTTGTGGTTGGCCGAGCGCGGCCATCAGGTGACCCTGGCCGAGCCGGCCGAGCCGATGCTCGAAGGCGCCCGCCAACGGTTTGCCGATGCTGGCCAGAGCGCCACGTTCATCCAGGCGCCGTGGCAGGAATTGCTCGGTCAGCTCACTGCGCCTTACGACCTGGTGTTGTGTCATGCGGTGCTGGAGTGGCTGGCCGAGCCCCACGCGATCCTGCCGGTGCTGCATCAACTCACGGTCCCGGGTGGTTGGCTGTCCCTGGCGTTCTACAACCGCGACGCGCTGGTCTATCGCAATCTGCTCAAGGGGCATTTCCGCAAATTGCGCAAGAACGACATGGCCGGTGAAAAACAGAGCCTGACGCCACAACAACCCCTTGATCCGCGTGAATTGGCGGCGCAACTTGAAGGCTTGTGGCAGGTCGAAACCCAGAGTGGCGTGCGGGTTTTCCATGACTACATGCCGGTGGAGTTCCAGGGCCGCGTCGAGCTTGCGCAGTTGCTGGAAATGGAGCTGGCCCATCGTCGCCATCCGGCGTTTGCCGGGTTGGGACGTTATCTGCACTGGATCTGCCGTCCCCTCTGATCTGAAAGAGCAATCGGAGCGCTAAATGAAAGGTCGTTCAGGGTTGTTGGTGCTGTGCCTGGGGCTGGCGGCCTGCCAGGGCAGCAACCCGTATGTCGCCACATCTAACCCGCTGCCGCCGGCACCGCCCGAGGCAGCCACGGTGTTCGACCGCAGTGCCTACCCGGCGCCGCCCCGTGATTACGGGCGCTATCGCAGTTGGGCCTGGCTCAACGGCCGTCTGCCAGCGGGTACCGCTTGGGCGGACTCAGCCCAGGTGGCTGAAGCGGTGAGCAATGCCCTGGACCAGCGTGGCCTGCGCCCATTACACGATAACCGGCCGGCCGATCTGTTCGTTAGCGCCGATCTGCGCCTGGAGACTCGCGTGCGCCAGGTTCGGGACGACTATGATTCCGGTTACTACGGCGGCTACAGCCGTCATGACCGCTATGGTCCCGGCTATGGCATGTACCACTCGGTGCCGATGGTGCGCACGTATCAGGAGCAGGTCGTGGTGGTGCGTGTGGATCTGTTCGATGCCCGCAGTGGTCAGCCGGTATGGAGCGCCAGCGCCGAAACCAGCCAGCGCGGCAATCAGAGTGAGCACACCGATGCCATTCGCGAAGCGGTGGAAAAAGCCCTGTCGGCTTATCCTCCAAGTTGATTACGCAACGGAGAAAAATCATGTTTCGCCGTCTTGCTCTACTGGCGTTCGCTGTACTGCTCAGCGCCTGTGCTACCAACCAGGTCAACCACGACTTCGACACCAGTCGTGATTTTGCCGCCTATCGCAGCTGGAGCTGGAAGGAACCGGCGCTGCAATATCGGCCCGATGATCCGCGGATCAAGAGCGACCTGACGGAGCAGCGGATTCGCCAAGCCGTGGCCGATCAACTCGACCAACGCGGCCTACGCCCGGCTGCGGCTGGCGGGCGAGGCGATGTGCTGGTCCAGGCCTACCTGATCGTCGAGGATCGCCAACAGCAAGTGACCACCAACTACGGCGGCGGTTGGGGCAGCCCCTGGAATGGCTATTGGGGTGGGCCGATGTACAACGAAACCCGCAACATCAGCTACAAAGTCGCCACCGTGCAGATCGACCTGCTCGACGGCAAGGACGGCAAGCTGGTGTGGCGCGGCAGTGATGAACGAATGCTCAGCAACTCGCCCAACCCGACTGATCGCGACATGGCGGTGCGTGAGACCGTGGGGCGGATTCTGGCCAACTACCCTCCGCGGTAGGCAGATCCAGCATCGAAGCAAGCCAACCCACCGCTTTCGCGAGCAAGCCCGCTCCCACAGGGATTGGTGGTGGATGCAATTTCTATGATCACCAAGGAACCCATGTGGGAGCGAGCTTGCTCGCGAAGGCGGCTTTGCGGCCGACCTGTTCATCCCGTATGTACCCGATAAAAACTGTCGCAGCAGCGCCCATCTCAGCCAACCGGCCGCCACTCGCCTACCATATGCTCCAACTCCCCAGCCCCGACCAATCGCAAATCCCCACTGGACCCTGCCGCACTCGCCAGCAGCGTCACCTCACTGGGCAGGCGCACGGGTTTCTTGAAGGTCACTTCGATCTCGATGTTGGCATCGGGCAGGTGGTCGTCCAGCGCCGCCAGGGTCCTGGCTTTGTTCCATAGGCCGTGGGCGATGGCGGTGGGGAAGCCGAACAGTCGGGCGCTGAGGCCGCTCAGGTGGATCGGGTTGTAATCGCCGGACACCTTGGCGTACTGCCGACCGATGTCCGCTGGTGCCGTCCAGCGTGCCACTTCAGTCAACAGCAGGCTTTTCTGCGGCGAGTCTTCCACCAGCGCGCCATCCAACTGCACGCCTTTGCAGAGCATTTGGCTCGTGGCTTCCCACAACGGTCCCAGTTGATCATCGAGGCGGGTCACCAAGTCGAACACCGCGCCTTTGGGATGGGCTTGCAGATTTTCGACATTGACGCTGGCCCTTACCTGGCTGACGCCGCCCATGGGCCGTAGCACACGGATGCGGTTGCTCAAGTGGATCAGCCCCAGCAGTGGAAACGGAAAGTCCCGGGCAGTGAGCAATTGCATTTGCAGGGCGAACGCCAGGACGTGGGGATAGGTCGGCGGCAACAGCCCGTTTTCGGCAAAACCACAGACCTTGCGATAGGCCGCCAGGCGTTGCTGATTGACCTGCACCATTTGGCGCAATCCTTCCTCGGGCAACGTTTTTCCGGTGACTTTGCGCCGTGTCGCGGCTTTCGCATACAGCCCGGACATACTCGGCGCGCCACTTACCTCATGCCATTGGATCGTCATGGTCATGCTCCCAAAAGGCTTTGCCCACAGACCCGCAACGCCTGCCCGGTCACCGCGCCTGTTCCCGGCTGCGCCAGCCACGCCACGGCTTCGGCGACGTCCTGGGGCAGGCCACCCTGGCCCAGGGAACTCATGCGCCGCCCGGCTTCGCGCAGGGCGAAGGGGATCTCGGCGGTCATGCGCGTTTCAATGAAGCCCGGTGCCACGGCGTTGATGCTGATGCCGCGCGCCTGCAACGCCGGCGCCCAGGCCTGGGCCAGTCCGATCAGCCCGGCCTTGCTTGCGGCGTAGTTGGTTTGCCCGCGATTGCCGGCGATGCCACTGATGGACGCGAGCAACACTACGCGGCCATTGTCCCGCAGGGTGCCGCTGTCGAGCAGGGCCTTGGTCAGCACTTGCGGGGCGTTGAGGTTGACCGCCAGCACGGCGTCCCAGAACTCCGGGGTCATGTTGGCGAGGGTCTTGTCCCGGGTGATACCGGCGTTGTGCACCACGATGTCGACGCCGTCCGGCAGGTGCTCGATCAATTGTGCGGCGGCGTCCTCGGCGCAGATATCCAGCGTGACGCTGCGCCCGCTCAAGCGTGCCGCCAGGGCGTCGAGGTCGGCCTTGGCCTGGGGAACGTCCAGCAGAATCACGTCGGCGCCGTCCCGGGCCAGGGTTTCGGCGATGGATGCGCCGATCCCCCGGGCTGCGCCGGTGACCAGGGCCTTGAGCCCGGTGAGCGGTCGGGTCCAATCCTGGACCTGGGTGCCGCAGGCGTTGAGGCGAATGACCTGCCCGGAAACGAAGGCACTTTTGGGCGACAGGAAAAACCGCAGCGCGCCTTCCAGCTGCGTTTCGGCACCGTCGCCGACATACAGCAGTTGCAGCGTCCCGCCGTGGCGCAGTTCTTTGGCCAGGGAGCGGCTGAAACCCTCCAGCGCCCGCTGGGCACTGGCGGCGAACGGATCGCCAAGGCTTTCCGGGGCACGACCGAGGATAACGACATGGGCGCTGCGGTCGAGATTTTTCATCAGTGGCTGGAAAAACGCCCGCAACTGTTTGAGCTGATCAGCCTGCACCAGATGGCTGGCGTCATACACCACTGCCTTGATTTTCGGGCCGTGGCCGGGGATCCACTCGCTGGCCAGGGTCGGCTCGGCGCCGTAGACGAAAATGGCATCGGTCAGGCGCTTGGCGAATGTGCCGACTTGTTCGGTCAACGGCCCGCCGCCCAGCAACAGCGCCCCCTCGATCGGCCGCAGCCGCCCGGCTTGCCAGCGCTCCAGACGCACCGGTGATGGCAGGCCGAGGGCCCCGACCAGACGCAGGCCAATGGGCGAATTGGCGAAGTCGATATAACGGTCTGACATGGAACACACTCCGGCTGATGAGGTTGAAAGTGTGGACCATGATTGGCAATCAGTCGTTCGATTGGCGAGATAAAGCCTAAGCTTGTGCAGGACTATTAGCGCATTCGTACCTGCACAGGGAGTTTTTCATGACACAGCTACGCCGCGTCGCGATTATCGGTGGTAACCGCATTCCCTTCGCCCGCTCCAACGGGCCCTATGCCACCGCCAGCAACCAGGCGATGCTGACCGCTGCCCTCGAGGGGCTGATCGAGCGCTACAACCTGCATGGCCTGCACATCGGCGAGGTTGCCGCCGGTGCGGTGCTCAAGCACTCCCGGGACATGAACATGACCCGCGAATGTGTGCTCGGTTCGCGGTTGTCACCCATGACGCCGGCCTATGATGTACAACAGGCCTGCGGCACCGGGTTGGAGACAGTGCTGCTGGTGGCCAACAAGATCGCCCTGGGCCAGATCGACAGCGGCATTGCTGGCGGGGTAGACACCACTTCGGACGCGCCGATTGCGGTCAATGAGGGGCTGCGCAGGATTCTGCTGCAAGCCAATCGCGCCAAGACCACCGCCGACAAGATCAAGACCTTCCTGCAACTGCGCCCCCAGCACCTCGTTCCTGACCTGCCGCGTATCAACGAGCCGCGCACCGGCCTGAACATGGGTCAGCACTGTGAAATGATGGCGCAGACCTGGCAGATTCCCCGTGAAGAGCAGGATCGATTGGCGTTGGACAGTCATCAGAAAATGGCCGCGTCCTACGCCGAAGGTTGGCATAACGATTTGATGACGCCATTTCTCGGCCTGACCCGGGACAACAACCTGCGCCCGGACCTGACCCTGGAAAAACTCGCCTCCCTCAAACCCGCCTTCGAAAAAAGCGCCAAGGGCACGATGACGGCGGGCAATTCCACGCCACTGACCGATGGCGCCTCGTTGGTGTTGCTGGGTAGCGAAGAATGGGCCAAGGCCCGTGGCCTGCCGATCCTGGCGTACTTGCGGGACGGCGAAACGGCGGCGGTGGATTTCGTCAATGGCGCCGAAGGGCTGCTGATGGCGCCGGTCTACGCCGTGCCGCGACTGCTGGCGCGTAACGGCCTGACCTTGCAGGACTTCGATTACTACGAGATCCACGAGGCGTTTGCCGCCCAAGTGCTGTGCACGTTGAAGGCTTGGGAGGACGCGGATTACTGCAAGACCCGCCTGGGCCTCGACGCGCCGCTGGGCACCATAGACCGCAGCCGCTTGAACGTGAAGGGCAGTTCCCTGGCCGCCGGGCACCCGTTTGCCGCCACGGGCGGACGAATTGTCGCCAACCTCGCCAAGTTGCTGGATGCGGCGGGGCGAGGCCGGGGGCTCATCTCCATTTGCGCCGCCGCCGGCCAGGGTGTGACGGCGATTATCGAGCGGTGAGGATCGCGCCGTCCTGTTGAGACGCCAGTGCCCGCTGCTGGCTGGCGTAGCGCTCGGCGAGGATCGAGCAAACGATCAGCTGCAACGGGTGGTAGATCATGATCGGCAACAGGATCAATCCCAGGCCGGGGTTGTTGCCGAAAATCAACGCCGCCATCGGCACCCCGGCGGCCAGGGACTTCTTGCTGGCACAGAACACCGCCGCGATTTCATCGGTGTTGCTGAACCGCAGGGCCCGGGCGGTGCGGGTGGTCATCCACAAAATGATTGCCAGCAGCACGGCGCTGCCGATCACCGCGCTGAGCAACACGCCGTGGCCTTGCTGTTGCCAGATCCCCGACACCATCGAATTGCAGAACGCCGCGTAGACCAGTAGCAGGATCACCAATTTGTCGATGACGCTGGTGTAGCGTTTGTACCGACCGAAAAAGCCCGCCAGCCAACGCCGCAGGAACTGTCCCAGCACCAGCGGCAGCAGCAACATCATGCACAGGTCGAGCAAGGTCGAACCCAAGTCAATGCCGCCGGCACCGCTGCCGACCACGAAACTGACCAGCAACGGCGTCAGGACCACCCCCAGTACACTCGACAGGCTCGCGTTGAGAATCGCTGCCGGCACATTGCCGCCGGCGCTGCCGGTCAGGGCCACCGAGGAGGAAATGGTCGAGGGCAGGGCGCACAGGTAAAAGAACCCCAGCATCAGCAACGACGGCACATGACTGCCCAATAGCCAGTTGCTGAGCAGCCAGAGCAACGGAAACACGCCAAAGGTAAACCCCTGCACCATCAGGTGCAGCCGGGTGTTTTTCAGGCCGTGGCGGATCTGCTCGCCGGACAGGTTGACCCCGTGCAGGAAGAACACCACGAAGATGCCGATATTGACCACCCACTCGGCGTGCATGGCGCCGCCGCTGGCGCCAAAGGTTGGAAAGAAATACGCCAGCAGTGTGGCGAGCAACATGCCGCAGAGGAACCAGTCGGTCACCATGCGTTTGAGGTGTCTGAAGATATGCATAGGGCACCGCAAGTTGTAAGAAAAGTCGACTTAGCCTAACGTCGTCCCCACCAGTCGTCTTGCGACATAAGGCCAATCAATGCCGACTAACGGACACCAGCAGCTCGAACGGCGCATTCCCGACCTGACGGAATTGCCGAGGCCGCTGTATGCCCGTGTTGAAAGCTTGAGCGCCGGCTCCTGGACGCAAGCTCATCGGCATGATTGGGTGCAGTTTTCCTACGCTATCAGTGGCGTTCTCGGCGTGCACACCGCCGAGGGCAGCTTCTTCGCACCGCCACAGCGGGGCATCTGGATCCCGGCTGACCTGGAGCATCATGTCGTGACCTCCACCCGGGCGGAAATGCGCAGCCTGTATGTCCATCGCCAAGCCTGCCCATGGGCCGATGAGCGCTGCCGGGTGTTGGAGGTCACGCCGCTGGCTCGGGAGTTGATCAAGGTTTTTTGTCAGATGCCGGCTGATTATCCACAGGGCGATAGCCGGGAGGAGCGCTTGGTGCAGGTGTTGCTCGACCAGTTGGCAACCCTGCCGGAAGTGGGTTTTTCCCTGCCGCTGCCTCGACATCCTCGCCTGCTGGGGCTGTGCAACGAACTGATCGAACGGCCCGAGCAGAACGTCACCTTGCAAGCCTGGGCCGAACGCCTTGGCACATCGGAAAAAACCCTGATGCGCCTGTTCCAGCGTGAAACCGGCCTGAGCTTTCGCGCCTGGCGCCAGCGCGTGCGCTTGCTGTCGTCCCTGGGGTCGCTGGAGAAGGGCGATAGCGTGACCAGCGCGGCGTTGTCCTGTGGGTATGATTCTACGTCTGCTTTTATCGTGGCGTTCAAGGGGATGTTCGGGTTTACGCCGGGGGAGTTGTTCAAGTCTTGAACCCGGATAGCCGACATGACTGTCAGCTCTTGTCGCAAATACCTGTGCATTCAGTTGTCAGTGTCACGCCCGGTCTCGGCTATGATTCGGCTCGGTCGATCTGATCCGGCACATTGTGTGCATCACAGGTTCATAGGTCGGCAACCCCTCCCCGTGGAGCAAGGATTGCCGTATAACGACTGTCATTCGCGTGTTTGGTAATAAAGGACCCACAATAAAAGCTGATGAAGACTCCAAAACGCATTGAACCCCTGATCGAGGACGGTCTGGTCGACGAGGTGCTGCGCCCACTCATGAGTGGTAAAGAAGCAGCTGTTTATGTGGTGCGCTGCGGCAACGAGCTACGTTGCGCCAAGGTCTACAAGGAGGCGAATAAGCGAAGTTTTCGTCAGGCGGCCGAATATCAGGAAGGCCGCAAGGTCCGCAACAGCCGCCAGGCTCGTGCCATGGCCAAAGGCTCCAAGTTTGGTCGCAAGGAAACCGAGGACGCCTGGCAGAACGCCGAAGTGGCGGCGCTGTTCCGCTTGGCAAGCGCCGGTGTGCGCGTGCCCAAGCCGTACGACTTCCTTGAAGGCGTGCTGCTGATGGAGCTGGTGGCCGACGAGTACGGCGATGCGGCGCCGCGTCTGAACGATGTGGTGCTGGAGCCGGACCAGGCCCGTGAATACCATGCGTTCCTGATTTCCCAGATCGTGCTGATGCTGTGTACCGGCCTGGTGCACGGTGACCTGTCGGAGTTCAACGTACTGCTCACGCCGACAGGCCCGGTGATCATCGATCTGCCGCAAGCCGTGGATGCCGCGGGTAACAACCATGCCTTCAGCATGCTGGAACGGGACGTGGGCAACATGGCCTCCTACTTCGGTCGGTTTGCGCCGGAGCTCAGGCGCACCAAGTACGCGAAGGAGATGTGGGCGCTGTATGAAGCCGGAACCTTGCACCCGGCCAGTGTGCTGACTGGCGAATTCGACGAGCCGGAAGAATTGGCGGACGTTGGCGGGATCATGCGCGAGATCGAGGCCGCCCGCCTGGACGAGGAACGTCGGCAAGCCGTTCGCGCCGCCGACGATGCCCCACCCGGCAAAACCGAAGAACCGCCTCCGCCCTGGATGCAGTGATCGGTTGAACCACAAACCCGGCCAAGGCCGGGTTTTTTATGGCTGCCAAAAAACTCAGCCTCACCGCAGATCCATTGTGGGAGCGAGCTTGCTCGCGATAGCGGTGGATCAGCCTGCATCGATGTTGAATGGACTGCCGTCATCGCGAGCAAGCTCGCTCCCACAAGGGGGTTGAGTGTTCCAGGGGCTGTCAGGCGTGCGCGGTTTCCTGGCAACACCCCGACGCCAGTTCCTTGAGGATCGGGCAGTCTGGGCGGTGGTCGCCATGGCAGTGTTCCACCAGGTCCTGGAGGGTGTCGCGCAGTTCGGCCAGTTCGCGGATTTTCTGGTTCAGTTCGTCGATGTGTTGCCGGGCCAGGGCCTTGACGTCGGCGCTGGCGCGTTGGCGGTCCTGCCAGAGGGTCAGCAGTTTGCCGACCTCTTCCAAGGAAAACCCCAAGTCCCGGGAGCGCTTGATGAACGCCAGGGTGTGCAGGTCATCGGCACCGTAGATCCGGTAGCCGCTGTCGGTGCGATGGGCCGCCTTGAGCAGGCCGGTGGATTCGTAATAGCGGATCATCTTCGCGCTCAGGCCACTCTGGCGGGCCGCTTGGCCGATGTTCATCGCTTGTCCTCCAGGTGCTTGGGTGTCCAGAATTTCAACAGTAACGCATTGCTCACCACGCTGACGCTCGACAGCGCCATGGCCGCGCCGGCCAGCACCGGGTTGAGCAAGCCGAACGCCGCCAGGGGAATGCCGATCAGGTTATAGACAAACGCCCAGAACAGGTTCTGGCGGATCTTGGCGTAGGTCTTGCGGCTGATGTCCAGGGCCGCCGGCACCAGTCGCGGATCACCGCGCATGAGGGTGATGCCTGCGGCGTGCATCGCCACGTCAGTGCCGCCGCCCATGGCAATGCCGATGTCAGCGGCAGCCAGGGCCGGGGCATCGTTGATGCCGTCGCCGACCATCGCCACCACCGAATGGCTTTTCAATTGCTGGACGATGGCAGACTTATCCGCCGGCAGTACTTCGGCATGGACGTTTGTGATTCCCAGCGCCTCGGCCACCACCCGGGCGCTGCCGCGGTTGTCGCCGGTGAGCAAGTGGCTGGCGATGTGGCGTTCATTCAAAGCGTGTACGGCCGCGAGGGCGCCGGGCTTGAGCGTGTCACCGAAGGCGAACAGGCCCAGCACCCGTGGCGTCGCGTCTTGATCGATCAACCACGAAAGGGTCCGGCCTTCGGTTTCCCACGCCTGTGCCGATTCGGCCAGCGTACCGGGACTCAGGCCCAGTTCGTCCAGCAGGCGCCGGTTGCCCAAGGCCAGGCGGCGACCGTTGAGGCTGCCGGCAATACCGCGCCCGGTCAGGGTCTGGCTGTCGCTGATATCCGCCACGTCCAGGCCGCGCTCGGCGCAGGCGTCCAGCACCGCTTTGGCGAGGGGGTGTTCGCTGCCGCGTTGCAGCGCACCGGCCATTTTCAGCAGCGTGTCTTCATCACCATCAAGGGCACTCAAATGGGCGATGCGCGGCGTGCCGGAGGTCAAGGTGCCAGTTTTGTCGAACACCACCGTATCGACTTCATGGGCGCGCTCCAGGGCTTCGGCATCCTTGATCAGAATGCCGTGGCGCGCGGCCACGCCGGTGCCGGCCATGATCGCTGTCGGTGTCGCCAGACCCAGGGCGCACGGGCAGGCAATCACCAGCACGGCAACGGCGTTGATCAGCGCGGTTTCCAGCGGCGCACCGTACAGCCACCAGCCGATCAGCGTCGCCAGGGCCAGCACCAATACCACCGGCACGAAGATCTGGCTGACTTTATCCACCAGTTTCTGAATCGGAGCCTTGGCCGCCTGGGCGTCTTCCACCAGGCGAATAATGCGCGCCAGGACGGTTTCGGCGCCCAGCGCCTGAGTGCGCACCAGCAGCCGGCCTTCGCCGTTGATGGCGCCGCCGGTGACTTTGTCGCCGGGTTGTTTGGGCACCGGCAGGCTTTCGCCGCTGATCAACGCTTCGTCGGCGTGGCTCTGGCCTTCCAGCACTTCGCCGTCCACCGGGAAGCGCTCGCCGGGCTTGACCAGCACCAGGTCATTCAAGCGCAAGGCGCTGATAGCGACGTCTCGTTCCTGGCCATTAACCACCTGGATCGCCCGCTCCGGCCGCAAGGCTTCGAGAGCGCGAATGGCGCTGGCCGTCTGGCGCTTGGCGCGGCTTTCCAGGTATTTGCCCAGCAATACCAGGGCAATCACCACGGCCGAGGCCTCGAAATACAGGTGTGGCATGCTGCCGGGACCGGCGATGACCCACTCATACAGGCTCAAGCCGTAGCCGGCGCTGGTGCCCAGGGCTACCAGCAAGTCCATGTTCCCGGCCCCGGCGCGCACGGCTTTGAAGGCGGCGACATAAAACCGCGCGCCGAAAATGAATTGCACTGGCGTTGCCAGGGCGAACTGCACCCAGGCCGGCAACATCCAGTACACGCCGAACGGCTGCAACAGCATCGGTAGCACCAACGGCACGGCCAGCAAAATCGCCAGCACCAGGGCCAGGCGCTCACGGTTCAAACGGTTGGTTTGCCTGTCACGAGGCTGCTCGGCCTGCCAGATGTTGGCATCGTAGCCAGCGCGCTTGACGGCATCGATCAGGGTTTGCGGGTCAACCTGACCGAGCAATTCGACATGGGCCCGTTCGTTGGCGAGGTTGACGCTGACGCTGCCCACACCGGCGATTTTGCTTAAGGCCCGTTCCACCCGGCCGACGCAGGAGGCGCAGGTCATGCCCTCGATGTTCAATTCCAGGGTTTGAGCAGGAACGCTGTAGCCGGCCTGTTCGACGGCCTGTCTCAAGGCGGGCAGGCTGCCCTCGGGCGCCTGGACCCGCGCCTGTTCGGTCGCCAGGTTGACGCTCACGGCGCCAGCGCCGGCAACTTTGCTCAAGGCCCGTTCGACCCGCCCGGCACAGCTGGCACAGGTCATGCCGGTAATCGGCAGATCGAAAGTAGTGGATTCGGACATCGCTCAGGCTCCCTGTAGTGAATGCCTACAGGATCAACCTTGCCATGCTGGCAAGGTCAAGCGCCAATCCAAAAGCATGCACATACCCCTTGTGGGAGCAGGGTGTCAGTAACCGAGCCCAGCCTGCTTGAGGTACATGCCTTGTTGATTTATGGCGATGCGGAACTTCAGGATATCGCCGGCCCTGAGTGTGATTTCCTGCGACCCGGGCGCGAGCATGCCCGGATTGCATCCCGGCGCCTGCCCCGGCAGCAACTTCAGGCGCAAGGAGAATTGACCCGGTGGCAAGTTGAACGAGGTGCTCTGCTCCTGGAACAGCCGCGCCGAGAGCTGATCCTGAACGTAAATGCCGATTTCGCAGGAGGTCGCCACTTCCAGGCGCTCGCGGGAAATGATCAGTACGCCGAAATCTTCGCCGGTGGCCGATGCCTGGGGGGCCACCGCTGAAAAACCGAGCATGCAAAACAGGCTGAACGCTGACCAGCGCATGGCTGAACCTCCGGTGTGAAATCCTTGATATGTGCAGCTTGGCTGAGCGCGGTGCCGATTGCCAGCCCGGCAGTTTTCGCCAGAACTTGACCTTGCCATGATGGCAAGCTTGAAGCTATTGGAAACCTCATCCAAAGGAGTCATCTCATGCAAACCTTCAATGTTCAGGGAATGTCCTGTGGTCACTGCGTCAAGGCGATCACCCAGGCGGTCCAGGCCAAGGATCCGGCGGCCGACGTGCAAGTCGACCTGGGCGCCAAGACCGTTCAGGTGCAAAGCTCGCTGCCGGCCGATGCCGTGCTCGAGGCCATCAAAGAAGAGGGGTATGAGGTCAGCGCCGCCTGAAGATTTTTAATAGTTAGCGACCTATCGGAATGTTCAAGGGCGCCCGGCAGGGCTAGACTGTCGGGCTGCTGACTGACGCTTGAGCTGGACGCCCGATGAACCTCCGTACCATTCTGATTCTTGGCGCCTTGAGCGCTTTCGGTCCCTTGGCGATCGACTTCTATTTGCCGGCCTTCCCGGCGATGGCAAGCGCCTTTGGCACCGACGAAAAACACATCCAGTTGACCCTGGCGGCTTATTTTCTCGGGTTGTCCATCGGGCAATTGGCCTATGGGCCGGTGGCGGATCGCTTCGGACGACGTATTCCGTTGTTGGTTGGCATCGGCCTGTTCACCCTGGCGTCCCTGGCGTGCGCCTACGCGCCGAGCCTCGAATGGCTGATCGGTGCCCGCTTCGTCCAGGCCTTGGGTGGCTGCGCCGGGATGGTGATTTCCCGGGCGGTGGTCAGCGACAAGTGCGACGCGGTGGGCTCGGCCAAGGTGTTCTCGCAATTGATGCTGGTGATGGGGCTGGCGCCGATCCTCGCGCCGATGCTCGGCGGGTTGTTGGTGAACCTGTATGGCTGGCAGTCGATTTTCATTGGCTTGACGCTGTTCAGCGCAGTGGCGTCGACAGCGGTGGCCCTGTGGCTACCGGAAAGCTTGCCGGACCATGTGCCTCGGCAACCGTTGTCAGGTGCGCTGCGCCAATACGGTCGGCTATTGACCGATTCGGTGTTCCTCGGTCATGCGTTGACAGGGGGCATCGCCATCGCCGGGATGTTTGCCTACATCGCCGGCTCGCCTTTCGTTTTCATCAAGCTCTACGGAGTACCGGCCGAACACTTTGGTTGGTTGTTCGGTATCAACGCAGCGGGCTTCATCCTGGTGGCGCAGGTCAATGCCCGGTTGTTGTCCAAGCGTGGCCCGGCCTTCCTGTTGAGTCGCGCGGTATGGATCTACCTGGGCGCCGGCTTGAGCCTGCTGGCCGTCAGCGCTTTGCAACCGGAACGGTTATGGCCGTTGCTGATCCCGCTGTTTATCTGTATCGCCAGCCTCGGTTGCATCCTTCCCAATGCATCGGCCTGCGCCATGAACGGGCAGGGCGCCCGGGCCGGCAGTGCTTCGGCGATGCTGGGCTGCCTGCAGTTTTCCGTGGCTGCCGGGGCAGCCGCCTTGGTGGCGGCGCTGCATGACGGCACCGCCGTGCCGATGGCGCTGGTCATCAGCCTGTGCGGGCTGTTGGTGGTGGGTGCAGCTGTGCTGACCCGCCGCCTGCAAAATGCCCGGGCGCTGGTCGAGGCCAGTCGCCAGGTTTGATTCAGCTGGCTGCGCGCTGTTGCTGTTCGGGGAAATGATGGGGCGCGTGAAGTCGCGCTTGCAGGATCTTGGTGAAGGCCTGGGCTTCGGCCTCGGTGCGGAAGGTTACGACGTGCTGGTCGAGGCGCACCTGCCATTGGGATTTTGCCACTTCTTTTATCAGGATCTTCATTGCTGACCTCCTCACGTAAAAGATTGCGTTGCAAAGGTCTCGAGTGTAGACCGGAATGCGATCGTAATTGTGACAAGGGTCAATTCTCAGACTGACGGCATGGGATTTTCTGTGGGAGCAAAGCTTGCTCGCGATAAACGGTGACGCGGTCTGATAGAAACCGGGTTGCCTCTGTCGCGAGCAAGCTTTGCTCCCACAGGAGTCAGGCCCTCGGTGGTCAGAAGCCTTCCAGCACAATCTTGCCCTTGGCCTTCCCACTCTCCAGCAGCGCATGCGCCCGGCGCAGGTTCTCGGCGTTGATGGTGCCGAAATGCTCGCCGACGGTGGTCTTCAAGGTGCCGGCGTCGATCAGTGCCGCCACCCGGTTGAGCAGTTTGTGTTGCTCAATCATGTCGGCCGTTTCAAACAGCGAGCGGGTGTACATGAACTCCCAATGCAACGACAGGCTCTTGCGCTTGAGCTTGGTCACATCCAACGCCTTGGGATCGTCGATCAACGCCAATTGGCCCTGGGGCGCCAAGGCTTCGACCAACTGATCCAGATGCTGGTCGGTCTGGGTCAGGCTGGCAACGTGGGTCACTTGAGGCTGGCCTGCTGCTTTCAGCGCGTCGCTCAACGGCTGGCTGTGATCAATTACCAGGTCGGCGCCCAGGCCTCGCACCCAATCCTGGGTCTGCGGGCGGGAAGCGGTGCCAATGACCTTGAGCCCGGTGAGCTGGCTGGCCAACTGCGTCAGGATCGAACCCACGCCTCCCGCAGCGCCGACGATCAACAGGCTCTGGCCTTGGTCGCCCTGGCCTTCCTGGATGTGCAGCCGCTCGAACAACAACTCCCAGGCCGTGATGGCCGTCAGTGGCAGCGCCGCCGCTTCGGCGAAACCGAGGGTCTTGGGCATATGGCCGACGATGCGCTCATCCACTACATGCAACTCGCTGTTGCCACCGGCCCGGGCGATGGAGCCGGCGTAGAACACCTTGTCGCCAGCCTTGAACAGCGTGACTTCGCTGCCCACCGCCTTGACCACGCCGGCCACGTCCCAGCCCAGTACCTTGGCTGCGCCGTCTTCGGGCTGGACGTTCTGGCGGACCTTGGTGTCCACCGGGTTCACCGAGATGGCCTTGACCTCCACCAGTAAGTCTCGAGGGCCGGCGACAGGTTCCGGCAGTTCGATATCTTGTAGCGACAGTGGGTCGTTGATGGGCAACGAATGGTAGTAGGCGATGGCTTTCATGAAGCAGCTCCGTGAGGTGAGTTCGATGGCGCTCATGGTTAGCTATTTATTGGCGAGATAAAACCGGCTAAAAGAACAGGCTCTTTCAATACTTTTTTGATAATGGAGTCGTCATGCTTCGATTCGATGACTTGCAGTTGTTTGTCCGGGCGGCGGATCTGGGCAGTCTTTCGGCCGCGGCCAGGGTCATGGACCTGTCGGCGGCGGTGGCCAGTGCTGCGTTGAAGCGCATCGAGCAACACCTGGGCGCGCGACTGTTGGCCCGTTCTACTCGCAGCTTGCGGCTGACTGCCGAGGGCGAAGGCTTTCTCGAATATGCCCGGGCCGCATTAAGCAGCCTCGACGAAGGCCGGCGGTTGTTGACCAGCGGCCAGGACCAGGTCAGCGGAGTGTTGCAGTTGTCCGCGCCGTCGGACCTGGGGCGCAACCTGCTGCTGCCCTGGCTGGATGCGTTCCAGCGCGAGCATCCTGGGCTGACGGTGCGGCTGCTGCTGGGCGACCGCATCGCCGACTTGTTCAAGCAACCGGTGGACATTGCCTTGCGTTATGGCGAACCGGAAGACTCGAGCCTGGTGGCCTTGCCTGTTGCTGCGGATAACTACCGGGTGTTGTGCGCGTCGCCGGATTACCTGGCACGCCACGGTGAGCCCCATCAGTTGGAACAACTGGCCCAACATAACTGCTTGCTGTACATGCTCGGCACCCGGGTGCATGACCGTTGGTGTTTTCATGATGGCAAGCGGGAAGTGAGCCTCACTGTCAGCGGTGATCGTTTCAGCGACGATGCCGATGTGGTGCGGCGCTGGGCGGTGGCAGGTGCGGGGATCGCCTACAAGTCGTGGCTGGATGTCTCCACCGATGTGCTGGCCGGGCGTCTGAAAATCCTTTTACCGCACCTGCAATGCGAGCGCGCGCCGCTCAATTTGTTGTGTGCCCATCGGGCGCAACTGAGCAAACCGATCAACCTTTTGCGGGAAATGCTCCAGGCTCGTTGCGCAGCGTTGACGGCCCAATTTCCGCTATCGACAGGGCCCGGCCATTAGTCGCGCGCAAATAGAGAATTTTCCCTCACGAACAATCGCCTCCAAAGGTTTCCGGAGGACAGGAAACCTTGAACGCCCCGCTTATACTAGCGGCCGCCTGAGTCGGCGCGGCATCCAGCGCGGCGTCGCGCTATTTGCAGCGGTCGGGTCGCCTTGGGCGGCCCCATTGCTGGTCAATATGCGCCAGA
Organism: Pseudomonas viciae; assembly: GCF_004786035.1. Classification (NCBI taxonomy): domain Bacteria; kingdom Pseudomonadati; phylum Pseudomonadota; class Gammaproteobacteria; order Pseudomonadales; family Pseudomonadaceae; genus Pseudomonas; species Pseudomonas viciae. The sequence continues at coordinate 757,240 of NZ_CP035088.1, forward strand.
GCGGTAGACGAATGATTCAACAGGGAGTGAATACATGGAACATGCACCTTGCATCAGCCAGATCGCCACGCTGCTGGCCGACCCCAAGCGCAGCGCAATGATGTGGGCCTTGATGGACGGCACGGCCCGGCAGGCTGAAGAGTTGGCTTTGCTGGCCGGGCTGTCGCCGTCTTCGGCCAGCGCTCATCTGGGACGCCTGTCCGCCGGAGGCCTGTTGAAAGTCGAAGCCCGGGGCCGCAAGCGGTTTTTCCGCCTGGCAGCGCCCGAGATCGGTGCTGCCGTCGAAGCGCTGGCCAGCGCGACCCTGGCCAGTACGCCGCGGCAGATTCCGGACGTTTTCAAGCGCGGGGTCATGCCGAGCAAGGCGCCATCTGCCCCTGCCTCGTTGATACGGGCCAGGCTTTGCGACGATCACCTGGGGGGAACCCTGGCCGCCGATCTGTACCAGCGTCTGCTGGACGGCGGATGGATCGAGCAGTGCGACCAGCGAGTGGTCGTCACCCACAAGGGCGCCAATCAGTTCGCCGGGCATGGCCTGTTCATCCAGGCACTGGCCTATCGTAATGCCCGCATCGCTTGCGCCTGCCCGGACTGGAGCGAACGTCGTCCGCACTTGGGCGGCGCGCTGGGGGCTGGGTTGCTGCAACTGTTCATGCAATCGGGCTGGTTGAGCCTGCCCAATGATTCGCGGGCCTTGCAAGTGACGGTGCTCGGCCAGCAGGAAATCCACCGGTTCGCCAGGCAAGAGGCTGTGGAGATGGCGCTATAACACGTCGTCCAGGGTTGTCGGCAGGTCGCATCCAGCAATAACCATCGGCCAGGTTCGCGCACACTCGGTCCGGGGAACTATCGGATTGGGGGATGCACATGGATATTCAAGGTTACAGCGCGGCGGAGCGCCTGGAGCGGCTGCCCATCAGCGGCTATCACCGGGTTATTTTCATCATTATTGCCCTGGCGTTTTTCTTCGACTCCATGGACCTGGCCATGATGACGTTCTTGCTGGGCTCGATCAAAACCGAGTTCGGCCTGAGCAGCGCCCAGGCCGGTTTGCTGGCCAGCTCCAGCTTCTTTGGCATGGTGCTGGGGGCATCGCTGTCGGGCATGCTGGCTGATCGTTTCGGGCGCAAACCGGTGTTCCAGTGGAGCATCGTGTTGTGGGGCGTCGCCAGTTACCTGTGCTCCACCGCCCAGGACATCGAGACCTTGACACTGTTTCGGATCCTGCTGGGTGTCGGCATGGGCATGGAGTTTCCGATTGCCCAGTCGATGCTCTCGGAGTTGATTCCGGCCAAGCGTCGGGGTCGCTACATTGCCTTGATGGACGGTTTCTGGCCGCTGGGTTTTGTGGCGGCGGGTGTGCTGTCGTATTTCTTGCTGCCGGTGATCGGCTGGCGCGACATCTTCCTGGTGCTGGCGGTGCCGGCGGTGTTTGTCCTGGTGATTCGCTTCTTTATTCCTGAGTCGCCGCGCTGGTTGGAGCAAGCCGGACGGGGTAACGAAGCGGATGCGGTGCTCAAGCGAATCGAAGACAAGGTCCGCGCCTCGCTGGGGCATCAGGATTTGCCGGAGCCGATCCGCTTGCCGAGGGTTGAGAGCACACCGGGCAACTTCTTTTCGGCACTGGCGCAGATCTGGTCACCGCTGTATCGCCAGCGCACGATGATGATCTGGAGCGTCTGGTTCTTTGCCTTGCTCGGTTTCTACGGTCTGACGTCCTGGCTCAGCGCGTTGTTGCAGCAGTCGGGGTTCGCCGTGACTCAGTCGGTGTATTACACCGTGCTGATTTCCTTGGGCGGAATTCCCGGCTTCCTGATGGCGGCCTGGTTGGTGGAGCGTTGGGGGCGTAAGCCGGTGTGCGTCATCACGCTGCTGGGCGGTGGGGCGATGGCGTTTCTCTATGGCCAGAGCGCGGTGTTTGGCGGCAACGTCAGCCTGTTGATCGGCACCGGGTTGTTGATGCAGTTTTTCCTGTTCGGCATGTGGGCGGTGCTCTACACCTACACGCCAGAGCTGTACCCCACCTCGGCCCGGGCCACGGGCTCGGGCTTTGCCTCGGCGGTCGGGCGCGTCGGTTCGCTGCTTGGGCCACTGGTGACCGGGCTGGTCTTTCCCATCACCGGGCAGGGCGGCGTATTTGCCCTGGGCGCGCTGTGTTTTGCCGTGGCGGCGGGGGTGGTCTGGTTGTTCGGGATGGAGACGCGGGGCAAGACGTTGGAAGAGTTGAGCGAAGCGACAGTCGCCGATTGAACGCTATCCCTGTGGGAGCGAGCAAGCTCGCTCCCACAGGGATTTCGGTGACGCTTAAGGTTTAACCAACCGCGCATCCAGGCTGTTCTGCGCCAAGCGCTTGGCCTGGTCCTGGGTCATGCCCAGGTGGGTGTACAGCGCGTGGAAGTTCTCGGTGACGTAGCCGCCGAAGTACGCCGGGTCGTCGGAGTTCACCGTCACCTTCACGCCGCGTTCGAGCATGTCGAGGATGTTGTGCTGCGACATGTCGTCGAACACGCACAGCTTGGTGTTGGACAGCGGGCACACGGTCAGCGGAATCTGTTCGTCGATGATCCGCTGCATCAGTCGCTCATCTTCGATGGCCCGAACGCCATGGTCGATGCGCTGGATCTTCAGCAGGTCCAAGGCTTCCCAGATGTACTCGGGTGGACCTTCTTCGCCAGCGTGGGCGACGGTGAGGAAGCCTTCGTTGCGCGCACGGTCGAACACACGCTGGAACTTGCTCGGTGGATGGCCCATCTCCGAACTGTCCAGGCCCACGGCCACGAAGGCATCGCGAAACGGCAGTGCCTGGTCGAGGGTTTTCTCGGCTTGCTCTTCGCTCAAGTGACGCAAGAAGCTCAGGATCAAGCCGCTGGTGATGCCCAGTTGCTGCTCACCGTCCTTGAGGGCGGCGGCGATGCCGTTGAGCACCACTTCGAAGGGCACGCCACGGTCAGTGTGGGTTTGCGGGTCGAAGAACGGTTCGGTGTGGATCACGTTCTGTGCCTTGCAGCGCAACAGGTAGGCCCAGGTCAGGTCGTAGAAATCCTGGGAGGTGCGCAGCACATCGGCGCCCTGGTAATACAGGTCGAGAAACTCCTGCAGATTGTTGAAGGCATAGGCCTTGCGCAAGGTGTCGACGTCGCTCCATGGCAGGGCGATCTTGTTGCGTTCGGCCAGGGCGAACAGCAGCTCAGGCTCCAACGAGCCTTCCAGATGCAGGTGCAGTTCAGCCTTGGGCAGGGCGTTCAGCCAATCGTACATGTTCTTTTCTCATCAGCGAATCGATGGTGGGCATTCTACAGGGGCTGGCAGCAATGTCTGGTAAAACCTGACCGGCTGATCCACTAACCGGCCTGCTGCTCCCTTCGGTAAGCATAGGTGTCGGCGAAGCGCGACAGCAGAAATTGCGCGCAGGTGGTGGTCGGGTACTTCGGCGGATGGGCGTCATCCTGGCAACCGGGCAGGCACTGGATCAGCGTGTCGGGGTGCGGCTCGGCAAAGAATGGCATCGAATAACGGTCCACCCCCAGCGGGCTGATCACTCGATGCGGCGTGGACAGGTAACGGTCGTTGCTCCAGCGCGCCATCATGTCGCCAAGGTTGATCACGAACGTGCTGTCGATGGGCGGTGCGTCGATCCACTGGCCGTCGACGTTGCGCACTTGCAGGCCTCCGGCGGCGTCCTGGTAGAGCAAGGTGATGCACCCGTAGTCGGTATGGGCGCCGGCACCTTGCTGTTCGTCGCTACTGGCGGTATGGCGCGGCGGGTAATGGATCAGGCGCAGCACGCTCACCGGCTCGTTGAAGCGTGTGTCGAAAAAGTCCCGCTCGATGCCAAGGGCCAGGGTCATGGCCCGTAGCAGGGTTTGTGCGAGTGCCTGCATGTCGCGGTAATGCTGCTCCATCAAGGTTTGCCAACCGCTCAGGTCCGGGTGTCGGTTGGGACCACGCAGAGGCTTTTCCGCCAGTACTTCGGGATGATCGGCCGGCAGGTGCAGGCCCATGTCGAAGGTTTCCTTCAGGTCGCTGGGCTTGGCCGGGTCCAGTTGTTCCGTGGCGACGGCGCCGTAGCCGCGGTGGTGACGGGTTTGGGTGATGTCGATCTTGAGCTTTTCGTCGACGGGCAGGGCGAAGAAACGTTGGGCGTTATCCAGCACTTGGGCGATGCGCGACGGGCTGATCGGGTGGCCCTTGATGTAGAAAAAGCCCCATTGGCGGCAGGCACGGTCGATCTGCTCGGCGACCGATTGCCAGGCGCTGGCATCGTCGGTGTAGAGAGGGCTGATGTCGATGATGGGAAGGCTGTTCATACTGCTTTCCTGAGTTTGAATGCGGACCCATGTGGGAGCGAACTTGCTCGCGATAGCGATTTATCTGTCGACATCGATGGTGAAGGTCAGTCCGCTATCGCGAGCAAGCTCGCTCCCACAGGGTTATGTGTTTGGCCTGAGGGTTACTTCGGAATCTCAGCCTTCATGCCTTCGACGTAATAATTCATCGACGCCAGTTCCGCGTTGGTGGCGCTCACGCCCGCCGGGATTTTCTCGACGCCGGCCTGGTCCTTGATCGGCCCGGTGAACGGATGGAACGCGCCGCTCTCGATGTCGGCGATGATCTGTTCGGCTTCGCCCTTGACCGCCGCTGGCACCAGGTCGCTGATTGGCAGTTTTACCGTGCCTTCCTTCAGGCCGCCCCAGTAGTCCTGGGATTTCCAGCTATGGTCGAGCACGCTCTGGGTCGCCTGGATGTAATGCGGGCCCCAGTCGTTGACGATGGAGGTCAGCACGGCCTTGGGACCGAAGTGGGCCATGTCCGAAGCGTAGCCGACTGCGTATACGCCGCGCCGCTCGGCGGCCTGGATCGGTGCCGGGCTGTCGGTGTGCTGGAACACCACGTCCACGCCCTGGTCGATCAGCGCGTTGGCGGCGTCGGCTTCCTTGCCCGGGTCGAACCAGGAATTGACCCACACCACTTTGATCTCGGTGCCAGGGTTGTACTTGTTCAGGGCCAGTTGGATGGCGTTGATGTCGCGGATGACTTCCGGGATCGGGAAGGACGCGACGTAGCCGATCTTCTTGGTCTTGGTCATCTTGGCCGCGAGGAAGCCGCCGACGTAGCGGCCTTCGTAAGTGCGAGCCAGGTAGGTGCCCAGGTTCTTGTCCTGCTTGTAGCCGGTGGCGTGTTCGAAGATCACTTTTGGAAATTGCTTGGCGACTTTCAACGTCGGGTTCATGTAGCCGAAGGAGGTGGTGAAGATCAGGTCGTACTTGTCCTTGGCCATGTTGCGGATCACCCGCTCGGCGTCAGCCCCTTCCGGTACGTTTTCCACGTAGTTGGTGGTGATCTGCTCGCCGAATTTCGCCGCGAGTTCCTTGCGCCCCTGTTCATGCTGATAGGTCCAGCCATGGTCGCCGATCGGGCCGATGTAGACGAAACCGACCTTCAGCGGGTCGGCGGCACTGGCGCTCAAGCCGGCGCTCAGGCCGACGGCTGCGACGACGGCGCAAAACAACTTCTTCAAGGGGCGTTTGTGCATGAACTCGAACTCCATATTGTTGTGAGGTTGGCTGTACCGCACCAATGCAAAATGCTGACCAACAAGACAACAAAATCTGCGATCTTTCCGAGGCAGCCATCGCGAGCAAGGACAACGCAATACCTGTGGGAGCGAGCTTGCTCGCGATGAGGTCCTTGAGATCGATAAAGGTGCACCTGCCACCCACTCGCCACTCCCTGGTGCGTCACTTAGCCCGAACGTTCGCCGCCCCCTACAGTCAGTAGCTCATGACCCCACCCACGGTGATAGGCCCGCGATGCTCACTTTGATCAAACAAGAAAAACTGCTGTTGCTGGCGCTGATCGCCGCGGTGGTCGCCTATCCGCTGGAGCACTGGCTGTTGGGCAGCGGGCAGGTTGTGGCGTTGCTCGGCGGTTTGGTCCTGATCGGCTTTATCGTCGCGGCCTCCATGCGTGTGGCCCATCACGCCGAACTGCTGGCGGAGAAGGTCGGTGATCCCTACGGCACGATGATCCTGACGTTGTCGGCGGTGCTGGTCGAAGTGGTGATCCTGGCGATCATGATGAGCAACGAAGCGTCGCCGACCCTGGTGCGGGACACGATCTATTCGGCGGTGATGCTCGACATCAACGGCATTCTCGGGCTCGCGGCGCTGATGGGCGGGATCAAGCACGGCGAGCAGGCTTACAACGATGATTCGGCGCGCACCTACAGCGTGATGATCCTCACCGCCATGGGCGTATCGATGGTGGTGCCGGAGTTCATTCCCCGCGAGAGCTGGAAAATGTATTCGGCATTTACCATCGGCGCGATGATCGTGTTGTACACCCTGTTCCTGCGCATGCAGGTCGGGCCTCACAGTTACTTTTTCAGTTACAGCTACCCGGAAAAACGCCGCAAGAAAGAGCCCGTGGAAAATGAACCGAAGCCCATCAGCCTGACGTTCTCCATCAGTGCCCTGGTGTTTGGCGTGGTGGTGATCGGCGCGCTGGCTGAAGTCATGTCCAAGGCCATCGACCTGGGGCTGGAAGGCACGGGCGCGCCGCCAGTGGTCACGGCGATTCTGGTGGCCGCGATTTCCGCCGCCCCGGAGATCCTCACGGCCCTGCGTGCCGCCTTGGCGAACCGTATGCAATCGGTGGTGAACATCGCGCTGGGCGCTTCGCTGTCGACCGTGATCCTCACGGTGCCGGTGATGGAAGCCATGGCGCTCTACACCGGCCAGCCGTTCCAGATGGCCATGACCCCGGTGCAGACGGTGATGATCTTCATCACCCTGATCGTCAGCGCCATCAACCTCAACGATGGCGAAACCAACGCCATCGAAGGCATGACCCACTTTGTGCTGTTTTCGACGTTTATCATGTTGTCGTTGCTGGGCCTCTAGAAGAGCATCGCGGGCAAGCCTTGCTCCCACAGTGAAGGGTGGGTGTTGATGAAGGTAGCCTCGCCGCGAGACCTGTGGGAGCAAGGCTTGCCCGCGATGGCGTCCGGTCAGGCGCCGGCAATCAACTCCCGCGCCGCCTGGCTGTGATCGGCAATCAACCCCTTCAAGTCCAACCCTTCGACCTGCCCATCGATCACCCGCCATTGCCCGCCGACCATCACCCGATCGGCCCGGTCCGCGCCGCACAGCAGCAGGGCCGAGATCGGATCGTGGCTGCCGGAGAAACGCAATTCATCGAGCTTGAACAGCGCCAGGTCTGCCTGCTTGCCCACCGCCAATTCACCGATATCGCTGCGTCCGAGCAGTTGCGCCGAACCCCGGGTCGCCCATTTCAGCACGCGTTCCGGGGTGATCGCTTGCGCGCCATAACGCAGGCGCTGGATGTACAGCGCCTGGCGGGTTTCAAGGATCATGTTCGAGGCGTCGTTGGAGGCCGAGCCGTCCACACCCAGGCCCAGGGGGGCGCCGGCGGCGGTCAGGTCCAGGGTCGGGCAAATGCCCGAGGCCAGGCGCATGTTGGAACTCGGGCAATGGCAGATGCCGGTGCCGGCGGCGCCGAGACGGGTGATTTCTTCAGGGTTGAAATGAATGCCGTGGGCCAGCCAGGTGCGCGGGCCGAGCCAACCGACGCTGTCCAGATAGTCCACGGTGCGCAGGCCGAAGCGTTGCAGGCAGAAGTCTTCTTCATCAAGGGTTTCGGCCAGGTGTGTGTGCAGGCGTACGTCGAGTTTTTCCGCCAGTTCAGCGCTGGCACGCATGATCTCGGGCGTGACTGAAAACGGCGAGCAGGGCGCCAGGGCAATCTGGATCTGCGCGCCGTCGCCGCGTTCATGGTACTGGGTGATCAACCGCTGGCTGTCGTCGAGAATCACCTGGCCCTGCTGCACGGTCTGCTGCGGCGGCAAGCCACCGTCGTCCTCGCCCAGGCTCATGGAACCGCGGGTCAGCATCGCGCGCATCCCCAGTTCACGGACACTTTGCACCTGCACGTCGATGGCATTTTCCAAGCCTTCGGGAAACAGGTAATGGTGATCGGCCGCCGTGGTGCAACCGGAAAGCAGCAGCTCAGCGAGTGCCACTTTGCTTGCCAGGGCGAGTTTTTCCGGGGTCAGTCGCGCCCATACCGGATAGAGGGTTTTCAACCACGGAAACAGCGGCTGGTTCACCACCGGTGCCCAGGCACGCGTCAGGGTTTGATAGAAGTGATGATGGGTGTTGATCAGCCCCGGCAGGATCACATGCTCGCGGGCGTCGAAGACCGTATCGCATGGTTGGACGGGGTGTTGGCCGGCACTCAGCAGTTCGACGATCACACCGCCCTGCAGGACGAGGCCGCCACGGGCATCGAGGTCGTTGGCAGTAAAAATGGCGAGGGGATTTTTTAACCAGGTACGGGTCGCAGGCATGGTGGCCGGCTCCTCTGAAAGTGGGTTCAGGTTAGCCAGCTCAGTGATGCCCTGTCTGCTGATCCAGGGTCGCCGTTGGGTAGGGCGAGGTGCGGAGTTTACTCAGGTTGTGTTGCAGTTTTCCAGAGCCCGCCGAGATCAAAATGTGGGAGCGGGCTTGATCGCGATAGCGGTAGGTCAGTCGACATCGATGTTGGATGTGAGACCGCCATCGCGAGCAAGCTCGCTCCCACAGGGTTATCGGTGTTCCACAGGGTATCGGGTGTTTACCAGGGAATCGTCTCGCCCTTGTAGTTGACGAAATGATGTCCGCCCTTACCAGCGAAGGCATTCACCTGATCAATCAGGCCACGGGTGCTGGTCTGGACATCGATATCCGCCCCTTCACCGCCCATGTCGGTCTTGACCCAGCCCGGATGCAGCGACAGTACCGTCAATGTCTGTTCGCCCAATTGAGTGACAAAACTATTGGTCATCGAATTGAGCGCCGCCTTGCTGGCTTTGTACAGCGCCAGTTCCGGGGCGTCGGGCATGGTCACGCTGCCCAGCACCGAACTCATGAACGCCAGCACGCCGCTGCCGTCGCGGATCTGGCCGACGAAGCGCTGGGCCAGGTTGATCGGCGCCACGGCGTTGGTGAAGAACAACTGGCCGACTTCGGCCAGCGTCGCGCCACCGGGACTCTGATTGTCCGGGCCTTTGACACCCGCGTTGATGAACAGCAGGTCGAAGGTTTCACCCTTGAGCTGTTGGCTCAGGGCGATGACGGCTTGCTGATCGTCCATGTCGAGCTTCTCGATCCGTACCGGGCCCAGTGCTTTCAACGCCTCTGCGTTCTGCGGGTTGCGCACGGTGGCGGTCACGTTCCAGCCATCGCTGAGCAGTGTCTTCACCAGGCCGAGGCCCAAGCCTCGGGAGGCGCCGATGATCAATGCGTTTTTTGCCGAATTCATGAAGGCATCCTTGAGTGAGAAGGTCACGGATTTAATGGACAACGTTGCCCGAGCCGTTGTTTCAGCTCGTGACGCAACGCGTCGAGTTCGGTCATGCGGGTTTCGATCAGGTTCAGCTTGTCTTGCAGCAATTGCGCTACGGCGCAGTCAGGGTCCTGCGCCTGCCACAGGGCGGCGACGCTGGCGCCGATCTCGCCCAGGGTAAAACCCAGGCGCTGGGCCGTCTTGATGTAGAGCACCAGTTGCACCATGTCGGCGGGGTAGTGGCGATAGCCATTGGCGCTGCGCTGCGCAGCGATCAGGCCGCGCTGCTCGTAGAAGCGCAGGGTGTCACGGCTGACGGCGCAGGCTTGGGCGAGTTCACCGATGCGCATGGTGGGTCTCCGAAGGGCTTGACCTTGGAGCATACCCCAGGCTTTAGGCTCTTTGCTTCCCAATTATCTGGAGCAAGGTGTATGTGGACTTTGATGCAATATCGCCGGGTGGTGCGCGGCAGCGCCTGGTACGACCTTATCGTGTCGGCCGTGCTGGCCACGCCGTGGAGCTTTTCGGCGTTGCATAGTGTGTTGACGAGCATGGCTCAGCTATTTGACCTGCCTGGAGAACTGCCGCCGTTTGCGCCGGCGCATCTGCTGATGGTGAATCTGCTGGGCTCGATTGTCTGCGTGTGGTCGGTGCTGCGGATTCGGGATCCGCAGCCGCTGTATGGGCGTTATGACGCGGTGGGGCGGTTTTTGTTTTCGACCTGGATGCTGTATGCATTGCTTCATGGGGCCAGTGCGGTGTTGTGGGTTTTCCTGTTTTTAGAGGTGGTGTGGGGCGTCATGCAAATACTGCCCATCCGTGGCGAGGGAGCTTGCTCCCGCTGGGGTGCGCAGCACCCCTCCTAAGGAGGCGACTGCTGCGCAGTCGAGCGGGAGCAAGCTCCCTCGCCACAGGGTTTCTCAATGCCCCGCCTGCCAAGGCTGTCCCAGCGACACCGGCGCATACAGCCGCGTGCGCACCGCGTCCCGGGACAGCAACACCAGCACCACAATGGTCGCGACGTACGGCAGCATCGCCAGCAAGCTCGATGGAATCGCCAGCCCCAAGCCCTGGGCCACCAGGTGCAGGATGCTGGCGAGGCCGAACAGGTAGGCGCCCAGCAGCAGGCGCCACACCCGCCAACTGGCGAACACCACCAGCGCCAGGGCGATCCAGCCACGTCCGGCGCTCATGTTTTCGGCCCACATCGGCGTGTAGGCCAACGACAGATAAGCGCCGGCCAACCCGGCCATGGCGCCGCCGAACAGCACCGCCAGGGTTCGCACCCGCAACACCGGCAGGCCCATGGCGCTGGCGGCATCGGGATTCTCGCCGACGGCCTGGATGATCAACCCGGCGCGGCTTTTCACAATCACCCAGGCCACCAGGGCAAACAGCGCGAAAGACAGATAAACCAGCAGGTCTTGGGCAAACAGCATCCGCCCGATCAACGGGATTTCACTCAAGTACGGAATCGCCAGGGGCTCGAACCCCGCCAGCGGTTTGCCGACCCAGGCCGCCCCGACAAAACTCGACAGGCCCACGCCGAAAATCGTCAGCGCCAACCCGGTGGCCACCTGATTGGCGTTGAACACCAGCGCCACCAAGGCGAACAGTGCCGACAACAGCATCCCGGCGGCCATCGCCAGCAGCACACCGAGCCACAGGTTGCCGCTGTTGAACGCGACGATAAAACCCATCACTGCGCCGAACAGCATCATGCCTTCCTGGCCCAGGTTCAGGACGCCGCTTTTCTCGCAGACCAATTCACCCAGGGCCACCAGCAACAAGGGTGTGCCGCAGCGGACCATGGCGTAGAAAATATTGCTCAACAGGTCGATATCCATCACAGCGCTCCTGCCTGTACGGCGGTGGTTCGTGCGCGCCGGGCCCAGCGCAGGTTCAGGCGCGGCCGATACAGGATCAGGACGTCGCAGGCCAACAGGAAAAACAGCATCATCCCCTGGAACAGTTGGGTGATCGCTTGGGGCAGATTGAGCGACATTTGCGCGCTCTCGCCGCCGATGTACAGCAATGCCATCAGCAGGCTGGCGAACAGAATGCCGATGGGATTGAGGCGTCCCAGAAAGGCCACGGTAATTGCCGCGTAGCCGTAGCCCGGCGACACCTGCGGCACCAGTTGGCCAATCGGCCCGGTCACTTCGCAGACACCGGCCAACCCGGCCAGCGCGCCGCTGATCAGCAGCGCCAGCCACACCAGCGGCTTCTGGCGAAAACCGGCGAAACCGGCGGCGCGCGCGTCCAGGCCCAGTACCTTGATCTGAAAGCCGACAAAGCTTTTCTGTAGCAAGACCCACACCGCCACCAGCGCCAGCAGGGCGAAATACAACCCGGCATGCACCCGGCCATCCTCCAGCAGCAACGGCAGGCGACTGGCTTCGCCGAACATCGCCGACTCCGGAAAGTTGAAACCCGCCGGGTCTTTCAGCGGCCCGTGCACGCAAAACAACAGCAGGTTCAGCGCGATGTAATTGAGCATGATGCTGGTCAGGATTTCATTGGCATTGAAGCGCGTGCGCAGCCACGCCGTGAGCCCGGCCCAGGCCGCACCGGCGAGGGTGCCGGTCAGCAGAATCAGCACCAGTGCCCAGCGGCTTTGCAGGCCGATGATGTTTACCGCCAAGGCGCTGCCGGCCAGGGCGCCCAGCAGCAGCTGGCCTTCGGCGCCGATGTTCCAGACCCGCGCCTGATAAGCCACCGCCAGGCCGAGGGCACACAGCAGGATTGGCAAGGTCTTGACCAGCCACTCGGACACCCCGTACAGATCGCTGATCGGCGCGATCAGCAAGGTGAACAACGTTTGCAACGGGTCATGCCCAAGCGCGATGAACAGCAGCGAGCCACAGCTCAGGGTCAATACAGCGGCCAATAGCGGCGAGCACCAGAGCATCAGGCGCGATTGCTGGCCACGGGGTTCGAGAGAAAGCAGCATGTAAAACTCCGTTAAACCGGCGTGGGGGCGGGGGATTGAGGCGCGTCGAACTGGCCGGCCATCCAACCGCCGACGTCGCTGAGCCGAGTCTCGACCGTGGGGCGCAAGGCCGACAGACGCCCGCCGCACAAGGCTCCGAGGCGGTCGCTGATCTGAAACAGTTCATCGAGGTCTTCGGAGATCACCAGAATCGCCGCGCCCGCATCGCGCAAGGCAATCAGCGCGCGATGGATGGTCGCCGCCGCGCCGACGTCCACGCCCCAGGTTGGGTGAGCGGCCACCAGCAGTTTGGGCTGTTGAAGGATTTCTCGGCCGAGAATGAATTTCTGCAGGTTGCCCCCCGACAGGCTGCGCGCCGGGGTCTTGGTGTCGGGTGTCTTCACACCAAAACGCCGGATGATCTGCTCGGCGAGATCCTCGACCTTGCTGCGTCGAATCAAGCCATGGCTGACCAACCCCTGTTGGAAGGCGCTGAGCAAAGCGTTATCCGCCAGGCTCATTTGCGGCACCGCTCCGTGGCCCAGGCGTTCGGCCGGGACAAACGCCAGCCCGCGCCGGCGACGGGCATCGGGGCGCAGGTGCGCCACGGGTTGGCCGTCGAATCGGATCGTTTCGCCTTGCTGGCGGGCAAGCTGTATTTCTCCGCTGAGCAACGCGAGCCACTCGTCCTGACCGTTACCTGCCACCCCGGCGATACCGACGATTTCGCCGCTGCAAACCTCAAGGTCAATGTTGCGCAACGAACAGCCGAACGGGGCCGGGTTGTGCCAGGACAGCTTGTTGATCTGCAGGAAGGCTTTGTCTGCGCTGACCTTGGGGTAGTCCGTGATCAGCCCGGCCGCTTCGCCGACCATCAACTGCGCCAGTTCCCGATCCGAGCATTGCGCCGGTGTGCAATGCCCCGACACTCGTCCGCCGCGCAGCACCGTGGCGCTGTGACACAGCGCCCGCACCTCAGCCAGTTTGTGGCTGATAAACAAAATACTGCAGCCCTCGCTCGCCAGATGGCGCAGGGTCACGAACAATTCTTCGGCTTCCTGGGGCGTGAGCACCGAGGTCGGCTCATCGAGAATCAGCAAGCGAATGTCCTGCATCAGGCAGCGGATGATCTCTACCCGCTGACGTTCGCCAATCGACAGGCTGTGGACCAGCCGCTGCGGTTCCAGCGCCATGCCGTAGCGCCGGGAGACTTCGCGGATCCTGGGTTCCAGTTGTGCCGGTGTACCGGCCGCCGCGCCCATGGCCAGGGCAATGTTCTGCGCCACCGTGAGGGTTTCGAACAATGAAAAATGCTGGAATACCATGCCGATCCCCAGGCTGCGGGCCTGTGCCGGGTTGCGCAGATTGACCCGTTGGCCTTGCCAGATCACCTCGCCCGAATCGGCCTGGGTGACGCCGTAGATAATCTTCATCAGGGTGCTTTTGCCCGCACCGTTTTCCCCAAGCAGGGCATGGATTTCGCCGGGCTGGATATTCAGGTCGATGGCGTCGTTGGCCAGGCAACCAGGGTAGCGTTTGCTGATCTTGCGCAATTGCAGGCGCGCAATGGAATCGGGGTTGGACATGACAGGCTCGGGTCGATGGACATGAATGCCTGTGGATAAAGCAATTTCCTGGCCATCAGGTCAGGAAATTCGCGCTTGCCCCAAGGCACAGGCCTTCAGCGCATAACCGGACGGGTTTCACCGGCAGATGTCGGCACCGTATTGGGGCGCTCGGGTTGCGGCGAGCCCCGGTTTTGCCCGCTAATAGATGGTTAAAAAATGAACAAGCGCTCGCGAGCCATGCCCTTCTTGGGGTCGAGGGAGCCATGAACGGGTTATCCACAGGTTGCTCCACAGTTATTGTGCGCAAGCCAGACGCTCGGGCATAAGCACTGTGCGGCTTTCTTCTAAAGGTGATAAACCGTTGCAAGCATCTGTTTTATTGAAAGAATTGTCGGATAAACGGGGCTTTGAATAAAAAATGAGCAACCCGCTCAAACCCGCATGACAGAAGGGTTACAGCCGGATGTGCTCAGGTTATCCACAGCCGGGTGCACAGTGGGTGTGGGCAAATTGCAAGTTTTGCGCGCGCCCCGAAAGGTGGCAGACCTTCGGTTTCAACGCTCGAGCAGAATTCGCCCGCGGCTCAGGTCGGCCAGTTGTTTTTGTAATGTCTCGATCTGCGCCTCACCCACGGCCAGCTGCATGTCCACGCCATTGGCCGTAAAGCTTTCTTCATTCACCAGCCCGCCACATTCGGCAACCCGCAGTTTCACCAGAGGCAGTTCCGCGAACCCGCAGGTGCAGCGAAGCGCCACCCGGCTGATCAATTCAATCTTGTCAGCGTTTTGCAGGCACTTGTTCGCGCCGCCGCCATAGGCGCGAGCCAATCCGCCCGTGCCCAACTGGATTCCGCCATACCAGCGGATCACCAGCACCACGACCTGGTCGCACGCCTGGGCTTCAATGGCCGCCAGGATCGGCCGTCCGGCGGTACCGCCCGGTTCGCCATCGTCGTTGCTGCGATATTGATCACCGAGTTTCCAGGCCCAGCAATTGTGCGTGGCGTTCAGGTCGCTGTGCTGTTCGATAAAGGCCTGGGCATCGGCGGGGCTGGTGATGTGGGCTGCAACGGTGATGAAGCGGCTTTTGCGAATTTCTTCGCGGTATTCGCAAAAACCGGCAAGGGTAAAAGGCATGGGGATCTTAGAAAGCTGGTGTCAGGCCGCAGCCCTTGAGAATGATGCGGATCAGGTTGTCGCCGGCATCGATCATGTCTTGCTTGGTCAACTTGCTGCGACCGGTCACGCGGCAGATCTGCGTAGCGAAGTCGGCGTAATGCTGGGTGCTGCCCCATAACAGGAAGATGAGGTTCACCGGGTCGACCGGGTCCATCTTACCGGCATCGATCCAGGCTTGAAACACGGCAGCACGGCCGTTGAACCAGGCGCGATAATCCTGGTTGAAATATTCGGTCAGGCATTCGCCTCCGCTGATCACTTCCATGGCAAACAGCCGCGACGCCTGGGGTTGGCGCCGGGAGAATTCCATCTTGGCGCGGATGTAGCGGGTCAAGGCTTCGGCCGGATCATCTTCAGCCGTGAGGGTATTGAAGGTGCTGTCCCACAATTCGATGATGTTGCTCAGCACCGCCACGTACAACCCGAGTTTGTTGGTGAAGTAGTAATGCAGGTTCGCCTTGGGCAGCCCGGCTTTCAGGGCGATAGCGTTCATGCTGGTGCCTTTGAATCCGTGACGGGCGAATTCATCTTCGGCGGCCTTGAGGATGGTCTCTTCGTTCTTTTGACGAATGCGACTGGTGGGCTTGCCACCGTGGGCAGGGACTTCAAAGGTCATGGACGTTTCCGGGCTGGGTCTGTGGGGCAAGCAACTGCGTTGATAGCGCACCGGCAGCGATCCGACAAGTGCCTCTGCTATATAAAGCCTGACTGAACACTTGTGGGAGCGGGCTTGCTCGCGAAAGCGGACGGTCATTCAACATTGATGCCGACTGATACAGCGCCTTCGCGAGCAAGCCCGCTCCCACAAAGAGCAAAGGTATTAGCGGGTTGCCGCGAGGCTCTCGAGAAAACTTTCCAGCACCAGGTGAGGCCGTCGGCCCTTGCGCGTAACCGACGCCAGGCTCAGGTCGTAGAAACGCACGGTGGGTTTTAGCGCACGCAACCGTCCTTGCTGGACCCAGAGGCTGGCGTAGTGATCCGGCAAGTAACCGATGTAGCGCCCGGTGAGAATCAGGAACGCCATGCCTTCGCGGTCCGATGCACTGGCGGTGCAATTGAGCGCCTGGTAATGGGCCTGGATCTCGGCCGGCAGGCGGAAGGTCGGCGCGATAGCGTCCTGGCTATTGAGACGCGCGTCGTCGAGTTGCTGGTCATCCACATAAAACAGCGGATGCCCGACCGCGCAATAGAGCAACGACCGTTCGCTGTACAACGGTTGATATTCCAGTCCGGACAGCGCACTGGCCTGCGGCACCACGCCGACATGCAAGCGTCCATCGAGCACGCCTTGCTCGACTTCGTTGGGCGCGATCATGCGAATCTGGATCTGCACGTCGGGCCCACGTTCCTTCAACTGAGCCAAGGCGTGGGTGATGCGCATGTGGGGCAGGGTGACCAGATTGTCGGTCAGGCCGATGATCAACTCGCCGCGCAAATGCTGGTGCAGGCCGTTGACCTCGGTGCGAAAGCTTTCCAGCGCACTCAACAATTGCAACGCCGATTGATAAACCTCGCGACCTTCCTCGGTCAACGAGAACCCGGCGCGCCCGCGTTGGCACAGGCGCAGGCCGAGGCGTTGTTCGAGATCGCTCATCTGCTGGCTGATGGCGGAGCGTCCGATGCCAAGCACCGTTTCGGCTGCGGAGAATCCGCCGCACTCCACCACGCTGCGGAAAATGCGCAGCAAGCGGATATCGAAGTCGCTGACCTGGGCCAGTGGATCGGGACGGCGAACGCTCATAGTTTAGTGATCCACTGACTGAAGGTTAGAAAAGTTGGATTTCACCGACTTTATCGTCGTGTCAACTTAGCTGCAAGAACGTCTTTCGATCCCCTGACGCTTATGTCCTGCGAGGTTTTGTCGATGAACATGCCCGAACACGCTGCCGGTTCCCTGGCCAGTCAGCTCAAGCTTGATGCCCACTGGATGCCTTACACCGCCAACCGCAATTTCCAGCGCGACCCGCGTTTGATCGTCGCCGCCGAAGGCAGTTGGCTGCAGGATGACAAGGGACGTAAGGTCTACGACTCGCTGTCGGGCCTGTGGACCTGCGGTGCCGGGCACACGCGCAAGGAAATCCAGGAAGCGGTCGCCAAGCAGTTGGGCACTCTCGATTACTCGCCGGGTTTCCAATACGGCCATCCGCTGTCGTTCCAACTGGCGGAAAAAATCACCAGCCTGACCCCGGGCAATCTCAATCATGTGTTCTTTACCGACTCCGGTTCCGAGTGCGCCGATACCGCGGTGAAAATGGTCCGCGCTTACTGGCGTCTCAAGGGCCAGGCGACCAAGACCAAGATGATCGGCCGTGCCCGTGGCTATCACGGCGTGAACATTGCTGGGACCAGCCTTGGTGGCGTCAACGGTAATCGCAAGCTGTTCGGCCAGGCGATGATGGATGTCGACCATTTGCCTCATACCTTGCTGGCGAGCAATGCGTATTCCCGGGGCATGCCGAAGGAGGGTGGCATCGCCTTGGCCGATGAGCTGTTGAAGCTGATCGAACTGCACGATGCCTCCAACATCGCTGCAGTATTCGTCGAGCCAATGGCCGGGTCGGCGGGCGTGCTGGTGCCGCCTGAGGGGTACCTCAAGCGCCTGCGGGAAATCTGCGACCAGCACAGTATCCTGCTGGTGTTCGATGAAGTGATCACCGGTTTCGGTCGCACCGGTTCGATGTTCGGTGCCGATAGTTTTGGCGTGACCCCGGACCTGATGTGCATCGCCAAGCAAGTCACCAATGGCGCGATCCCCATGGGCGCGGTGATTGCCAGCTCGGAGATCTATCAGACCTTCATGAATCAGCCGACCCCCGAGTACGCGGTGGAATTCCCCCATGGCTACACCTACTCGGCGCACCCGGTGGCCTGTGCGGCAGGCTTGGCGGCATTGGACCTGTTGCAAAAGGAAAACCTGGTGCAGAGCGTGGCCGAGGTCGCGCCGCATTTCGAGAATGCCTTGCACGGTTTGAAGGGCTCGAAGAACGTTATCGATATTCGCAACTATGGCTTGGCCGGGGCGATCCAGATCGCGCCGCGCGATGGCGATGCGATCGTGCGCCCGTTCGAGGCCGGCATGGCGTTGTGGAAAGCTGGGTTCTACGTACGTTTCGGCGGCGACACCCTGCAGTTCGGGCCAACGTTCAACAGCAAGCCGCAGGACCTGGATCGTCTGTTTGACGCAGTGGGCGAAGTGCTGAACAAACTCGACTGATGCAGTCCTCTCTATAGCTTTCAATAACGGGCGTCCGACGACGGGCGCCCGTGGATAAATTCTGGAGTCCCCATGAGCCTCATTCCGCATTTGATCAATGGCGAACTGTTGAGCGACAGCGCTCGTACGGCTGACGTGTTCAACCCGTCCACTGGCCAGGCGATTCACAAGGTGCCATTGGCTGATCGCGCGACCATCCAGCAGGCCATCGACGCTGCCAAGGCGGCTTTCCCGGCTTGGCGCAACACCCCGGCGGCCAAGCGTGCGCAGGTGATGTTTCGTTTCAAGCAGTTGCTGGAGCAGAACGAGTCGCGCATTGCCCAGTTGATCAGCGAAGAACACGGCAAGACATTGGAAGACGCGGCCGGTGAGCTCAAGCGCGGCATCGAGAACGTCGAGTTCGCCTGCGCGGCGCCGGAGATTCTGAAGGGCGAGTACAGCCGTAACGTAGGACCGAACATCGACGCCTGGTCAGATTTTCAGCCTCTGGGAGTGGTGGCGGGCATTACACCGTTCAACTTCCCGGCGATGGTGCCGCTGTGGATGTATCCGCTGGCGATCGTGTGCGGGAACTGCTTCATCCTCAAGCCGTCCGAGCGCGACCCGAGCTCGACGTTGCTGATTGCCCAGTTGCTGTTGGAGGCCGGTTTGCCCAAGGGCGTGCTGAGCGTCGTGCATGGCGACAAGGCCGCCGTGGATGCACTGATCGAAGCGCCGGAAGTGAAGGCGCTGAGTTTTGTCGGTTCGACGCCGATTGCTGAATACATCTACGCCGAGGGCACTCGACGCGGTAAACGCGTCCAGGCGCTGGGTGGGGCAAAGAATCATGCGGTATTGATGCCGGATGCCGATCTGGACAACGCCGTCAGCGCACTGATGGGCGCGGCGTACGGTTCATGCGGTGAGCGTTGCATGGCGATTTCGGTGGCGGTGTGTGTGGGCGACCAAGTGGCGGATGCGCTGGTAGCCAAGTTGGTGCCGCAGATTCAGTCGCTGAAGATCGGCGCAGGCACATCTTGCGGGTTGGACATGGGGCCACTCGTGACGGGGCAGCATCGCGACAAGGTCAGTGGCTATATAGAAGACGGCGTGGCGGCGGGTGCTGCGCTGGTGGTCGATGGTCGTGGCTTGAGCGTGGCCGGCCATGAAGAAGGTTTCTTCCTGGGTGGCTGCCTGTTCGATCGCGTCACACCCGAGATGCGTATCTATAAGGAAGAGATCTTCGGGCCGGTGCTGTGCATCGTCCGGGTCAACAGCCTGGAAGAGGCGATGCAACTGATCAACGATCACGAGTATGGCAACGGTACTTGCATCTTTACCCGTGATGGCGAGGCGGCGCGGTTGTTCTGCGATGAGATCGAGGTCGGCATGGTGGGGGTCAACGTTCCATTGCCGGTGCCAGTTGCCTATCACAGCTTTGGCGGCTGGAAGCGTTCGCTGTTCGGCGACCTGCACGCCTACGGCCCGGATGGGGTTCGTTTCTATACCCGTCGCAAGGCCATTACTCAGCGCTGGCCGCAGCGTGCAAGCCATGAAGCATCACAGTTCGCTTTCCCCAGCTTGTAACGGGTACTAGAAGAGGCCGGCGCCCTGGGGCGCCGGCCTCTGCTTTTGCGGGGCTTTTTGACTGATGTGACAGAATTATGAAAATAGGTGTTGACGGCAAATTCTGGACGTCTATAATTCGCCCCACTTCCGGCGCAGTCGAAACGAAAAACTCCTTGAGTTTCAATGAGTTACCATTGTTTTGAAGGTGTCGGGCTTCAGTTCATCGAGGTCAGGAAGGAGTTGATAAGGCGGTGTTGTGTGGCCTTGTCAGCGGTTCGATCGTCTCGGTCGAAAGCGGAGAAAAAGAGGTGTTGACAGCAGTGAGTAACGCTGTAGAATTCGCCTCCCGCTAACGAGAGATCGGAAGCGCAAGTGGTTGAAGTTGCAAAGGAAACTTTGAAAACTTCTTAAAATAACCGCTTGACAGATACACGGGGCGCTGTAGAATGCGCGCCTCGGTTGAGACGAAAGATCTT